>NZ_JAPPTH010000022.1:0-82249 GCF_027587015.1 Vibrio sp. Makdt
TTACTGGGATGTGTCAGGCAAAGGTTTTGATCCTAAGGGTGAATTCATTACCAAAGGTCACAATGTCGAAGCGACAAACAGCCCTGCAATGATGAAAGGTCTTGTTGTTGCAACGCTTTGTAACGATGCTGAATATGTAAATGCTGATGGTAAATGGACGGTTCGTGGCAACCCGACAGAAGGTGCACTAATTGTTGCAGCGGCAAAAGCAGGTCTTAAACAAGATGAAATGCTATCAACGGGTGGCTACTCAATTGTTAAGAAGTTCCCGTTCGATTCTGGTCGTAAGATGGCTTCTGTTATCGTTCGTGACCCACAAGGTAAGCACTTCCTAGCATTGAAAGGCGCGCCAGATGTTGTTCTTAGTAAATCAACCAGCTTCATGGTTGACGGTGGTTTCGTACCAACGGTTGGTTGTGAAGTTGCAGGCAACTTGGCTCTCGATACCGCACCGTCTCAAGAACTTCATTTAGACTTTGAAGCGGCAATCCAAACCTTTGGTGGTAATGCTCTGCGTACACTTGCCGTTGGTTTCCGTGAATTAAAAGAAGAAGAGCTTGAGTTAGATTTCCCTGAGCTTGAAAAAGACGTCAGCATCCTGGGTAT
Organism: Vibrio sp. Makdt; assembly: GCF_027587015.1. Classification (NCBI taxonomy): domain Bacteria; kingdom Pseudomonadati; phylum Pseudomonadota; class Gammaproteobacteria; order Vibrionales; family Vibrionaceae; genus Vibrio; species Vibrio sp. Makdt. The sequence continues at coordinate 607 of NZ_JAPPTH010000022.1, forward strand.
CTATGGCATCATGGATCCACCACGTCCAGAAGTGCGTGATGCAGTAAATAGCTGTTATAGCGCTGGTGTTCGTACGGTAATGATTACCGGTGACCACGCAGTTACGGCAGCAGCGATTGCTCGTGAAATCGGAATCATCCGTAGCGAAGACGATCTAGTGGTAACGGGTGCTGAGCTTGACCAAATGGATGACGAGAAGCTTTTGTCTATCTGTTCTCAGGTTGCAGTATTTGCACGTGTTACTCCAGAGCACAAGCTGCGTATCGTAAAAGCGCAGCAAGAGAACAACGAAGTTGCCTCTATGACCGGTGACGGCGTGAACGATGCGCCAGCACTGCGTCGTGCAGACATTGGTGTTGCGATGGGTATTACTGGTACGTCTGTTGCGAAAGACTCAGGTGACCTTATCCTGTTGGATGACAACTTCAGTACTATCGTGAAGGCGGTACGTCAGGGTCGTCAAATTTTCGATAACCTACGTAAGTTTATCCGCCAAGCACTTACAGCGAACGTGGGTGAGGTTTCGGTAATCCTATTTGCATTCCTACTCATGGGACCAGATGTAGTACTTCCGCTAACTCCACTAATGATTTTATGGGTTAACCTCGTTTCTGATGGTCTGCCAGCACTCGCACTCGGTGTTGAGCCAGAAGAGAAAGATCTCATGGAGCGTAAGCCAGGCAAACGTGACCAAGGCTTCTTCTCTAATGGTCTAGGCGCTCGTATCCTAACTCGTGGTCTCGCATTAGGTGGTCTAAGCTTTGTGACATTCTCTTACGCACTCGACGGTGGTTACAGTGCTCAATACGCACAAACCGTTGCGTTTTTAACACTGATCTTTGCTCAACTTTGGAGCTTGTTCGATGCTCGTACGTTTACAACGATTTATCGTAAGAATCCGTTCACTAACCACTACCTACTTGGTGCGGTGGCAGTATCGGCTATCTTGTCTTTAAGCGTTGTTTACACAAGCTTCGGTCAGCTGGTCTTCAGCACAGAAGCACTAGAGTTTAATCACTTAATATCGTTAATCTTCATTGCAGCAGTACCAACATTTGTTCTATCTGCTGTCAAAGAAGTGACTAAAGTGAAGTTTATCTAAGAAAGACTTCTTAGCTAAATAATTGAATCCCGCCATAAAAGGCGGGATTTTTTATGCCTGTTATCTTGGGAGCGCAGAATTAGAAATGAAAACTGATATAGAGGCGACTTCTAGAGAGTGGCAATAAAAAAGCAGCGCTTTAAGCGCTGCCGTATTGATTAATCGTTGTGAACGGAAAGACTAATCTTCGCTCTTTTCTTTGTACTCACAGAGGTCTTCAATGATACAGCTGCCACAGCGTGGTTTACGTGCGACACAGGTGTAACGTCCATGAAGAATGAGCCAATGGTGGACATCCAGTTTGAATTCTTTTGGGATAACTTTAAGTAGTTTTGCTTCGACATCGTCGACGGTTTTACCCATCGCTAGCTTAGTGCGGTTTGATACACGATAGATGTGAGTATCAACGGCAATCGTTGGCCAACCAAATGCGGTATTTAACACTACATTTGCTGTTTTACGTCCAACACCTGGAAGGGCTTCTAATGCAGCGCGATCTTCCGGTACTTCACCATTATGTAGGTCAAGCAGCATACGACACGTCTTGATGGTGTTTTCTGCTTTTGAGTTAAATAGGCCGATGGTCTTGATGTACTCTTTTAAGCCATCAACACCAAGGTCGAAAATGGCTTGCGGCGTATTGGCTACAGGGTACAGCTTATCCGTCGCCTTGTTCACGCTGACATCGGTTGCTTGTGCAGACAATAGAACTGCAATCAGCAGTTCGAATGGGCTGTTCCAGTTAAGCTCAGTCTCTGGCTTTGGATTGTTTTCTCTTAAACGCTCAAGTATTTCTACTCGTTTTACATTGTTCATAGCGACATTACTTTCAAATAGTTAGGGCATGAAGCTTGGATTGCTTCTGCTTTATCATCGGTTACGCGCTCTTATGAGCGTCATTATTATATGTACTGTTTAGATCTGATTTTCCCGCTGAGTGGTTGAACTAACTCAGCGGGATTAAAGCTAATTTAACTTATCAGGCATTGGTAACGCGAGCGCGTTCAATGACTGGTTTTTCTTGTTTTGGTTGTCTAGATTTTGCTTGGTTATCGATAATGTTTTTCAACGCTATCAAGAAACCAACACCAATAAATGCGCCCGGTGGAAGTAGAGCTAACAAGAAGCTGTTATCAAACTGGAAAATTTCGATTCGTAGTACCGATGCCCAATCACCGAGCAGCAGATCTGCGCCATCAAATAGGGTGCCATTACCAATGATTTCGCGCATTGCGCCCAGTACCACCAATACTGATGTCATACCAAGACCCATCCAGAAACCATCTTGAGCGGCAGGTAATACTTCATTTTTAGACGCGAAGGCTTCTGCTCGGCCAATGATGATACAGTTAGTTACGATCAGTGGGATGAAGATACCGAGAGATAGGTACAGGCCATAAGCGTAAGCATTCATCAGCAGCTGAACACACGTTACCAGTGATGCAATGATCATCACGAATACTGGAATACGCACTTCTTTTGGTACGTGGTTACGAACCAGAGAAACAGCAACGTTCGAACCGACCAATACAAGCAGAGTCGCAATACCTAGTCCAAGTGCATTGGTCACCGTTGAAGACACAGCCAACAGCGGACATAAGCCAAGAAGTTGAACTAGGGCTGGGTTGTTAGCCCACATGCCATTTTTGATTAGTGTTTTATGATCACTCATTATTCACCACCACAATTTAGAGGTTGAGCAAGCAATGCTTGGTTGTTTTGGTTGACGTATTGAACCGCTTGTTTGACTGACTTCACAACCGCTCTCGGAGTGATAGTAGCGCCAGTAAACTGGTCGAAGTCACCACCGTCTTTACGAACCTTCCAACGGTCTAGATTAGAATCCGTCACTTGCTTACCTGCAAACGAAAGAATCCAATCACTCACACGTAGATCAATCTTATCACCTAATCCCGGAGTTTCTTGGTGAGAAAGTACACGTGTGCCCAAAATGGTACCGTCGATTTTCATACCGACGATCACTTTAATTGCACCGTTATAACCGTCTGGTGCAATTGCCTCGATAGCAATCGCGCTTGGCTCACCATTGATTTTTGCGATGTAAGCGGGCATCGCTTGTTCAGTACCAAGCTCTTCTGCTTGAACTAAAGTACAAGACGAAAACAGTTCGTTGTCGTGAAGATCGTGCGGGATCACTTGGTTAAGAACAGACAGTAGCTGAGCCTGTTCTTGTTGTTTGATCTGGTCTTTTGTGAGGTAGTGGGTTACCGCCACTAACCCTGTCGATGCACAGGCAAAAATCGCGAGCACAAGGCCGTTTTTCTTAATCGCATTTAGCATGATGTCCGCTCCTTTAGTGGCCGTATGTACGAGGCTTGGTGTAGTAGTCAATTAGTGGAACACACATGTTGGCTAACAATACAGCAAACGCAACGCCATCAGGGAAGCCACCCCAACTGCGGATAATAAACACTAGCGCACCAATTAGGGCACCAAACACCAAGCGACCTTTAACTGTCGTTGAAGCCGAAACTGGGTCGGTTGCAATAAAGAATGCACCAAGCATAGTCGCGCCAGACAGAAGGTGAATGGTTGGAGAAGCGGTTTCACCAGGAGTGAGCACTAAGAACACTAAGCTAAACAGAGTAAGACTGCCGATGAAAGCCACAGGGATATACCATTGAATAACACGTTGCTTAATCAGCACTAAACCGCCGATTAGGTAAGCAAGGTTTACCCACTCCCAGCCTACGCCAGCTAACCAACTAAATTGAGGTTGAGACAGCGCTTCAGATGCCGTGTTACCAGCCGTTAATGCTGTTTTGAACGCATCAAGCGGCGTTGCCATTGTAGTGCCATCAATACCAAGGCGTGCTTGTTGCAGAGACAAACCTTCGTTATTGAATCCCGTGAATATCATCAAGAATGAGTCAATAAAGCTTGTTGCTTCTGCTGTCAGGCTCGCGGGAGCATTCCAACTGGTCATTTGAACTGGGAATGAAATCAGCAAAACAACGTAAGCGACCATCGCAGGGTTAAATGGGTTCTGCCCCAGGCCACCGTATAAGTGTTTCGCGATAATAATAGCGAAGAACATACCAATCACTAGAATCCACCACGGTGAGTGCGGAGGAATAGCGACACTCAGTAGCCAAGCGGTTACAACAGCACTGTAATCACGCAGTGCCATTACTGGCGGGCGTTTTCTCAATAGCATGACGGCTGCTTCAAAGATAACAGCAAGCGCGATAGCAAATACTAACTGGATGAGGGTACCCCATCCAAAGAAGTAGGTTTGAGCTAGTAGACCTGGCAATGCACAAATAGCCACCCATTTCATTAGATCTGGGGTGCTTCTACGGCTATGCGCGTGCGGTGAGCTGGCGATAAAGAAGGCCACTACTCTTTCTCCTCATTGTTCTTTTTGTCTTGCTCTTGCTGTGCCTTTCTTGCTTTAGCACGAGCAATAGCGGCAGCAACGGCTGCTTTTTTAGGGTCAACAGCTTCAGATTGAGTCTCAGCTGCCACTTCGAGCACTGGCTCTGGCGTTTCTACTGTTTCGTCTTGTTTCGCTTGCTGTGCTTTTTTCGCTTTAGCACGAGCGATAGCTGCAGCAACAGCAGCTTTCTTCGGATCGACCTGTTCAGATTGAGTATCAGTTTCTACTTCAACTACTGGTTCAGATGTTTCTGCTTGCTTAGCTTGCTGTGCTTTTTTTGCTTTAGCACGGGCTATAGCGGCAGCAACGGCGTCTTTCTTAGCATCGCCAGAACTTCCAGCTTCAGTTTCAACTGCAGGTTCAGGAGCTTCGGTTGTTTCTTGTGTCGCTTGCTGTGCTTTCTTAGCCTTAGCGCGAGCGATGGCCGCAGCAACAGCAGCTTTCTTAGGGTCGACTTGCTCCGATTTAGTCTCGGTTTCAACTTCTACCACTGGTTCAGATGTTTCTGCTTGCTTAGCTTGCTGTGCTTTTTTGGCTTTAGCACGAGCGATAGCGGCAGCAACAGCATCTTTTTTAGCGTCACCAGAGCTTTCAGCAGGAGCATCAGAAGCTGATGCTGCTTGTTGTGCTTTCTTCGCTTTGGCGCGAGCTATTGCGGCAGCAACGGCATCTTTCTTAGCATCACCAGAGCTTTCAGCCGAAGCTTCAGAAGCAGCTTCCGCTTGTTGAGCCTTCTTCGCTTTGGCACGAGCTATTGCGGCAGCAACTGCGTCTTTCTTGGCGTCGCCAGAACCTTCAACAGGAGTATCAGAAGTTGATTCCGCTTGCTGTGCTTTCTTCGCTTTAGCACGTGCAATAGCCGCAGCAACTGCGTCTTTCTTGGCGTCGCCAGAGCTTTCTGCCGGAGCCTCAGAAGCTGATTCCGCTTGTTGAGCTTTCTTCGCTTTAGCTCGTGCAATCGCAGCAGCAACCGCGTCTTTCTTGCCATCACCTGAGCTTTCTGCAGGAGTATCGGCTGCTGCTTGTTGTGCCTTGCGCTCTCTCGCTTGACGCTTGCGCTCTTCACGCAGTTTAGACATTTCAGAGTTGTCTGGTTCAGCGCCTTCTGCTTTCTGAGCTGCAGCTTGTTTCGCTTTTGCCTTCGCAATAGCGGCAGCAACCGCAGGTTTCACTGCTGGCTCTTCATTCGGAGCCTGATCCGCAGCGGCTTTTTGTGCTTTAACACGAGCAATAGCCGCAGCAATAGCATCATCACCGCCAGATGTTTTCATATCTTTGCGGCGGTTATCTGCGGCTTTCTTAAAGCGGTTTTCACGTTCGGCTTTATCACGCTCCATACGAGCGTTCTTCTCTTCAAAGCGAATCTTGGCGCGCTCTGCAGCAGCGGCCTCATCTTTTCGAGTTTTGATTTCAGCTTTTGCTTGGCGATAGTACTGAACAAGAGGGATTTCACTTGGGCAGACAAATGCACATGCACCACATTCAATACAGTCTTTAATATTTAGCTCTTCACACTTGTCTAGCTCATTGGCTTTTGCATGCCATTGCAACTGTTGAGGTAACAGTGACGCTGGACAAGCTTCAGCACATGCACTGCATCGAATGCACTCCATTTCGTAAGTGCTTGGTGCAATTTCACGACGTGTTGGCGCTAAAATACAGTTCGATGTTTTAGTGACCGGCACATTGGCATGCGGCAAGGTGAAGCCCATCATCGGGCCGCCCAAAATCAAACGCGGCAGCTTTTTATCGGCTTTGTAGCCAAACTCTTCAAGCAACTCGTGTACAGGTGTACCTAATAGTGCCCACACGTTGCGAGGTTGCTTAAAAGTCTTACCGGTTAAAGTCACAACGCGGTTAAATACGGGTTCACCGTCGATTACCGCTCTCTTAATTGAGTAAAGAGATCCGACGTTTTGAACTAATACACCGATGTCAGCAGGGATGCCGCCAGCAGGAACCTCTTTATTCGTGAGGATCTTAATCAGCTGCTTCTCACCACCTGAAGGGTATTTAGTCGGTATAACGCGAATGACGATGTCTTTGTCTTTCGCGGCAACCTCAAGTGCTTTTATTGCCGCTGGCTTGTTGTCTTCAATACCGATAACGGTCAGTTTTGGCTGAAGGATGTGTTCAACTATCTCAATGCCTTTTAATACTTCTTCGGCATGTTCTTGAAGCAACTTATCATCTGATGTGATGTAAGGTTCACACTCAGCAGCATTGACGATAAGAATATCAGTACGACCTAGGCCTGACTGGAGCTTTTTCGCCGTAGGAAAGCCTGCGCCACCCATACCTGAAATACCGGCTTGGCGAATCACATCAAGCAGCTCGTCTGAGGTTTTGGTTGAAAAGTCTTCAACGGGATTTCGTTCAATCCAAGTATCTAAGCCATCGGGTTTAATAACCACACTGAGTTCGCTCAAACCTGAAGGGTGAGCGGTAGTTCTCGGTTCAATAGCGGTAATCACACCTGATGTAGGTGCATGTACCGGCAATGTAAAGCCAGTATCTAAAGCCGTTAGTTGTTGGCCTTTCAGTACGGTGTCACCCGCGGCAACCAATAAGTTACCTGGTTTACCGATGTGTTGTTTTACCGGAAGGACGATTTCTTCTGGAAGCCTTGCATGAACGATGTCAGTGGTATTGGACTGTTTCTTGTTTTCAGCAGGGTGCACGCCGCCCGGGAAGGTCCAAATAGAGCCCGTGCGAATTTGTTCAATTAAAGAGATCATACTAACCCTACGCCTTAGGCTCTGACGCGGTCGCATCAGTTGCTTGGTTAGTGATATCCGTAACAGGAATGATGTTCATCTGCCATTTCCAATTTTCAGTCGTTGTTGCCACTGGAATCATTTCAATACAGTCAGTAGGGCACGGTGCGACGCAAAGATCACAACCAGTACATTCATCTTTAATTACCGTGTGTAGCGCCTTAGTACCACCAACTATCGCGTCGACAGGGCAGGCTTGAATACATTTAGTACAGCCGATACACATATCTTCATGAATGAAGGCAACAGTTTTTACTTTGTTATCTAAGTCGTGAGCGGAGTCTTCAACTTCTACGCCCATTAAGTCTGCTAGCTTCTCAATGGTTGCTTGGCCACCAGGAGGACATTTATTGATTTTGTCTCCGTTAGCAATCGCCTCTGCGTATGGGCGACAACCTGGATAGCCACACTGGCCACATTGAGTTTGCGGTAAAATTGTGTCGATTTGATCGACGATAGGATCGGCTTCTACTTTGAAACGAATAGAGGCGAAGCCCAAGATAGCGCCAAAAACAGCGGCTAAAACAGCTAACGCAATGATCGCAATTAAAATGGTACTCATGCTTATTTCACCAACCCAGTAAAGCCCATGAATGCCAGAGACATTAGGCCTGCTGTGATCATCGCTATCGATGCGCCTTTAAATGGCATTGGAACATCAGCAACCGCAATACGTTCACGCATTGCAGCAAATAGGATCAGAACAAGGGAGAAACCTACCGCCGCGCCGAAACCATAAACGATCGACTGGATGAAGTTGTGGTTTTCATTGATGTTCAAGAGTGCCACGCCTAATACCGCACAGTTGGTGGTGATAAGGGGGAGGAAGATACCCAATAGGCGATAAAGAGTCGGGCTGGTTTTGTGAACCACCATTTCCGTAAATTGAACCACGACTGCGATAACCAAAATGAAACTCATGGTACGCAGGTATTCAATACCCAGAGGGGTAAGGATGTAGGTTTCTACTAGGTATGCAGATACCGACGCTAACGTCAGAACGAAAGTCGTCGCGAGGCCCATGCCAATCGCAGTCTCCAGTTTCTTGGAGACTCCCATGAAAGGACATAGCCCTAAAAACTTCACTAGCACAAAGTTATTGACCAGCACTGTGCCAACCAACAACAAAAGGTATTCGGTCATAATGGATTAATTCTTGAGATTCCGATCCCGATATTATCCTGCTTTGCTCACCTAATAACAACCAGTGAACGGTGTGGTTTTGTATGTCTGATGGAAATTTATACGCTTAATAACAGGATAGCAGATGGAGCAACAATAAATTGGACGATCTAAAACTCACCAGGACTACACCTTGTACTGAAATAATTAGTCTACTTGAGAGCCATTTATTGATAAGAAAATTAACAATTTTAACGGGTAAGCGGACTGTTCTTATTGCTTTAGCCGTGTATTTCCTCTGCTATTGAAAGGTATGTATTGGTATGAAGAGGAAGGGCTACCTGACAGAACTGATCATTGTTTGAAAAATCAGTTTGCACAAATAGATAGGTATATTTGTGCTGTAACTATTAGACCGAAGAGCACTATTACTCGATGAGCTCAGGGGCGGGAGCATTGAGCATCGCTAGGTCGCGATTTAAAACAGCGAATTTATATATGAAGTTTACACCTATTGTGGGTGTCTCTGAGAGAGTTCTGGGCTCCTAAAAATTTGTAGATCAAAACGACGAAAACTCCGCTGATATCTTTGAAGTAATCATATTCTAACTTCTGATTTTTCTTGAAATTATTTGATTGTCAGTACTATTTAATTCTTTTCGTTTAAGGTGGTTCGTCAATCATTTAAGTGTGTTCAGTGGTGAAGATCGAGCTTTGGTTGCCAACATATCCACGCCTTTTTCATTGTTGAAGCAAAAGCTGTATCTGAGACGTTTTTTAGCAACTACTGAATGATTAAAACTGGTTAGAGCGGTTTGTTGTTTTAATAAGATATTGAATTATGAACTTTGACGGATACTTTGAAAAAATACAGATTCAAATAGAAAAGGTTGACTCACTCGAAGATCTACTAGTGTGGCGGAAGCGAATCAACATAGGCCACTCGGGCCTTTCATTTAGGACGGAGCAAGGCACCCTAACTTCTCACTGTTATCGAAGGTTTAAAGACGAAGAACCACAAGACGTAGACTGCAATTAATGGTTATAACTCGAACGCGGGTGGCCAGCGCGGCCCAACGTTTCGACTAGGACATTGGTTTGGTACAAACCAGTCGCTTTAAAACGCAAAAAGCCGCATCAAGTGATGCGGCTTCTTTAAATTTGGCTTCCCTTGTCGGGACTCGCACGTGGCCGACTAGGGCGGTCCGACGCTTCGGCTGAGACATTGGTTTGGTACAAACCAGTCGCTTTATAACGTAAAAAGCCGCATCAAGTGATGCGGCTTCTTTAAATTTGGCTCCCCCTGCGGGACTCGAACCTGCGACATACGGATTAACAGTCCGCCGTTCTACCAACTGAACTAAGGGGGAATTGCTTGTTAGCGATGCGAATTCTAATAAGACTCCTTTTTTCTGTCAATCAAAAATCACAGAAAAAAATCAGATAAAAAACTTTACTTTCTTGAATGCCTTATTGGATTTGGCTTTGCTTTAGTTATCCACCAAAATTGTGGATAAGTGTGTGTGTGAAACTTTAACAACAATAGCTGGGATAAATCTGAAAATGTAAAAAACGATCTAACTTGATGTATTTAAAGGGATGTTTTCAATTTATTACGATTGTATAACTTTTCCTGATTACAAAGGGAACAGTAAAACAAGCGGTATTTTTAGATTTTTTGGGGAAAAGTAGTGGATTAAAATTCGAGTAATTTAGCTGAGGGAACTTTGCAGGGGCACGGATAATACCAAGTTCTAAAATTAAAAGCTATAACTGATCTCTAATCTTAAGATGCATTTCTCCAGATAATAGTTGCATCGACACTCCTCATAGAGTGACAATGACCTGATTAAAAAAACAGTATGGAAATGGCGACCTATGAGTAAACTTTTTGATTTGGTATCGGACTACAGTCCGTCCGGTGACCAGCCGACTGCGATTACCCAATTACTAGATGGACTGGATTCTGGTCTCGCACATCAAACTCTATTAGGGGTAACGGGGTCGGGTAAAACTTTCACGCTTGCTAACGTCATTTCCCAGTCTCAAAGACCAGCAATCCTATTGGCGCCAAATAAGACGTTGGCTGCTCAACTTTATGGTGAGATGAAGTCTTTCTTCCCAAATAACGCTGTCGAGTATTTCGTTTCTTACTATGACTACTACCAGCCGGAAGCCTACGTTCCAACCACGGATACATTTATTGAGAAAGATGCTTCTGTAAACGCTCATATTGAACAAATGAGGCTGTCTGCGACCAAGGCACTATTAGAAAGAAAAGATGCCATTATCGTTGCGTCTGTTTCCGCTATCTATGGTTTGGGTGATCCTAAGTCTTATTTGAAAATGATGCTTCACTTGAGCCGTGGCGAAATCATGGATCAGCGCGATATCTTGCGTCGTTTGGCCGAACTTCAATATTCCAGAAACGATGTTGCTTTTGAGCGTGGTCAGTTCCGTGTTCGTGGTGAAGTGATTGATATCTTCCCAGCTGAATCCGACCAAGACGCAGTACGAATCGAGATGTTTGATGATGAAGTCGACTGTATCAGCATTTTCGACCCGCTAACTGGTGCAATTAAACAAAGAGATTTGCCACGCTTTACGGTTTATCCGAAGACTCACTATGTGACACCAAGAGAAAAAATCCTTGAAGCGATCGAGAACATCAAAGATGAACTACGAGATCGAGCCCAATACCTGAAAGACAATAACAAACTTCTCGAAGAGCAGCGTATCTCACAGAGAACTCAATTTGATATCGAGATGATGACAGAGCTTGGCTTCTGCTCGGGCATTGAAAACTACTCACGTTACTTGAGTGGTCGTGCAGAAGGTGAAGCGCCTCCAACATTATTCGACTACTTGCCTGACGATGGCCTGCTGATCATCGATGAGTCACACGTTACCGTGCCGCAAATCGGCGCGATGTATAAAGGCGACCGCTCTCGTAAGGAGACTTTAGTTGAATTTGGTTTCCGTCTGCCTTCTGCGTTGGATAACCGCCCAATGAAATTCGATGAGTTTGAATCCATCGCGCCGCAAACGATTTTTGTCTCTGCAACGCCTGGTAACTATGAACTTGAAAAATCAGATGGAGAGATCGCCGATCAAGTCGTTCGTCCTACTGGTTTATTAGACCCAATTATTGAAGTAAGGCCAGTTGCGACTCAGGTGGATGACTTGTTGTCTGAAATTAGAATCCGTTCAGCGAAAGAAGAGCGTGTATTGGTGACCACGTTGACCAAGAGAATGGCGGAAGATCTTACTGAATATCTAACAGAACATGGGGTGAAAGTGCGTTACTTACACTCGGATATCGATACGGTTGAACGCGTAGAGATCATTCGAGACCTACGTCTTGGCGAGTTCGATGTGTTAGTAGGTATTAACTTACTTCGAGAAGGTTTGGATATGCCGGAAGTATCGCTGGTGGCGATTCTTGATGCTGACAAAGAGGGCTTTTTGCGTTCTGAGCGCTCTCTGATCCAAACGATCGGTCGTGCAGCTCGTAACCTAGAAGGTAAGGCGATCTTGTACGGTGACTCGATCACTAAATCGATGAAAAAGGCGATAGATGAAACGGACCGCCGCAGAGAAAAGCAGCAGGCCTACAACGAAGAGCAAGGTATTACGCCACAAGCTCTTAAGCGTAATATCAAAGATATCATGGAGTTGGGTGATATCACTAAGTCGAAGCAGCAACGACAATCTAAGCAGGTACCATTGTCTAAGGTGGCAGAGCCATCAGAAAGTTACGCAGTACTAACACCACAACAGCTCGATAAAGAGATCAGTAAGTTGGAAGCGGCGATGTATCAACATGCTCAAAACTTGGAGTTTGAATTGGCGGCACAGAAGCGTGATGAAATAGAGCAGTTAAGAAAGCAATTCATTACCAATAGCTAACTTCACTTAATCGCATTTCTTAACTCAAGAGTTAACTAAAGAAGCTCCTCTCAAAAGACTACATTTGAGAGTGTTTCAGACAAAAAACAGCCAGTAGTAAATGTTCTACTGGCTTACGTTTGTGAACACTCAGTCCACTAACAACGTCAGTTGGCTAGGTGACCCGAAGGTCATCTCTATGACTGCATCGTTCGTGCCATATAGATAAAACATTGATAATTTGAAGCAAGTAAAAAAATACAATACAAACATTGTGGCTAATTTGCATAATGCAAAGCGGAATGCGACTATAATAAGAAATGCAAATTATAAATGGCTAGGATATGCAATCAAAAACGTTAGATAACAAATCAAAGTATTTGTTGATGGTGGAGGATACGGCTTCAGTCGCAGCGTTATATCGCTCGTATCTTACACCGCTCGAAATTGATATCAACATTGTCGGCACTGGCCGCGATGCAATTGAGAGTTTGAATCATCGAATCCCGGACCTCATTTTATTAGATTTACGTCTGCCTGATATGACGGGTATGGACGTGCTCTTTGCTGTAAAACAAAAATACCCTGAAGTACCCGTTATCTTCATGACAGCGCACGGTTCTATCGATACCGCCGTAGAAGCGATGCGTCATGGCTCTCAAGATTTCCTGATCAAACCGTGTGAAGCCGACCGACTTCGTATTACGGTGAACAACGCGATCCGCAAAGCGACCAAGCTTAAGAACAGCTCTGAACATCCTGGAAACCAGAATTACCAAGGCTTCATTGGCAGTAGCCAAACCATGCAGCAGGTTTACCGAACTATCGATTCAGCCGCATCGAGTAAAGCGAGTATTTTCATCACCGGTGAAAGTGGTACGGGTAAAGAGGTGTGTGCAGAAGCGATTCACGCGGCGAGTAAGCGTGGCGATAAGCCTTTCATCGCCATCAACTGTGCGGCAATTCCTAAAGACTTGATTGAAAGTGAGCTGTTTGGCCACGTAAAAGGCGCGTTTACGGGCGCGGCAACCGATCGCCAAGGTGCTGCTGAATTGGCTGATGGAGGCACACTGTTCCTCGATGAGTTGTGTGAGATGGACCTTGAATTGCAAACCAAGCTTCTACGTTTTATCCAAACGGGTACTTTTCAAAAGGTAGGCTCTTCGAAGATGAAGAGTGTGGACGTGCGTTTTGTTTGTGCGACCAACCGTGATCCATGGAAAGAAGTGCAAGAAGGTCGCTTTAGAGAAGATTTATACTACCGTCTGTATGTGATTCCTCTGCATTTGCCGCCACTGCGTGAGCGTGGTGAAGATGTTATCGAGATTGCTTACTCATTATTGGGTTACATGTCGGTTGAAGAAGGCAAGGCGTTTGTTCGTTTTGCTCAAGAAGTGCTGGATCGCTTTAACCAATATGAGTGGCCGGGTAACGTTCGTCAGCTACAAAACGTATTGCGGAATGTGGTGGTGTTGAATAATGGTAAAGAGATTACTCTGAACATGCTTCCGCCACCATTGAATCAACCTATTGAAAACAGTCTGCGCCTGAAAGAGAAGCAGAGTGAAGACATCACAGTAAAAGATATTTTCCCATTGTGGATCACTGAGAAAACGGCAATCGAACAGGCCATAAAAGCGTGTGATGGTAACATCCCTCGTGCGGCTGGTTTTTTGGATGTCAGTCCATCAACGATATACCGTAAATTGCAAACGTGGAATGCGAAGCAGTAATCACCAAACAATAAGAAAGAACGATGATGAAAGTATTAAATCAGCAAAAAGTTGATGAGCTTGCCGGTGAGATTGGGCAAGAGAATGTCCCAGTACTACTGGAAATATTTTTAGGTGAATTGAAGGGATACTACGAGCACCTAGAGCTAAACAAAGATACCGATACGTCTAAGTATTTGGCCGATATCAGCCATGCGTTGAAGAGTAGTGCTGCGAGTTTTGGTGCTGATTCTTTGTGTAATTTTGCTATTAGCTTAGACGCAAAAGTGAAGCAAGCATTGCCCGTTACAGATATTGATTTTCAAGATATGCAGGAACTTCTGCTATCGACTTATACCGAATATCAACAGTTGATGACGGATCTCTAAAACGGCTAATTGCTATATCTACAGGTAGAGATACAGAGACTAAAAAAGGAGCATCATGCTCCTTTTTCGTTTTCTGATGTTTGAACTTATGAACTAAGCCAACTGAGCTTCGATCGCTTGTTGAAGCTTCACTCGGTCGTGTCGCCAATCTCGGTTTGCTGATGCAAGATCCGTGGTCACACAATTCCATTGCCCTTCTAGCTCTGGATGCGGTTCATTACCTAGTACAACGTCTATCTTACGTGCTTTACAGGTACGTTCACACCACTCCAATTGCTCTTGAAGCGTCATTTTACCTGCCGGGCCGTGTTCTGGAGATAGGTTTTCAATGAAGATAACCTTTGCCTTGGTGTTTCCTGCGATGGCTTTACCAATTTCAGGTAGTAGCAACGGAGGCATCACACTGGTTAAAAAGCTGCCTGGGCCAAGCACTATGCAGTCTGCTTCTTCCACCGCGGCAACGGCCTCTTTGGTTGCTGGCACTTCTGGCGACAAGTCCATCATGCGTAGCTTTTCCGTCATGTCATCAACATTGGTTTCACCGGTTACCCAGCGGCCGTCCATTGATAGGGCCGTGAGGTCAGAAGGGTGCTCTGTCATCGGCACGATATTAACGTCGACCTTAAGCATATTTCGAATCAGGTTAATCGCTTCCAATGGACGAACCGAGAGGTTGTCTAATGCTGTGAGCATCAGGTTACCCAAGTTATGACCGTCGAGTTCGCCTTGGCCGCGAAAGCGGTATTCAAACATCATCGAACTAATTGAAGGTTCAGTGATCAATTGGTTGATACAGTTGCGTGTATCTCCCCAAGCGATACCACCTTGGCAGTCTCGAATTCGTCCGGTTGAACCGCCATTATCCGTTGTTGCAACAATGCCAGTTGCGTTGTTACCAAAGTCTTTTAATGCAGCAAGCATACGACCTAAGCCATGGCCTCCACCAATTGCTACGACTTTCTTTGAAGAGTAAATATTCATTTTTTGTTCTTGTTAGATTATTACCAACTATAATTTAGGTTAAATGCTTCTCGCTATATACTCAACAAGAGTTATTTTGAGCGTTTGATACGTTTTTTTTGCCGATGTGACCCGTTTTTTACCATCAGAGCTAGATTCACGTAAAAATATTAAGTATTTTATTACTCAGCTACTGCGCGTATGAATATAACGTGCGGTTGCCATAACTCCGAGCTCTCGCATGCTAAGTCGCACAGTGGTATTTGCTGTACCGATACGCATCAAGAGCCAGTGACATGTTGTCACAAGGGCTTAATTGGAAATGATTATGCCTCCCGTGTTTGGAAAGGTGTTCCGTGGCGCAACAATTCGAAGATAGATTCCATCGCAAGTTTTATTACTTGCGCTTGTCGGTTACAGACGTCTGTAACTTTAAATGTACTTACTGCTTGCCGGATGGTTATAAACCGTCAGGGCAAAAAAACTCGTCTTTTTTAAGTGTTCCCGAGATCAAACGCGTTGTAAAAGCGTTTGCAGATTGTGGTACCTCAAAGATCCGCATTACAGGCGGAGAGCCGAGTCTGCGTAAAGACTTTCCTGAAATCATACATACCGTTGCTTCTACTCCAGGCATCGAAAAAGTAGCCACGACAACGAACGGCTATCGCATGGAGAAACAAGTAGGGCAGTGGCGTGATGCTGGTTTAACCCATATAAACGTGAGCGTGGATAGCTTAGATTCACGTATGTTCCATCAGATCACTGGTGAGAATAAGTTTACTGAGGTTATGCGAGGTATTGATAAAGCGTTTGAGGTTGGCTTTGAACAAGTCAAAGTAAACGTAGTATTGATGAAAGACCTCAATAGCCAAGAGTTACCTGCCTTCCTTAATTGGATCAAAGACAAACCGATTCAACTGCGTTTTATTGAGCTGATGAAAACCGGCGAGATGGACGAGTTGTTTGACAAGCACCATGTGTCAGGTGTTGCGATTCGTAACCAGCTAATTGCGAATGGTTGGTTGCTTAAAGTGAGAGCCGTTAATGATGGCCCTGCGCAAGTGTTCGTTCACCCAGACTACAAGGGTGAGATTGGTTTGATCATGCCTTACGAGAAAGACTTTTGTGAGAGTTGTAACCGACTGCGCGTTTCTGCGACCGGTAAGCTTCACCTATGTCTGTTTGGCGATCACGGTGTTGAACTGAGAGATTTGATTCAAGAAGATCAACAAGAGCAAGAGCTCATCGATCGAATACAGGCTCAGCTTCAAACCAAGTCCGTTAGCCATTTCTTACATGATGGCAACAGCGGCATGACTCCAAACTTGGCGTCAATCGGCGGTTAACCCGCTATATACTCTAACGCATTTTATCGCTCAGCTTCTCTAGGCTGGGCGAATCAGTCTAATTGAAAAATTTATATAGGTGAACAAATGGGTCACGCAGAAAGCAAATTCCAAGCAGCAAACATCGCAGTACTAACGGTTTCAGATACACGTACAGAAGAAAATGATACGTCAGGTGGCTACCTAGCTGAGCATGCTAAAGAAGCGGGTCACAACGTTGTTGATAAGCAAATCGTTATCGACGACATGTACAAGATCCGTGCGATCGTATCTAAGTGGATCGCTGATGAAAGCGTACAAGCGATCATGATCACTGGCGGTACGGGTTTTACTTCTCGTGACAGCACGCCTGAAGCGCTTAAGCCACTATTCGACAAAGAAGTAGAAGGCTTTGGTGAGCTATTCCGTCAAGTGTCTTACGAAGAGATCGGTACATCGACAATTCAATCTCGTGCGATTGCGGGCTTTGCTAACCACACAGTAATCTTTGCGATGCCAGGCTCTACAGGTGCTTGTCGCACAGGTTGGACTAAGATCATCAAGCAACAGATGGATGCTAGCCACCGCCCTTGTAACTTCATGCCACACCTTTCAGTATAAGGCGGTTTGAGTATGAGCCAATTTACACACATTAACGCGTCTGGCGAAGCAAACATGGTCGATGTGTCGGCTAAAGCTGAGACAGTACGTGAAGCGAGAGCGGAAGCATTCGTTCAAATGTCTGCTGAAACGCTAGAGCTGATTGTTTCTGGTAGCCACCATAAAGGTGATGTTTTCGCAACGGCACGTATCGCGGGTATTCAAGCGGCTAAGAAGACGTGGGATCTGATTCCACTGTGTCACCCTCTGCTATTAACTAAAGTAGAAGTGCAGCTTGAAGCTATCGAGTCTGAAAACAAGGTTCGCATTGAATCTGTTTGTAAACTTGCTGGTAAGACAGGCGTAGAAATGGAAGCGCTAACGGCTGCTTCTGTTGCTGCGTTAACGATTTACGATATGTGTAAAGCTGTTCAGAAAGACATTGTTATCGAGAATGTACGCCTGTTAGAGAAAACGGGTGGTAAATCTGGTCATTTTAAGGTGGAATCATGATTACAGTACTTTTCTTTGCTCAAACTCGTGAACTTGTTGGTGTGGACAGCGTTGAAGTTGATGAAAAGTTCAAGACGATTGAAGCGATTCGCAGCCACCTTGTAACACAAAAAGGCAAATGGGATATCGCTTTGGAAGAGGGCAAACTTCTGGCTGCGCTTAACCAATCCATTGTCCCTCTGACAACTGAAGTGAAAGATGGCGATGAAGTCGCTTTCTTCCCACCAGTGACTGGAGGCTAAGCATGGATCCAAGAGTATTAGTGACAGCAGAGGACTTCTCTGTAGGCGACGAATACGACTACTTGGCTCAAGGTACAGCTGCCGGAGCGATTGTGACGTTCGTCGGTAAAGTTCGCGACATGAACCTTGGCGATAATGTGATTGGTTTGTCTCTGGAGCACTACCCGGGTATGACAGAGAAATCATTGAGCGAGATCTGTGATCAAGCTGAGGCACGCTGGCCAATCCAAAAGATGCGCGTTATCCATCGTGTTGGTGACCTCGATATCGGTGACCAGATTGTTTACGTTGGCGTATCCAGTGCACATCGCGGTGCGGCCTTTGAAGCTTGTGAGTTTGTGATGGACTTCCTAAAAACCAAAGCGCCGTTTTGGAAAAAGGAACGTACCACTGAAGCAACTCGTTGGGTTGACTCTCGAGATTCAGATGCGAAAGCTGCAGAGCGTTGGGAAAAATAACCACCCAAGGTTACTCACCTACAGAACGAATATTAAAAGCCGACTATTAAAGTCGGTTTTTTTTGTGCATGCTACAAAGCTATTTATAAATAACTGGTGTATTAATAAATGGTTAATCATTCAAGTTGCATATAAATTCGGTGCGTGATTTTGTCTGTCTTGGTGCATTTCTAAATCTGTTTTGGTGCAGTGCATTATGCTGTTTTGTATAAAGTGATAATCCTCACAAATAGTGGAGTCTATTTAGGGGATATGTGATGTGCAATTAGATTTCATGTGGCATTAATGTTAATTTGCTGACCGAGTTATAGCATAAGATGCTAAAAAAAATTATCAACACAGATACATCAACACTAAAGGCTGTTTTTTAATTAATCCCTATGTGTAACTCACTATTCATTAGGTTTTTATTAGAGATTTACACTGTTACCTTGAGTAATTCGGAGAATTATCCGATTTTTTGCGACTTGTTTATGGCAAATTACTTCAATGGTTGATAGTGTGTGCCTCAATCTTTGTAAGGTTTTAGGTTTTAGGTTTTTATGCTTAAATTTTGAGCTAAATAAATCTAAATCACTGCCGTTCAGTGAACCAAGCAAAGAAGTCATGGATGCAATACATAAAACTTGGAGTTTATTAAATGTACAAGAATAAAATCACTCAGGCCCTTCTTCTAGGTGCTGGTTTGGCAGTGGCTGCCTCTTCTACTCTTTCTATCGCTGCTGAAGTTCCAGCAGGCACTGAACTAGCAAAAGTTCAGGAACTGGTTCGCGGTAACGGTACTGAAGTAGCAACACTCGACCCTCACAAATCTCAAGGCGTACCAGAATCTCACGTAATTCGTGACCTTCTAGAAGGTTTAGTGAACCAAGATGGCGACGGTAATACTATCCCAGGAGTAGCTGAAAGCTGGGAAACGACAGACAACAAAACATTTACTTTCCACCTGCGTAAAGACGCTAAATGGTCTAACGGCGATCCTGTAACGGCAAATGACTTCGTTTACAGCTTTCAACGTGCGGTTGATCCTTTAACTGCTTCTCCATACGCTTGGTATATGGAATATACCAAGATGGCGAATGCGAAAGACATCGTCGCGGGTAAGAAAGACAAGAGTGAACTAGGCGTTAAAGCTTTAGATGACTACACGTTAGAAGTGACTTTAGATACAGCGGTCCCATATTTCGTAATGATGATGGGTCACACAACAGTGAAGCCAGTACACAAAGCAACTGTTGAAAAATTCGGTGACCAGTGGACTAAGCCTGAAAACTTTGTTGGTAATGGTGCATTTGTTCCAAATCAATGGGTAGTTAACGAGCGTCTTGAACTAGTACGCAACGAAAATTACTGGGATAACGAACATACAGTTCTTAACAAAGTAACATTCCTACCAATCGAAAACCAAGTAGCGGAAATGAACCGCTTCCTCTCTGGTGAACTAGATTTCACATACGAAGTTCCTAACGAGCACTTCCGTCGCTTACAGAAAGAATACTCAGAAGATGTAAACATTAAGGGTAACCTGTGTACTTATTACTACCAATTTAATGCACAGAAAGCACCTTTCGACGACGTGCGTGTTCGTAAAGCAATGTCTTACGCGATGGACCGTGACATCGTTACGAAAGCTATTCTTGGTCAAGGCCAAAAACCAGCTTACTTCTTGACTCCTGAAATTACTGCTGGTTTTGACCCGGTAACTCCAGAGTATGGTCAACTTTCTCAAAAAGAGCGTATTGCTGAAGCGAAGCGTCTTCTTGAAGAAGCTGGCTACACGAAGAGCAACCCGCTTGAATTCAGCCTGCTTTACAACACATCTGAGAACCACAAGAAGCTTGCTGTAGCAATTGCATCAATGTGGAAGAAAGAGCTTGGTATTAACGCGAAACTCGAAAACCAAGAGTGGAAATCATACCTAGACAGTAAAGATACTGGTAACTTTGACGTTGCTCGTGCAGGTTGGTGTGGTGACTACAATGAAGCATCTTCATTCCTAACATTGATGGTTAGCCAGAATACAACTGCTGGTCAGCACTACAAGAGCGCTGAATATGACAAGGTTATCGATAAAGCCCTAAGCTCTACTTCAGAAGAAGAGCGTACGAAGCTATACATCGAAGCAGAAAAATTGCTAGCTAAAGACATGCCAATTGCTCCAATCTACCAGTACGTTACAACACGTCTTGTATCACCTCAGCTAGGTGGTTACCCAGAAGGTAACGCCGAAGATAAGATCTATTCAAAAGATCTTTATATCAAAGCAAAATAACCTCCTATAAAAATAAAATATAACTAACTTAGACCTGTGTGCGAGAAATCGCACACAGTGTCTATTTATTTTTTAATTGTCACAGACTGAAAAGAGTGAGTTTATGCTTAAATTCATTATGAAAAGGATATTCGAAGCGATTCCAACCATGTTGGTGTTGATCACTATATCTTTCTTTCTCATGCGTTTCGCACCGGGTAACCCGTTTTCAAGCGAGCGCCCATTACCGCCAGAAGTTATGGCTAACATTGAAGCTAAATACGGCTTAGATAAACCTGTTTTTGAACAATACACCACGTATTTGACAAATATCTTACAAGGTGACTTCGGTCCATCATTCAAATATCAAGATTACACCGTTAATGAGCTGATCGCAGTCGCACTTCCAGTATCTGCGAAGGTAGGCTTTATTGCCTTTATCTTTACCCTGATTATGGGAGTATCGGTCGGGACGATTGCCGCCTTGAAGCACAACACCTGGATAGACTACACCATAATGTCGACCGCCATGCTCGGGGTAGTAATGCCATCCTTCGTGTTGGCTCCGGCGCTTATTTACCTATTCTCTCTGCACTGGAACATATTCCCAGCAGGTGGTTGGCACGGCGGTACTTATATGTACATCGTGCTGCCAGTTATCGCGATGTCTCTTCTTTACGTAGCCACATTTGCTCGTATTACTCGCGGTAGCATGATTGAAACGCTCAACAGTAACTTTATCCGAACTGCACGAGCAAAAGGCCTAAGTTACCGTTACATCGTTCTAAAACATGCACTGAAGCCAGCACTGCTGCCTGTCGTTTCTTATATGGGACCTGCGTTTGTAGGTATCATTACAGGTTCAGTTGTTGTAGAAACCATCTTCGGCTTACCAGGTATCGGCAAGCTGTTTGTTAACGCCGCGTTTAACCGTGACTACTCGCTAGTAATGGGTGTAACCATCTTGATTGGTTTCCTATTCATCTTGTTCAACGCAATCGTTGATATTTTGCTAGCGCTGATTGACCCGAAAATTCGCTACTAACAGGGACGCATGGTTATGTTGAAGAAAAAAGAAAATTTAGAAGCGATCGAAAAGTTCTCTGAGAGCTTAGAAATTGAAGGTCGCAGTTTGTGGCAGGATGCCCGCATTCGTTTTATGCGAAACAAAGCGGCAATGGTAAGCCTGTTTATCCTTACGCTTATGGTATTGGCAGTTATCTTCTTACCGATGCTGGCTCAGTACACTTATGATGATACTGACTGGTACGCAATGCATGCAGCGCCAAGTGCGGAGCACTGGTTTGGCACTGATAGCTTAGGCCGTGATTTGTATGTTCGTACTCTTATTGGTGGCCGTATCTCATTAATGGTTGGTGTGATGGGTGCATTCGTAGCGGTACTGATTGGTACGCTTTACGGTGCAGCTTCTGGCTTCATTGGTGGTCGTACTGACCGAGTGATGATGCGTATCCTAGAGATCTTGTACGCGGTTCCATTCATGTTCCTAGTTATCGTTCTAGTGACATTCTTTGGTCGTAACATCATCCTAATCTTCGTTGCGATTGGTGCGATTGCTTGGCTAGATATGGCGCGTATTGTACGTGGTCAAACGTTAAGCTTACGTAGTAAAGAGTTCATTGAAGCTGCACACGTATGTGGTGTAAGCAAATGGAAGATCATTACACGTCATATCGTACCGAACGTGCTAGGCATCGTAGCGGTTTACTCTACGCTGCTTATTCCAAGCATGATCCTTACAGAATCATTCTTATCTTTCCTTGGTCTTGGTGTTCAAGAGCCTATGACAAGTTGGGGCGCGCTGTTACAAGAAGGCTCGCAAACAATGGAAGTTGCAATCTGGCAACTGGCATTCCCTGCGGTATTCATGGTAGTTACGCTGTTCTGCTTTAACTACGTAGGTGATGGTCTGCGCGATGCGCTTGATCCAAAAGACAGATAACGAAATAGCAATTAAAAGCTATAAAAGATTAAGGAAGCAATAATGAGCTTATTAGATGTCAAAGATCTGCGCGTCGAATTTACCACGCAAGATGGTATCGTAACTGCAGTAAACGACTTGAATTTCTCACTTAACCAAGGTGAAACGCTGGGTATCGTGGGTGAGTCAGGTTCAGGTAAATCACAAACGGTATTTGCACTGATGGGGCTGCTGGCTAAGAACGGCATCATCTCAGGCAGTGCAAAGTTTGAAGGCAATGAAATCCTTAACCTATCTGAAAAAGCGTTGAACAAAGTTCGTGCTGAACAGATCGCGATGATCTTCCAAGACCCGATGACATCACTGAACCCTTACATGAAAGTAAGTGATCAGCTGATGGAAGTACTTATGCTGCACAAAGGCATGGGTAAAGCAGAGGCGTTTGAAGAATCAGTACGCATGCTTGAAGCGGTTAAAATCCCTGAAGCACGCAAGCGTATCACCATGTACCCACACGAATTCTCTGGCGGTATGCGTCAGCGTGTGATGATTGCAATGGCGCTATTGTGCCGTCCAAAACTGCTTATTGCAGATGAACCAACTACCGCGCTGGATGTAACTATTCAAGCGCAAATCATGGAATTGCTAAACGAATTGAAAGATGAGTTCAACACGGCAATCATCATGATCACCCACGATTTGGGTGTGGTTGCAGGTTCATGTGACAAAGTACTTGTGATGTACGCGGGTCGTACAATGGAGTACGGCACGGTTGATGAAATTTTCTACGAGCCAAGCCATCCATACGCAGAGGGCCTACTGAAAGCGATTCCTCGTTTGGATACAGAAGGTGAAATTCTACCGACTATTCCAGGTAATCCACCAAACTTACTTCGCCTGCCAACAGGCTGTCCTTACCAAGACCGTTGTCACCGCGTAATGGATCGTTGTAAGCAAGAAGCACCTATTTTGACGCCATTTGGTAATGACCGTCAGCGTGCTTGTTTTTCTGACTGGGAGACTTGGACAAAATGAGTGTAGATAAACAGTTATTACTAGATATTAAAGACCTGAAAGTTCACTTTAGCATCGCAGCTAAATCAGCGTGGCCTTGGGCAAAACCGTCAAACCTGAAAGCCGTTGATGGCGTTGATATCCACCTTTACGAAGGGGAAACGCTGGGTGTAGTAGGTGAGTCTGGTTGTGGGAAATCGACATTTGCTCGTGCAATCATTGGTTTGGTTGAAGCGACAGACGGCGAAGTTATGTGGTTAGGCCAAGACCTGACTAAAATGCAGGAAGTACAGCGTCGTGAAACTCGTAAAGAGATTCAGATGATCTTCCAAGACCCACTAGCATCGCTTAACCCACGTATGTCTGTTGGTGACATCATTGCTGAGCCTCTAGAGACTTTTTACCCAGAGCTTTCTAAACAGGAAGTGAAGGACCGAGTTAAAGAGATGATGGCAAAGGTTGGTCTACTACCAAACGTAATCAACCGTTACCCACATGAATTCTCAGGTGGTCAGTGTCAGCGTATCGGTATCGCACGTGCTCTTATCTTGAAGCCTAAGATGATCATCTGTGATGAACCAGTTTCAGCATTGGATGTATCTATCCAAGCTCAAGTAGTTAACCTTCTGAAGGAGCTACAAAAAGAGTTAGGTTTGTCTTTGGTATTCATCGCGCACGATTTGTCGGTTGTGAAACACATTTCTGACCGCGTGTTGGTGATGTACTTAGGCAACGCGGTAGAACTTGGAGAATCAGATGCATTGTTCTCTGATCCTAAGCACCCGTACACCAAAGCGTTGATGTCTGCAGTTCCAATTCCAGATCCTCGCTTAGAGCGAAGCAAAACCATTCAGATGTTGGAAGGTGATCTACCATCGCCAATCAATCCGCCATCAGGCTGTGTGTTCCGTACTCGTTGCCCACAAGCAACAGAGGCCTGTGCGCAAACTAAGCCAACGATTCAAGGCAATGACGTTCACGCAGTATCTTGCTTGCACGTACAAATGTAGAGCCTATTTAAAACGGTTCAGCCTGTGACAGGCTTAAGCGCGACTAGTTATTAGAGTCGCGCTTTTTTTGTCTTAGGTTTAGGCTTATTGGTCCGCTCAACAAGCTTCATCAAAATATTCGAACAACTAAGCCAACTTCTTCTAGTTTTGAAAAAGTTGGCTTTTTTTATACTAGAGAAAAGTTAGCATCACAGGGGTTTGGATATGGGCAAGTTAGTTGAAGGTGTTTGGCACGACGTGTGGTACGACACCAAAGAAAGCGGTGGTAAGTTCGTTCGTGAAGATGCGGGCTTTCGCAACTGGGTTGAAAATAAAGCCGGAGCGCAATTTGAGCCAGAAAGTGGTCGTTACCACCTATATGTATCGTTAGCTTGTCCGTGGGCGCATCGCACGCTGATCTTCCGTGAACTGAAAGACCTAACCGATCACATCGATGTGACAGTAGTTTGCCCTGACATGATGAGTGAAGGGTGGCAAATGGGCTTGCCTGAGCCTCTGTTCGGTCACACTCGCATGCACCAAATCTACACCCAAGCCAAACCGGACTATTCAGGTCGAGTAACGGTTCCTGTTTTATGGGATAAGAAAACCAACACCATCGTGAGCAACGAGTCGTCTGAAATCATCCGCATGTTCAATTCAGAATTTAATGAGTTAACAGGTAACACCGATGATTACTACCCATGGGAATTGGCGAGCAAGATTGACGAGTGGAACGACTACATCTATCCGAACATCAATAACGGCGTTTATCGTACCGGCTTCGCGACCACACAAGAAGCTTATGAAGAAGCGTATGACGCGTTATTTGAAGCGTTAGACAAAGTGGATACCCACCTTAGCGAAAACCGTTATCTGGCAGGTAACGAGATTACAGAAGCGGATTGGCGGTTGTTTACGACCTTGGTTCGATTCGATGCAGTGTATGTTGGCCACTTCAAGTGTAACAAGCAGCGAATTGCGGATTACAAACATATCCAAGGTTATCTAAAAGAGCTCTATCAAATAGAGGGTATTAAAGAGACGACGGATTTCTACCACATCAAGCGCCACTACTATTATAGCCACACTGGTATCAACCCGACTCAAGTGGTTCCTAAAGGGCCTGAACTGGATTTAGATTCGCCTCACGGACGTGGTTAGAATCATTAATTAATTCGCTTTTCTTCAGGCGTAAAAAAACCCTAGATAAACATCTAGGGTTTTTGCTTTCTGAAAAAGAAAATTAGTTAACTACTTTTTCTTCAGCTTGCGCAGCTTGGTCTGCTTGGATAGCCGTTAGAGCTACTGTGTACACGATATCGTCTACTAGAGCGCCACGAGACAAGTCATTTACTGGCTTGCGCATACCTTGAAGCATTGGACCGATAGATACTAGATCTGCTGAACGTTGTACCGCTTTGTAAGTCGTGTTGCCAGTGTTTAGGTCTGGGAATACGAATACAGTCGCTTTACCAGCTACCGGAGAGTTCGGTGCTTTAGAAGCAGCAACGTTTTCCATGATAGCAGCATCGTATTGTAGAGGACCGTCGATCACTAGATCTGGACGTTTCTCTTGAGCAAGCTTCGTCGCTTCACGTACTTTATCTACGTCTGCACCCTTACCAGATTCACCAGTAGAGTAAGAGATCATAGCAACGCGTGGGTCGATACCGAATGCCGCAGCAGAATCTGCAGATTGGATAGCGATTTCAGCAAGCTGTTCAGCTGTTGGATCTGGGTTGATCGCACAGTCACCGTAAACCAGTACTTGGTCAGGCAGTAGCATGAAGAATACAGAAGATACGATAGAAGCATCTGGTGCAGTCTTGATGATTTGGAACGGAGGAACGATAGTGTTCGCTGTAGTGTGAACAGCACCAGAAACTAGGCCGTCTACTTCACCGTTTTCAAGCATCATAGTGCCTAGGAATACTGAGTCTTGTAGCTTCTCACGAGCAACAACTTCAGTCATGCCTTTCGCGCCACGTAGCTCAACTAGACGAGCTACGTAGTTTTCACGTACTTCATCAGAGTTGATGATCGTTACGCCAGCACCTAGCTCAACACCTTGTTGTGCTGCAACACGACGGATCTCTTCAGGGTTACCCAGAAGCACACACTCTGCAATGCCGCGCTCTGCACAGATAGCAGCAGCTTTAACTGTACGTGGCTCATCACCTTCAGGAAGAACGATACGCTTGCCAGCTTTGCGAGCGAACTCAGTTAGTTGGTAACGGAATGCTGGTGGGCTTAGACGACGAGACTTCTCAGTACCTTCCGTCATTGACTCGATCCAGTTGCCATCGATGTGACCCGCAACGTGTTCGTTGATGAACTCGATACGCTCTTTATCGTCTGCTGGTACTTCTAGGCTGAAGCTCTGTAGGTTCAGAGATGTCTGCCAAGTGTTACCTTGTGCTTTAAAGATTGGAAGACCAGTCTCTAAAGCAGGCTTGATTAGGTCTTGGATTTCCGCAGGGATATCGTAACCACCAGTTAGAAGAACAGCACCAATCTCAACGCCGTTCATTGCTGCAAGTGCTGCTGCAACGATAACGTCAGGACGGTCAGCCGAAGTCACAAGTAGTGAACCTGGCTTGAAGTGTTCAATCATGTGCGGTAGAGAACGCGCACAGAAAGTGATGCTCTTAATACGACGAGTATTCAGTTCACCTTCGTTGATGATTTCAGCGTTTAGGTGAGAAGCCATATCTGCAGCACGAGTAGCGATTAGCTCGATGCTCCAAGGCACACAACCAAGAACACGGATTGGAGAAGTGTTGAAGATCTCCATTACTTTTAGTTCGCTTTGCTGAGCGCTGTCTGCATCGTCAAAGATTTCAGATAGGTCAGGGCGAGTACGGCCTGCTTCATCTACTGGAGCGTTAAGCTTGTTGATGATAACGCCAGAGATGTTTTTGTTCTTAGTGCCACCGAAGTTAGAACATGCTACTTCGATACGCTCTTTAAGTTGAGCAGGGTTGTCAGTACCCGGAGTTGCAACAAGTACAATCTCTGCACCTAGTGTCGCAGCAATTTCTGCGTTCACTTGGTTAGCGAATGGGTGCTTACGAGTTGGTACTAGACCTTCGATAAGAGTTACGTCAGCATCTTTGTTGATCTGGTTGTAACGCTCAACAACTGTTTCTAGTAGCTCGTCCATGTTGTCGTTACCGATTAGGCTTTCAGCAACAGACATAGCAAGAGGTTGACCGATCTTAACATCGCTGTTTACGCCAACGATAGTTGAAGTTAGATCAGGTTGGTCGCCACCAGAACGTGGTTGAGAGATTGGTTTGTAGAAAGAAACCTTAACGCCCTTGCGCTCCATTGCGCGAAGAACACCCATGCTTGCGCTAGTTAGACCAACACCAGCACTAGTAGGGATAAGCATAATAGTACGAGACATTCGTATGAGTACCTTTAGCTATTGGATTAAAAAAGCTCAACTTCATATTCCTATTTAAGGGTAGGAATAGGAATAGAAGCTGAGCCCCATTTTTATCAAAAGACCGCCGACTCGTTAAAGCCTGCGGTCCTAAATTTGATTAAAGACCTGCTAGTTTCGCAGTGTCTTCAGCAATTACTAGCTCTTCGTTAGTAGAGATAACCATTGCAGGGATACGGCTGTTAGCTGTAGTGATAGTACCTTCGCCGCCGAAACGAGCTTTAAGGTTAGCTTCACCGTCAACTTCGATGCCGAAGATGCCTAGGCGGTTTAGAACCATTTCACGGATTGGGCCAGAGTTCTCGCCGATGCCGCCAGTGAAAGTGATTGCGTCTAGACGACCTTCTAGAGTTGCAGTGTAACCAGCAACGTATTTAGCTAGGCGGTGACAGAACACGTCCATTGCACGAGTTGCTTCTTCTTTCTCACCGTAGTTGTCTTCAACGAAACGACAGTCAGAAGTCACTTCAGTTAGACCAGCAAGACCAGACTCTTTAGTTAGCATGTTGTTGATTTCTTCAACAGAGTAGCCAAGAGCGTCGTGTAGGTGGAAGATGATTGCAGGATCTAGGTCACCACAACGAGTACCCATTACTAGACCTTCAAGAGGAGTAAGGCCCATAGAAGTATCTACAGATTTACCGTTCTTGATTGCACATACAGAAGCGCCGTTACCTAGGTGACAGTTGATGATGTTAACTTCTTCAACTGGCTTGTTTAGTAGGCCTGCAACTTCACGAGTGATGAATAGGTGAGAAGTACCGTGCATGCCGTAACGACGGATGCCGTGCTCTTTGTACAGGTTGTACGGTAGAGCGTATAGGTAAGACTCAGAAGGCATTGTTTGGTGGAACGCAGTGTCAAATACAGCAACGTTTTTAAGGCCTGGGAAGTTCTGTTGAGCAGCTTCGATACCGATTAGGTGAGCTGGGTTGTGAAGAGGTGCGAAAGTCGCAGCGTCTTGAATACCCTTAAGAACGTCATCTGTGATTAGTGCAGATTGAGTGAACTGCTCGCCGCCGTGTACGATACGGTGACCGATAGCGCCAAGGTTAGCTTTAAGCTCAGGCTTAGAAGCAAGAATAGTTTCTACCATGAAAGATAGTGCTTCTACGTGAGCTGCGCCCGCGCCTAGTTGTGCTTCGTGCTTGCCGTCAAGTTTCCACTTCATACGAGCTTCTGGAAGACCTAGACACTCAGCAAGACCAGTTAGGTGCTCTGCACCTGTTTCTGCATCAACAACAGCGAATTTAAGAGAAGAACTACCACAGTTTAAAACTAAAACTAGCTTAGACATTAATGACTACCTGTTAATTTTTCTGATCGAAATCAGTTAAGGATGAAAATTAATCTCAAGAATAGACGAAGCTCGCTAGCTTGCGTACTAACCTTGGTCAAAAAAACGTTAATTTCCGTATTAAAGTGAAAGCGCACTTTTTAAGCAAAAGCGGCTTGTGCATTCCTTGCAGAAGTCTTCTCAAAGTTGCTTAAATTGTAAATAAGGGCAACAATGAGATTGAGGTCTGCAAATAATAGCGATATTGTGCAAATATAACAAAAAAATTTGAAAGAATATTATTTTTCGTCAAATTTTTGTGTTTTTAGTTGATGATTTCAACTTTTTTTAATGGGAGACTCATATGAGCAATAGAGTTGGTTTAGCTGGCAGTTTAAAAGATGGCCAAAAGTACATGGATCTCTGGCCTGTTCGAAAAGAGTTAAACGCTATTTTCCCAGAGCAACGCATCATTAAAGCGACGCGCTTTGGTGTTAAGGTAATGCCTGCGATCGCTGCTATCAGTGTTCTTACGCAAATGGTTTTTAATAATTACCAAGCAATGCCACAAGCTGTGGTCATGGCTTTGTTCGCTATTAGCTTGCCACTTCAAGGCATGTGGTGGTTAGGTAACCGTTCAAACACTCAACTTCCGCCGGCTTTGGTCTCTTGGTATCGAGAGTTACACGAAAAGATCACTGAAACAGGGTTCGCGTTAGAGCCGATGAAGCCGCGCCCTCGCTATAAAGAATTAGCCATTATCCTTAACCGCGCTTTCCATCAGTTAGACAAGTCGTCAATGGAGCGCTGGTTCTAAAAACACCTTACATCTCCCTATAGGCCTGAGAGCATCGATATTCTACATACTTTGCTTGCTCTCAGAGCTAATCCTTGCATATCTTATTCACCCCATTTCTTATCGTATCCCAAAGCAAACCTAGCTTTCCTCGCATAATTCGAGCCTTGTTGTGTTTTTGTTAAATATCACTTCAAGTTATCAATTGTTACTGGTAATAATATCAATAGTGATTTGATGTTGTTCTCTTTGATCGAGCAATAACAACGGAAGCTTGATTCAGGGAGTGTGGATGGGTTTAGTAAAAAAAGTATTAACGGCAGTTTTGAGCTGTTCTCTGCTGCTATGGACTAGCAGTGTGATGGCAAACATTGCGAAAGTGTCGGTGTCACAAGTGGTCGATCACCCAGATTTAAACGCGACACGTTTAGGGCTTCTTGAAGGGCTCAGAGCAAAAGGTTATGAACCTGGAAAAAACTTAGAGTTTTCTTATGAAATGGCCGATGGAAACCCAGCTCAGGCAGCGAAAATTGCCAGAGAACTTGTGAGTGAAAACCCACATGTTTTGGTGGGCATCGCGACGCCGAGCTCACAGGCTTTGGTGTCAGCTACTCGAACAATTCCTATTGTGTTTACGGCCGTCACCGATCCGATCGGAGCAAGGCTTGTTAAACAATTTGAAAAACCGGGACGTAATGTGACTGGCCTTTCTGATCTATCTCCAATTGTTCAGCATGTCTCACTAATCAAAGAGCTTCTTCCTGAGGCGAACTCTATAGGCGTGGTCTATAACCCGGCAGAAGCTAATGCGGTCGCTTTAGTTGGGCTACTTAGAAAAGCAGCGCGTGATTTTGGCTACGAGCTCTATACAGAAAAGGCGCTGACCATTGATGATGTGGAATCTAAAGCAGAATCAGTGGCGAAGCGTTCCGACGTAATTTACGCGCTAACCGATAATACGGTTGCTAGCGGTGCTGAAGGCCTTATTGAAGCGGCAAACCAAGCGGGGACGCCAGTGGTCGCAGGGGCAACGTCTTATGTAGGGAAGGGGGCTATTGCTGGTTTAGGGTTAGACTATTACGACGTTGGAGTACAAACCGCGGATTATGTGTCTGCTATCTTGAATGGTCAAAAACCCGGTAAATTGAGCGTAAAGACCGCACAGAGTTCGCAATTGGTGATTAACTTGGATGCAGCTCGCGAGCTAGGTGTTACGGTGCCAAAGTCAGTGATTGAGCGTGCGATAGTGAGCCGGTGATGGCGTTGGATAGCATGAGCTTAGCGAATTAGACATAAGTCATATTGTTAACGGTGCTAGCATTGCCTTCCATCAAATGGCGCTACGCTGTTCTACGCGTTAACTTTTATCTATTTTGTTCATTTATAAGCAGTTATTTCACCGAGAGCGGTACCGTTAATATCAATTTACATTATTTTACGTCGAGCAGGTTGGCGATTAATGTAATAATATTAATGGGGTAAATGAAAATAGCTGAGCGCTAAGAGCACATTATATGAAAGTAAATAGGCACTTTAGCCTTACCTTTGTCTTTCGGGTTTCCCGCGGTGATCGCGGCAATGCTGCTTGGTTTAATCGGAAAGAACCATTTCGATTCGGTGAAAAAAGACATCGACAGCGAGTTTCATCGTATCGAAGATGTATTTAAAAGAACTACAAAAGTGGTCACAGCCCTAGACTACAGCTTCTCTAACTACTACAAATCAGGAAACCCGCTTTTTCTTGATCACAATAAACATGTTGTGAATGGACTTTGCCAAATCTGGCCTATTGATGTGCTACTCCTAGCGGATGGTAAAACTTCAGATATCCCCTCTGTTGATATCGACTATATGTTGATTGGCGAAGAGTCCCTCTGTTCCGAAAGCAGTGATAGCTACAAAAGTGCATCAGAAAAGATCGCACTTGCCCCGATTCTTTCATTCTTATCTCAACTTGATGAATACCACGACGGTGTACACTTCATTGACACTCGTG
This sequence comes from Vibrio sp. Makdt, assembly GCF_027587015.1. NCBI lineage: Bacteria > Pseudomonadati > Pseudomonadota > Gammaproteobacteria > Vibrionales > Vibrionaceae > Vibrio > Vibrio sp. Makdt. The sequence continues at coordinate 32,810 of NZ_JAPPTH010000022.1, forward strand.
GTTATGTGATCTCTTCGCCAGAGGATTTTGCCAAAGGGTTGAGTAAAGAGTTGTTATCGACCATTAAGAGTCGCCCATATTGGCAGAAAACTGCGAATAACCCCGATCAACTGACCCTTTCTGGCCCTGGTTATCGTTTTGATTCTCTTGATCGCATGATTAGTATGACTATTCCTGTGTTCCATAAAGGCGTGCACCAAGGAATGTTGTCGGTTGATATAAACGCGGATCGGCTGTTGGCAAACTCTAACGAACACCTGGCTGGTCGTATCGATATCATAGACACAACTCTAACGATGCCGAAAGCTACCGCAGCTTTCTATCACGGGATTAACCTCGAAGGTGTCGCCTCGCATCACGCGATGTACTATGAATTAGATTTAGTGAAAGAGATTGAGCACTTTTTTGTTTATGAGAAAGACAGCCTTATCGTTGCCATTATTGTGTATCTGTTCTCTGTGACTATTTTCTTCTATGTTAACTCTAATATTGAAAGGGGTTATTTCAAAGAGCTTGCGGCTAAAGATCCAATGACGGGGTTGCTGAATCGACGCGGGTTGGAAGCATTTTGGCGTAGAGTAGAGCATGACCAACTGTTTGCTTTGACCGTTTTTGATATTGACGACTTTAAGTCGATCAATGACACCTACGGTCATGATAAAGGCGATGATGTCATTCGTTACATGTCACGCCAAATCACGAGTAGCATACGCAGTAGTGATGTTGCAGCCCGGTTTGGTGGCGAAGAGTTTGTAGTCTACCTGAAAGGGGATGATCGCGAGACTTTGATGCGAACACTCGATCGTGTAAAAACAGCGATTTGCGCCAATTCAACAGATATTATTCCGAATGGATTCACAGTATCTGGCGGTGTGTGCATTGTAGAGACAGAACAGAGCAAGCTTCACTTTGAAGAGATATTTAAGTTTGCTGATGAGAAGCTTTACGTGGCTAAAACGACCGGTAAAGATCGTATCGAATTCTAGCCACGTTGTTCAGTCTACATGCTTTAATCGACAGTTCGAGAGCGGAGAACTATGCAGGCTGATTGTACAGCTCTTGGTAGCGTTTTATCTGCTCGACGATAGGCGCGGCTTTTTTGTAGGTTCTGATTTCTCGGAACAGCTCTTCCGCTTCTGGGTACTCTTTGCGCAGATACACAAACCACTGTTTTACACGGTTTGGATAGTAAAGGCCTTTATCGCCCTCAATTTCGAACTCTGAATAGCGTAACAGCAGAGCAATCACCTCTATCCATGGCATTGGCTGGTGGTTGTGCTTAACCACGTTACCAAGATTTGGAACGTTGAATGCGCCACGGCATACCATGAGTGAATCGACACCTGTCGTTTTAATGCAATCTTGCCCGTCTTGATAGTTCCAAATCTCACCATTCGCGATCAAAGGCAGCGACGTCTTCTGGCGGATTTGATTGATGTAATCCCACTTTATTTCACTTGCTTTATAGCCACCGGTTTTGGTTCTTGCATGGACTGTTAGTTCGTCCGCTTTGGCTTGTTCAATCGCATCGACAATCTCAAAGCACTCGTCTGGGTGTTCCCAGCCTAAACGAATTTTAGCGGAAACAGGGATGTGATCAGGGACAGCTTCTCGGGTCGCTTTAACAACTTGGTAGATAAGCTCGGGCTCTTTCAGTAATGATGCGCCACCGTTACTCTTATTTACCGCTTTGGCTGGGCAACCGAAGTTTAGATCGATACCTTTGGCACCAAGGTTCGCAGCTTGAATCGCATTTTCTGCCATCCATTTCGGGTGTTGACCGAGTAGCTGCACATGGACAGGAACGCCCGCCATCGTCTGAGAGCCTTGGTGGAGCTCAGGACACAAGCGATGGAATACATGCGGCGGTAATAGTTGATCAGTAACACGCACGAATTCGGTTACGCAGAGATCGTAATCATTGAGCTCTGTGAGAATTTCACGCATTAGATGGTCTAGAACGCCCTCCATAGGGCCAAGTATTACTCGCATGCTGATTTACCGAAACATCTCTGTCCTGAAAATAAAGAGGCGTGATTGTACGGCTTGCCCACGGGATTGTCACTATGAGTGTGGCTTTGCTTACGATGAGGCTCATTCAATCGGTTAATGGCGACATGATGCATGGGATAGCGTTATAATAGGAAAAATGCCCCACTATCCAGAGCTTTCATGACATATCAAATATTAAGCCTACCAGAGTCAATTACCGACATTACTCCGCAGTTTCTTGAAGGGGCAATTCTTGCTTCTAACCTAGCCACTAAGCCGTTAGAGCCAGAAGCGTGGCTTGCGATTATTGCTCCAGAAGCGGGTGAAGCGCTTGTGGCAATCGTGACAGAACAGATTAACCGCCAGCACAACCTCATTCAGCGTAGTGAATACTTACTGACAGATGTGTTTTCTGAAGGTGACTTTACTGAACAATTCGCTGATTTCGCGGAAGGTTTCATGATGGTTTGGCCAACCGTAGAAGAGCAATGGCAAACCGTAAGTGTTGCTGACGGCACACTACGCATGCTACAAGCTCTGCTGACGACATTGATGCTCGCGATTGATGAAGAGCAAACTCAACAGCAAATGGTGGCGGCTGGACTAGAGAACCCGCCTGCGCTTGCAGATCTTGTCGGTCAAGTTGACTTAATGATTTCTGAGGTCGCATTGGCTGCTGATGAAGCGATGCTGGGTAATAAATCTCAGAGCGTGAATCCGTTTAAAGATATCGGTCGTAACGATGCTTGTCCGTGTGAAAGCGGTAAAAAATTCAAGCAATGCTGTGGCAAGAACAGTTAATCGTTTCAAGCGCGCTGTTCTTTAGAGAACGACAAAGATTGGATAACAAAAAGTCGACCCTAAGGTCGACTTTTTAGTTTTTGTAAAGCGTGAGTGATTAGTTGTTCTTGGATTTAACGAATTGAGAAATGACCACGAAACCGAACGCCACTAAGTTGCCTGCAAAGATAATGACAAGCCATTGCGGCATAGAAAGCGACAAGAACTGCCACACGACCTTGCTGCAGTCACCGTAGGCTTCAAACATCCACGGAGCCCATTGGTTTAAAGGTGCCCAGCTAGGGAAGGTCACGAACAGGTCACAGGTTGCAAATGGAGACGGGTTGAACTGGTAATCAACGTGCTCCAAAGCCAACGTTAAACCTTTGTATGCGCCAAAACCCCAGCCAGCAAGGCCAAGCCAGCGCGAGATTGGATTGTTCGGGGCGATAGCACCTATCATGGCTGCGACACCAATAGCTAGCATTGCCACACGCTCATAAATACACATGACACAAGGGCCAAGCATCATGACATGCTGAAAGAACAGCGCACAAGCCTCAAAAAATACGATAAATGCTAGCAGTAAAAGCCAAGATAAACGTCCCTTAGAGAAGTCTTTGAGCATTACAAAAAAGTTCACGAATTAAATCCCGTCTATAAAATAAAAAAGCCCTGAATACTCAGAGCTTTTTATCTTGGATAAGTTTCCTAATCAACTAATATTTTTGATTAGTGAGTTACACATTTTGTGCTTTGCGACACAGTGTGTAGCTTAGTGACCACCAGAGATCACTGGAGCAACCGCTTCACCGGTGCGCTGAATGATCCAACCTGCGTCATAGAACCATGCTGTCATCGGTTCAACAAAGTATACGATGCCTGCAAGGCCAACCAGTGCTAGCACGATAGTGTATGGCAGGGCCATGATTACCATGCGGCCGTAAGACAGTCGAATTAACGGCGCAAGTGCAGACGTTAATAGGAATAAGAACGCAGCTTGACCGTTTGGTGTTGCAACTGAAGGTAGGTTAGTACCTGTGTTGATAGCAACAGCAAGCAGGTCGAATTGGTCGCGAGTGATAATGCCTTCAACCAACGCTGTTTTCACTTCGTTGATGTAAACCGTACCTACGAACACGTTATCTGAAACCATCGATAGAATACCGTTGGCTACATAGAATAGGGCAAGCTGAGCGCCTTTATCTTCAACGTGAAGAACCGCATCGATTACTGGCTTGAATAGTGCTTGGTCGATGATTACTGCAACGACAGCGAAGAACACTGCAAGAAGCGCAGTAAATGGTAGCGCTTCCTCAAAAGCTTTACCCATAGAGTGCTCTTCGATTACACCTGTAAACGCAGTCGCTAAAATGATAACTGAAAGACCAATTAAACCAACTTCAGCAACGTGAAGTGCCAAGCCAACGATAAGCCAAACTGCGATTGCACTTTGAACCCAAAGCTTTGCAACATCTTGTTTAGTTCGGTTTTCACGTTCTTTGTTGTCAAACTCAACTAGGATTTGGCGAACGTTGTTTGGCAGCTTGGCGCCATAACCGAATACTTTGAATTTCTCGACAAGCGCACAAGTTAGAATGCCGCAGAAGAAAACAGGCAATGTTACAGGAAGCATACGGATAATAAACTCACCGAATTCCCAGCCTGCTTGTTTCGCGATAACTAAGTTTTGTGGTTCACCAACCATGGTCATTACACCACCTAGCGCAGTACCTACACCAGCGTGCATCAGTAGCGAACGTAAGAAAGCACGGTAGTCTTCTAAGTCTTCACGAGTTAGTTCAGAGATTTCTTCATCGTGAGTATGGTCGTGTGCAGAGTTAGAGCCTTTGCCCGATGCCACTTTGTGGTAAATCGAGTAGAAGCCCACAGCCACGCTGATCACAACTGCGATTACAGTTAGTGCATCTAGGAAAGCTGATAGGAATGCTGCTGCAACACAGAACGCAACAGAAAGCATGATCTTAGAACGAATGCCGAGCAGTATCTTCGTGAAAATGAACAGAAGAAGTTCTTTCATGAAGTAAATGCCGGCAACCATGAATACTAATAAGAGTAATACTGGAAGGTTTGCTTGCAGCTCATGATAAACCATTTCAGGTTTGGTCATGCCAATCGCAACGGCTTGAATTGCCAATAAGCCACCCGGTTGAAGAGGGTAGCACTTGAGAGCCATAGCTAGGGTGAAAATAAACTCAACCACCAATAGCCAACCCGCAACAAATGGGTCAACTAGGAAGAAAACAAACGGGTTGATGATTAAAAAGGAAATGATGGCAAGTTTATACCAATCAGGAGCTTTACCAAGGAAATTCTTGATAAAAGCGTTTCCGAGAGACATCGGCATGTTAATACTCTTTTATGTTGATTATGAATAGACAAGCAATACAACATTTTGAGAATCGAGCTATAGAAAGTGTTAAAAACTATAACTAACAGTGACTTAGAAAAACTACATTCCATGTAACGTTCTGTGGTCTTGCCAAGTCACTCCCTTAGAAACTCAAGCACTGCTTATTTTTGAGCGCAACTCTACTCTTAGATAACATTTAGTCAACAGGAAAAGCCCTGTAGCACCTAAAATACCTCTTTTTTGTGTGAGAAACGCGATCAAAGTAGCGGAAGCATACCACTTAAAATGTGATAAAAACCGACTAGAATCAATATTTCAGCGAAATGATTGAAATTTACAGAATAAAGACGGTTTATATATGATTATTACAACTTAATATTGCAATTTGATAGCTTTGAAAATATGACCAATGTCGTTGATTTTAAAGTGAATTTATTGTGTTAATTATTTGTTGAAATGCTGATTTATATAGACTTGCTTTGCAAACCTTGGACGGAAACATGAGCTTAACTTTAGAGCTTTAGCTCTACTGGTGTTTTGAGGGAGTAAAATTTTTGAGGGTGTTTCCGCTCGCCTTTACTAGTGGTATGATGAGTAAATTAGAAGAAAATAATTTAATTGGATTGAAGTGTAGATGGTCATTAAGGCGAAGAGCCCGGCAGGATTTGCAGAAAAGTATATCATTGAAAGTATTTGGAATGGCCGTTTCCCTCCAGGTTCTATCTTGCCAGCAGAGCGTGAGCTTTCTGAGCTAATTGGTGTTACACGTACTACGCTTCGTGAAGTACTACAACGTCTTGCTCGTGATGGTTGGTTAACAATCCAACATGGCAAACCAACTAAAGTTAACCAGTTTATGGAGACATCAGGCCTTCATATCCTTGATACGCTAATGACGCTGGATGTTGATAACGCAAGCAAGATGGTAGAAGACCTGCTTGCTGCTCGTACTAATATCAGCCCGATTTTCATGCGTTATGCATTCAAAGCAAATAAAGAGGCTTCAGAGCGTACAATCAGTAATGTGATTGAATCGTGTGAAGCGCTACTTGCGGCACCTACGTGGGATGAGTTCTTAGAATCTTCTCCGTATGCAGACAAAATTAAGCAAGCAGTAAAAGAAGACACAGAGAAAGATGAAGCAAAACGTCAAACGATCTTGATCGCGAAGACATTCAACTTTTACGACTACATGCTGTTCCAACGTTTGGCGTTCCATTCAGGTAACCAGATTTACGGTCTGATCTTTAACGGTGTACGTAAGCTCTATGATCGTATTGGTAGCTACTACTTCTCTAATCCTGAAGCTCGTCGCTTGGCTATGGAGTTTTACAAAGAGTTGTTCGTTATCTGTGAGAGCGGTCAACGTGAAAACTTGCCTTTGGTTATTCGTAATTACGGTATCGCAAGTGCACAGATCTGGAACGAAATGAAAACGACGTTACCAACAAACTTTACGGAAGACGACAGCTAATCTTTTTGGTTAACTTAGTCAGTTTCTAAAGTAAGAACAAAGAAAAGCGGCGAGATAATTCAATTATCTCGCCGCTTTTTATTTATTAAGAGTCTGGTTAACTTGGTCGATTGTTATTTAACCCGCAAACTCTTCTGAGTCTGGACGGTGAGTAAATTGAACGCCATTTAGAAAATCACAAAGCAATTGGTCTTCACACACTTTGTAGTTTTTGTTCTCTGGCTTGCGGAAGTAGGCGCCAATCTCATACTTACTTAGGCTGATACCCACCACTTCTAATACATCGAGCACGTCTTCTGCTTTCATGTTCAACGCAATACGTAGCTTCATGAAAATCATGTTGTTGGTAAGTGCAACTTCAGGCTTTGGCTGAGCCCCTTCTTTTTTACCGCGCTTAAGGTTGATGAAACCATTTAGGAATACCGCTAACTCTTTGTCTTTCATCTTAGAGCATGACTTATCGTTATCCGCTTTTAGCCAGTTAATCACTTGGTCGTGGGCAACAGTCACATCCGCTTGCTCGATAGCTTTGATGATTTGTGCGTTCTTAAGGTTTAGTGCGTGTTGAATACGACGCAAGATTTCGTTGTTAGTCACAGAGGTGTCCTAAAAGGTTTAGAGAGTAAAGCGGCTTCAAACGGCGTATTGCTGCTGATAACCTTGTCATACTTTACTTAGCATAGTTGACGGCGACTCTAACAGAGAACGCCGATTTTCGGTAGATATAAAAAATCCCCGATGCTATTAACTCTTTCAAGTTAAGTTACATCAGGGATTTGGCAGTGAATGCTTTATCTGACAGACGCCAAAATTACATTACACGCATACCAGGTTGAGCACCTTCGTGTGGCTCAAGGATCCATAGGTCGCTGCCGCCAGGGCCTGCTGCTAGGATCATTCCTTCAGACATACCAAACTTCATCTTACGAGGTTTTAGGTTTGCAACCATAACAGTTAGCTTGCCTTCTAGCTCTTCAGGTTTGTATGCTGACTTGATGCCAGAGAATACTTGGCGAGTCTCACCACCGATGTCCAGTTGGAACTTCAGTAGTTTGTTCGCTTTTGGCACTTCTTCACAAGAGATGATACGAGCAATACGCATATCAACGGCTGCGAACGCGTCAAATTCAATCTCTTCAGCGATTGGTTCTTTGTCTAGCTCTGTTTGGCTTGCTTTTTCTTTCTCAGCTTCTGCTTTCTCTTTAGCTGCCATTTCTGCTGCTGCGTCTTCTTTAGAAGACTCAATCATCGCTTCCACTTTCTTAGGATCAATACGGCTAAATAGCGCTTTGAACTTAGTGATCTCGTGATCGGTTAGCGGAGTAGCAACACCTTCCCACGTTAGCTCTTCGTTTAGGAAAGCTTCAGTGCGAGCCGCAAGTTCAGGCATCACTGGTTTCAGGTAAGCCATTAGGACGCGGAATAGGTTGATACCAACAGAAGAAACTTCTTGAAGCTCTTTCTCTTTACCTTCTTCTTTTGCAAGAACCCAAGGTGCTTTTTCGTCGATGTACTGGTTCGCTTTATCTGCTAGTGCTGTGATTTCACGGATAGCACGGCTGAATTCACGAGTTTCGTATAGCTCACCGATACGCTCTGCAGCAGCAACGAATTCGTTGTATAGCTCTGGTTCTGCAAATTCAGCGGCTAGCTTGCCTTCGAAGCGCTTAGTGATGAAGCCAGCGTTACGAGAAGCTAAGTTAACAATCTTGTTTACTACGTCAGCGTTTACACGTTGAGTGAAGTCTTCAAGGTTAAGGTCAAGGTCATCGATACGGCTGTTTAGTTTCGCAGCGTAGTAGTAACGTAGACATTCAGGGTCTAGGTGATTTAGGTACGTACTTGCTTTAATGAAAGTACCTTTAGACTTAGACATCTTCGCGCCGTTTACAGTCACGTAGCCGTGTACGAATACGTTGTTTGGCTTACGGAAACCAGAACCTTCTAGCATTGCAGGCCAGAATAGGCTGTGGAAGTAAACGATGTCTTTACCGATGAAGTGGTAAAGCTCAGCGGTGCTGTCTTTCTTCCAGTACTCGTTAAAGTCTAGATCGTCGCGCTTGTCACATAGGTTCTTGAATGAGCCCATGTAGCCGATTGGTGCATCTAGCCATACGTAGAAGAACTTGTCTTTTTCGCCTGGGATCTCGAAGCCAAAGTATGGTGCATCACGAGAGATGTCCCACTGTTGTAGACCAGACTCGAACCACTCTTGCATTTTGTTTGCTGTTTCAGCTTGCAGTGAGCCAGAACGTGTCCACTCTTTTAGCATGCTTTCAAACTGAGGTAGATCGAAGAAGAAGTGCTCAGAGTCTTTCATTACTGGAGTTGCGCCAGAAACTGCTGACTTAGGATCGATTAGCTCAGTTGGGCTGTATGTCTCACCACAGTTATCACAGTTATCACCGTACTGGTCTTCTGACTTACACTTAGGGCAAGTACCTTTTACGAAACGGTCTGGTAAGAACATCTCTTTCTCAGGGTCGAAAAGCTGAGAAATAGTACGGCTAGAAATGAAACCGTTCTTTTTAAGTTCTAGGTAGATGTGAGAAGCCAGTTCACGGTTCTCGTCGCTGTGTGTGCTGTGGTAGTTATCAAAGCTGATATCAAAGCCAGCGAAGTCTTTTTGGTGCTCTTCACTAACAGCAGCGATCATCTCTTCTGGCGTGATACCCATCTGTTGAGCTTTAAGCATAATTGGCGTGCCGTGAGCATCGTCAGCACAGATGAAGTTTACAGTGTTGCCACGTAGACGCTGGTATCGAACCCAGATATCAGCTTGGATATGCTCAAGCATATGACCAAGGTGAATAGAGCCGTTAGCGTACGGAAGCGCACAAGTTACCAAAAGTTGTCTTGGATCAGTTGCCATACTTAATAATTCGCTTTTTTGATAGGTATAAATTTGATTGGTAATACTACTTTATAACGTGTGATACGCCAAGGTATCAGACAAAGGATTCCCCTAGTTTTTTAGGGGTTCAGTCTTCATCTCGTGGGTGATAGCATAAATAAAAAAAGGAGCCCCAATGCGTAACTTTACTTCGAAGCAAGATTTCTGTTCATGGTTGAATGAGTTTGAGTCACCAATCCTCATCCCAGAGTGGGCGCTACACCAAAACATTGTCTCAGTTGATCCTCGTGGATCGTTTGTTATTACTTTGCCTTTCGCTGCGAATCAGCTTGCTGTTGACCTGGAAAATTGGATGAACGCTCAGATTGAACAAAAGCTTGTGAGTGCTTTTCAATTTGAAGTGAAGGTCAAGCCATCGGCACTTGAAACGACGGTATCAACGCCACTTAAAGGCGTGAAGAATATTATTGCTGTCACTTCTGCCAAGGGCGGGGTGGGCAAATCAACGACTTCCGTTAACCTTGCGCTGGCTTTATCTAAGTCAGGCTCAAAAGTCGGTTTATTGGATGCGGACATCTACGGCCCATCGGTTCCTATGATGCTAGGACAACTAGATGCGAAGCCAGAAGTGCAAAACAATAAGTGGATGATGCCAATCGAAGCGCACGGTATTTTCACGCATTCAATTGGTTACCTTGTATCGAAAGATGACGCTGCGATTTGGCGTGGTCCAATGGCGGCAAAAGCACTGGGTCAGCTTGTGAATGAAACGGTATGGCCAGAATTGGATTACCTGGTTATCGATATGCCACCGGGCACAGGTGATATCCAGTTAACTCTATCTCAGCAGATCCCAGTAACCGGTGCGGTGGTTGTGACTACTCCTCAAGATCTGGCTTTAGCAGACGCACGTAAAGGTGTCGCGATGTTCGATAAAGTGAGTGTGCCTGTAGCAGGCTTAGTTGAAAACATGAGCTACCATATATGTAGTCACTGTGGTGAGAAAGAGCATATCTTTGGCGCTGGTGGCGCAGAGGCTATGTCTGAAGAGTTCTACCTCGATATCTTAGCGCAAATCCCACTGCATATTGATGTTCGCGAAGACATCGATGCCGGTTGCCCGACGGTAGTGCGTCGCCCTGATAGCGAACATACACGTCACTACCTTGAGCTTGCTGAAAATGTCGCGGCTAAAATGTTTTGGACGGGTAAAGCACGACCAGAAGCGATTAACTTTTCTATGGTTGAATAGTAAGCGCGAACCTCAACGCGGTATAGATAATGAGTGGTTTAGATAAACAGCCCGTGGTTTTTGCACAACTATCGTTTTTTGGTTAGGTAGTTGGCAAGCCTGTGCAAATAGTTGTAGGCAAGTTATTTGAAAGCAAACGATTGTCTTAAGTAAATGTATTGAGATCATCAATTTGACTGCAATTTGCTAAAATGGCGACTAGAATCTCGGTGCTTTAGCCCCTATAATCAGGCGGTTTATCTATTCCCACCACCAAACCATATCGGGTGCAAAATAATGTCTGATAATAATCAATGTGTCATCGTAGGTATCGCTGGCGCTTCAGCTTCAGGAAAAAGTCTGATTGCTAGTACGATTTATAATGAGCTGCGCGAAAAAGTAGGCGACCATCAAATTGGTGTTATCACGGAAGATTGCTATTACAGCGACCAAAGCCACTTGAGTATGGAAGAGCGTGTTAAAACTAACTACGATCACCCAAATGCACTGGACCATGATCTGTTATGTGAGCATTTACAGCAGCTGATGAGCGGCAATGCTGTAGAAGTACCAGAGTACAGCTACACAGAACACACACGTACTTCTGAAACGACTACACTTACTCCTAAGAAAGTGATCATTTTAGAAGGTATTCTGCTATTAACAGACCCACGTCTTCGTAACCTAATGCACGCAAGTGTGTTCATGGATACACCACTAGACATCTGTCTACTACGCCGTGTTAAGCGCGACGTTGAAGAGCGTGGTCGAACAATGGATACAGTACTAAAGCAATACCAAGAAACAGTACGTCCGATGTTCATGCAGTTTATCGAGCCTTCAAAACAACATGCAGACATCATCGTTCCTCGTGGTGGTAAAAACCGTATCGCGATTGATGTACTAAAAGCGCACATTGCGAAGTTGTTGAAGTCTTAATCGAATAAAAGTTTTGCCTAAGTGACTCACTTAGCTTTATTTTTTACCGAATCAGTGGCACTTTTATAGTGCCACTTTCTTTTGGAATCTAAGCAAGGAATATGCGGATGAAGAAACTACTCATTTTCATAGCTGTGCCAGTGTTTATTGTTGTTGCAGCAATTTTGGCACTAGTACTGTTAGTGAATCCCAACCAATTTAAGCCATTAATTGTCGAACAAGCCCAGAAGCACACCGGCCTTGAGCTAGTGATCGAGGGTGATATCAGCTGGCAATTCTTCCCATCTATTGGCTTCGAACTTGGTCAAACTGAATTACGCAACCCAGAAGGGTTCACCCAACCTAACCTATTTAAGGTTGATACCGTTGGCGTTGACGTTTCGGTTACTCCGCTATTTAGCAACCAACTAGAGATCGGCAACATCACTCTAGATGGCGCTGAATTCTACTTAGAAACGCTTAAAGATGGCCGTAAAAATATTGATGCGCTGACGCAAGCATCTACATCTGATGCGTCGGCACCAGCAGCTGATACAACGTCTGAGCCTGCGCAGGCTCCACAAGAGCAAAGCGCATCTGAGGCATCTGGCTGGACGATAAATCTAGCAGGCGTAACCATTTCAAACGCACTATTTGAAATGGATGATAAGCAAGCGGGTTCTTTCACTAAACTGTACGATGTGTCTTTGAACCTATCTGAGTTCGCAGTAGACACATGGACGACGGCAACTTTCGCTGCGTCTGGTGAGAACAACCAACAAAAATTCTCAGCTAACGGTAGTGCAGAGTTCAAATTGGCTGAAGGCTTTGCAAGCTATGCGCTACGTAATATCGACCTAAACGCTAAGTTTAATGACCCAACGACGTCAATTGACTCCGTAAAGCTTGGTTTAGATACGTTTGAGTTCGATAAGGTTAACCAACTGACTTACGCTGTGGTTGGTAAAGCTGCTGGTCTAGATTTAGACCTGAAAGGTGGCGGTGAGCTGACGGTTGATAAAGCAATTTCAAAAGTGACACTGAACAAGTTAACGTTAGACTCTACGTTCAAGGGTGACACGCTTCCTCAGTCACCAATGAAAGTCGACATGTTGTCTGATCTTAGCTTTTATCTAACGAAGAGCCATTTGAGCTTTGTGCTAGAGAAGCTACAAGCTAACTCTATTGCATTAGACGGTAAAGCCGACGTTACTCTGTCAGATATACCAAAGGTTCGTTTCTCGCTTCATAGCCCGAATATTGATTTAGACGAGTTCCTAGGTTTAGGTAGTTCAACAGAAACTGCGAGCACGGCGCCTTCTGGTTCTGCTGGTGGCTCAACGTCAAAGTCAGGCAGCTCAGCACCAGCGAAAGAAGTTGAACCTGACCTATCTGCGTTGAAAACGCTTGATGTGAAAGGTGATATCACGATCGATAAGTTCAAAGCAAACAATGCGAAAATGCAGAATGTTAAAACGGCGTTCTCTGTTAACCGCGGTGTTGCTGAATTGACTTCATTCACATCAAACCTTTATCAAGGTTCTATCTCTGCGACAGCGAAACTAGACGCTCGTAAAACACCAGCGACTTACACTGCTAAGAAGAGAATTAAAGGTGTGAAAGTTCAGCCATTATTGGTTGATGTTGCCGGTAACGATATGCTTGAAGGTACAGGTAATATCGATGTTAATGTGAAAGGTAAGAGCCTTACACCAACAGGAATCAAAAAGAACTTAGTTGGTACTATCGCGATTAACTTTGAAGATGGTGCGGTTAACGGCATCAACGTTGCACAGCTGATTCGTGAGAACTACGCGAAGATCAAAGGTGAAAAAGTTGAAAGCACAAATGAAGCTAAAAAGACTGATTTTAGTGCGATGAAAGCGACGCTTAAGGTTGATAAAGGTTGGGTTTCAACGAATGACTTGTCGGCACAATCACCATTACTACGCGTTACAGGCCAAGGCAAAGCTAACTTCATTAATGAAACGGTAGATTTCTTAGTAAGAACATCGATTGTTGGCTCATTAGAAGGTCAGGGCGGTAAGAGTATTGATGACCTGAAAGATGTGACGATTCCGATTAAGGTGACAGGCCAATGGGCTGACCCGAAATTTGCACTTGTTTTTGATGATGTATTGAAGCAAAAAGCACAGAAAGAGATTGACCGTGGTGTTAACAAGCTAACGGACAAGATTAAAGATGAGAAGACCAAAGAAGCCGTAGATGGTTTATTGAAAGGTTTCTTTAATTAACGGTTCTCGCTAAATATAAACAAGCGCCATTCCTATTGTAGGAATGGCGCTTTTTATTTGTACTAATTCAGACCTGATCTGACAGTTACCCACTTTTAGACTCGGTGCCTGTCAGATTATATCTGGGCTAAATTCTTTTCAGCCCAGATTGATTTCCCATCCTCTAATGTCTCTATTGGCGTTCTGCCACAGCACATTTTTCCTTGATGGGTACGATGATTGTTGTAGTAGTCCATCCATTCGTCCAGATCTTTCTGTAACTCTTCCATAGAACTATACAGTTTCTTTCTGAATGTGACTTGGTAGAACTCATTCAATATGGTCTTGTGAAAGCGTTCGCAGATACCATTTGTCTGCGGTGACATCGCTTTCGTTTTCGTGTGGTCGATATCATTGATGGCTAGATAGAGTTGGTAGTCATGCTGATCAACACGACCACAGTATTCAGTGCCTCGGTCAGTCAAGATTCTCAACATTGGCAGCTTATGATTCTCGAAGAACGGCAGAACCTTGTCATTCAACATATCTGCTGCCGTGATTGGTGTTTTTGTTGTGTAGAGCTTTGCGAACGCTATTTTGCTGTAGGTATCAACGAACGTCTGCTGATAGATACGCCCAACACCTTTAAGGTTGCCGACATAGAATGTGTCTTGAGAGCCTAGATAGCCTGGGTGTGTTGTTTCTATCTCACCACAAGCTTCATCATCATGCTTCTTGCGTTCTAGAGCAGCGACTTGTTCTTCCGTTAGAATGATACCGTTCTCAGCGACTTGCTTTTCTAATGCAATGAGGCGTTTTTTGAAGTTTTCTAGGTCGTTGCGAAGCCAGATTGAGCGCACGCCACTTGGAGAGATAAAGACCCCCAGTTTACGCAGTTCGTTGCTTGTTCTAACTTGCCCATGAGCAGGGAAGTCGATGGCGTATTTTAGGACGGCTTGTTCAGTTTCACTATCAACTCGGTTCTTTAAGTTTGGTGTTCTTCTGCTCTGATTAATCAGAGCATCAATACCGCCAGTTTCAACCAGCTCTTGATAGCGATAAAACGTGTCTCGAGAGACACCCATAACCTTGCAAGCTCTAGATACATTGCCAAGTTCCTCTGCAAGATTGAGAAGCCCAGCTTTGTGTTTGATGATTGGATTGCTAGTATGAAGCATGAGAGTTACCTCTATTGTCTTTGATTAGTGATTAAGCACCTTTAATCAAAGTGGGTAACTCTCTTCTTTTCAAATTGAAGTGTCAGATCTAGTCGGAACTAATACATTTTATTTTGGCATAGGTAATACTCAAGAGAGATTCCCTATGACACTCGTCCCTCGCTCAAGGGCATAACGGCCTAGTGGTTGTCATCCTCTAGAGGGAAGAATGACCGAGTCCGGGAGCTCTGGTTGAAGGTGATTACCAGTCAACGCCTTGTAGCGCTTTAACACCAGATTCGAAAGCGTGCTTCACGTTGCGTACCTCTGATACGGTGTCTGCCATTTCAGTCAGTGTGCGGTGCGCGCCACGGCCTGTAATGATCACTGATTGCATCTTCGGACGGTTGTTAAGCGCTTCAACGACTTCATCTAGTTCAATGTAACCGTAGCTCACCATGTAAGTCAGCTCATCAAACAGAATCACATCAATCGATTCGTCAGCCAGCATGCGTTTACACTCTTTCCATACGCGTTGTGCCGCTTCGATATCTTGCGCCTTGTTCTGCGTTTCCCAGGTAAAACCAGTGCCCATCACCTGAAATTCAACATCTAGCTTTTGCAGGACATTCTTTTCACCGTTATCCCAAGTGCCTTTAACAAACTGAGCAACCGCACATTTCTTACCGTGGCCTACTGCGCGAGTTATGGTACCAAAGCCAGAGGTCGATTTGCCTTTACCATTACCAGTGATGACCAGTAACAGGCCCTTTACTTCTTGTGCTGCAGCGACACGAGCATCGACTTGTTCTTTTACTTTCTGTTGTCTTGCTTTATGACGTTGTTCTTTGTTGTCTTCAGTCGACATAACAAATCCTTTTAAGTTGTGATTGCGCCTATCATAGCCTAACTTAACGATAGCAAAAACCATCGGAAGAACAGGTGATTACGGATGAAAAAGATACTCGTGGTTTGTATGGGGAATATTTGTCGCTCGCCAACAGGTGAAGCGGTATTACGAAAGAAGGCACAGCAGATCAATATTGATGTTCTAGTCGACTCTGCAGGGACGATTGGTTTCCATCAAGGTAACCCACCAGACTCGCGCTCTAAAGCGGTCGGAGAGAAGCGAGGTTATAGCTTTAAAGGCATTACTTCACGAAAAGTCGTCGCAAATGATTTTGAAGAGTTTGACTTAATACTCGCAGCAGATAGAGCTAACTTGACCGACTTAATGAGCCAATGTCCGGCACATTTGCAATACAAACTGGCGTTGTTTCTAAGCTTTGGTGAATCGCAGTATCAAGAGGTTCCTGATCCGTATTATGGAGAGGGTGATGGGTTCGAACTGGTTTTGGATTTAATCGAAGAGTCTAGCGAAGCGATATTAAGGTCGATTTGATATCGAGGATATAAAAGCAGTAGAACGCTTGCACGCGAAGTATAAAAAAGGCCGACATTGAATGTCGGCCTCTCTATATCTAGCGTAAAGTGATGCTTAGGATTACTTAGACATTACTTTGTAGATTGGGTCTTCAGCTACGTTAGCTTCTACTAAGCTGCCTGCTTTGTGCAGCATAGCAACACAGTCTTGGCTTAGGTGACGAAGGTGCAGCGTTTTACCTTGTGCTGCGTAACGCTCAGCAATGGTATCAATTGCTTCAATAGCTGAGTGGTCGGTTACGCGAGAGTTCGCGAAATCAACGATAACGTCTTGTGGATCTTCATGAGCGTCAAATAACTCAAGGAAGTTCGCTGTTGAACCGAAGAAGATTGGACCGTTTACTTTGTACTCTTTTGAACCCGCTTCGTTGATGCAAGTATCTGCGTAGATGTGCTTAGCATGCTGCCATGCAAACATCAGTGCAGATGCAATAACACCCACAAATACAGCAACCGCTAGGTCAGTCATTACTGTCACAACCGTAACAAGAACGATAACGAAGAAGTCTTGCTTAGGTACGCGACGTGCAAGCTTGAAGGTTGCCCATTCGAATGTACCAATAACAACCATGAACATCACACCAACTAGCGCCGCTAGCGGGATCATTTCGATAAGTGCTGAACCGAATAAGATGAACATTAGCAATGCCACAGCAGCAACGATGCCCGATAGACGACCACGGCCACCAGAGTTTACGTTGATCATTGACTGACCAATCATCGCACAACCACCCATCGCGCCAAATACTGAACACGTCACGTTAGCCATACCTTGACCAACACATTCACGGTTAGATTGACCACGAGTGTTTGTCATCTCGTCTAGTACTGTTAGCGTTAGTAGCGATTCGATTAGACCAATCGCTGCAAGGATCACTGCGTAAGGTAGGATGATGTATAGCGTTTCTAGGTTAAACGGTACTGCTGGAATAGAGAAGGTCGGTAGAGAACCCGCCAGCGTTGCTGCTTCGTCACCAGACATAGTACGTAGGAAATCAACAACAGTACGAGTTTCAAGATCAAGACCTACAACCAATGCCGTCACCGTTACGATAGCAACCAATGAAGATGGTACTGCTGTCGTCAGTTTTGGTAGGAAGTGGATGATCGCCATAGTTAGTGCCACTAGGCCTAACATCAGAGTCATCTGGTCGCTTGGTAGCCAAGTTAAAGCACCTGTTAGATCCGGTGCTTTGAATTGACCAAGTTGAGCTAGGAAAATAACGATAGCTAAGCCGTTCACGAAACCAATCATTACTGGGTGTGGAACGATGCGGATAAATTTACCTAGCTTGAAGACACCTGCTGCAATTTGCAGAAGGCCAGCTAGCATAATTGCCGCGAATAGGTATTGAACACCATGAGTTGCAACTAGGCTTACCATTACAACAGCCATTGCGCCAGTCGCACCAGAAATCATGCCTGGGCGGCCGCCGAAGATTGAAGTGATAAGACCTACGATGAATGCTGCGTACAGACCAACCATTGGGTCAACGCCAGCAACAAAGGCGAATGCTACAGCTTCAGGTACCAGAGCAAGTGCTACGGTAAGGCCTGACAGTACGTCATTCTTTACAGAGTGCTTAGAAAATTGTGGGAATTCGAACATGTGTGCTCAGCTATGCTTAAAATGGATTTACCGACACGAGTGTATTGCGTAGCTAAACAGTGATGAAAAAGAGCGGCAATAGCTAAGTGTCGAAAAGATAAGTGCGCGAATGCTACCCAAAATTGTGACTAAGTTCAAGGTAGAACCCAATTTTGAGTAATATATCTATTAATTTTTATTCGATTAGCAGATAAGAAAAAGGCTGCTTAAATAAGCAGCCTTTGATTCGATTTTCTAATGATTACTCAGTAGTAAACACTAGTAGTTTGGCTTAGTCATGCCTGCGCCAGCTTTGTTTGACGCTACCTGACTACCTGCACCTTTTGGTACAAAACGTTCAGTGCGGAACGGTGCTGCAACCACTTCAATCTCTTTGATCTCTTGAGGACCAGGAGCTTTAGTCATTGGTGAGCCCGCTTGCTTCTTCGCAACCGTTGCTTTTGGCGTTTCTGCTTTTGCAACAGGCGCTTCTTCAACTTTCAGTTCAGCTTTCGGTGCTTCAACGACTTTTGCTGGTTCAACAACAGCCGCTTCAGCTTCAACTGCTGGTGCTTCAGCAACTGCTTCCTCAGTTTTCACAGTCTCAACTGGTGCTTCAACTACTGGAGTTTCAACGACAGGTGCCTCAACTTTCGCTTCGACAACCACTGGAGCTTCTTCAACAACAGCAGGAGCTTCAGTGACTTGAGCTTCAGCAACTGGTGCCTGAGTTACTGCAGTCTCTTCACGGCGGATAATCACTTTACCCATTGCCAGTTCAGGACATGCAAAACCGCCTGCCATTACAACGCTGCTTTGTGGTGCTGTCTCTTGAGCGACATTTTGCTCTTGAGTATTAACCACTGTTTGCGTTTCAACTGCTACTTCAGCCACTTCAGGTTTTGCCTGTTTGTGGTGAGGTTTCGGAATGAAGCGAGGCATCACTTTACCCATAGCCATCTCTGGAGAAGCTACACCACCTTTACGTAGGCGGAATGGGTTAGGGCGACGATCACGACCGCGACGACGACGTTGACCACTTGCACGTAGGTGACGTGGAGAACGACGGTTACGACGTTGTTTCGGTTCTTCCTGTTCAGATTGCTCGCCATTTGCTTGAGTTGCTTCAACTTGCTCTGCAACTTTTTGCTCTTGCGCGACTGATTTGTTTTTCGCTGCTGCTTGCTCTTTAGAAACAGATGGTGCTTTTTGTTCCTTAGTTGAGTTCTCAGCCGCTTCTGCTTGAGCTTGCTGGTCTTTAACACGAACTTGCTTGTTCAGCTTACGACGCTGGCGACGCTCTTTGATCTTAGCAGCTTTCGCTTCAGGCTTAGCCTTTGGCGCATCTGACTTACCAGCTTGTGCGTCTGCCGCTAGCTGTAGGCCTTCTTCTGCTAATTTAGATGGTGCTTGCTCTTCGCGTTGCTTCTGCTCATCACGCTGCTTGTTGCGTCGATCTTGCTTAGGCTTACGAGGTTGACGATTTTGCTGTGGAGCTGCATCTTTCTGCTCTTCAGACTTCTCATCACGTGCAGGCTTGCGACGGCGTTTGTTGTCACGGCTATCGTTACGGTTGTCACCACGCTCACCACGTTGGTTACGGCGGCGGTTATCGTTACGGTCACGGCGTTGACGGTTGCCATTGCGGTTGTTTTTAGGCTTCTCTTCAGTTTGTTTCTCTTCTTGCTTCTCTTCTTGAGTTGAAGAGCCAAATAGGAAACTACCGATAGCCTTAAAGAAGCGACCAATTAGGCCTGGTTCTTGTGCTACTGGTTCAGCTTTCTTCTCTTGTGCCGCTTTTGGTGCTGGCGCTGGAGTCGGTGCTGATTGAGCTGGAGCAGCGAAGCCTTTCAGAGCTGGCTCTTCGATCTTCTTAGGACGAATTGCTTGTTCTGCAGGTTCTTTGCTTTCTGCTTCTTTCAGAGCATCTAGCTTCTTAGGAAGTAGGTAAGAAAGTAGATCGAACTCTTCGCCTTCACGAACACGGATAACCTCAAAGTGCGGTGTTTCCATGTCAGAGTTAGGAACAACAGTGATCTTAACTTCTTGGTTCTTCTCGATGTGGTTTACTGAGCGACGTTTTTCGTTCAGAAGGTAAGACGCGATAGGAACAGGCACAACAGCAAGTACTTGTGCTGTGTTGTCTTTCAGAGCTTCTTCTTCAATCAAACGTAGAACAGACAGTGCTAGAGATTCGTTATCACGAACAACACCAGTACCTGTACAACGAGGACAAATGTGGTGGCTTGCTTCTGCTAGTGATGGGCTCAAACGTTGACGAGACATCTCTAGAAGACCAAAGCGAGAAATACGGCCAATTTGTACACGAGCACGGTCTAGACGAACGGCATCACGTAGGCGGCTTTCAACTTCGCGTTGGTGGCGAACCGGAGTCATATCGATAAAGTCGATAACAACAAGACCACCTAGGTCACGTAGACGTAATTGACGTGCAATTTCATCGGCTGCTTCTAGGTTAGTGTTCAGTGCTGTCTCTTCGATATCACCGCCCTTTGTTGCACGAGCTGAGTTGATATCGATAGAAGTTAGCGCTTCTGTTGGATCGATTACGATAGAACCACCAGAAGGAAGGCGAACTTCACGTTGGAAAGCCGATTCGATCTGGCTTTCAATCTGGTAGTGACTGAATAGTGGTACTTCACCATCGTACTTCTTAACGCGATTCATGAAATCTGGGCGTATTAGTTGAATGTGCGCTTGAGCACGTTCAAAAATAGTGTTGCTGTCGATTAGAATCTCGCCGATGTCACGACGTAGGTAGTCACGAATTGCGCGAACAATAACGTTACTTTCTTGGTGAATTAGGAAAGGAGCTGCATTTGAATCAGAAGCTTGCTTGATAGCGCCCCAGTGATTCAATAGAACATTTAGGTCCCACTCTAGCTCTTCTGCGCTTTTGCCAACGCCCGCTGTACGCACGATTAAGCCCATACCTTGAGGAAGCTCAAGAGTGCTCAATGCTGCTTTCAGTTGGGTACGCTCATCACCTTCGATACGACGAGAAATACCGCCTGCACGAGGGTTGTTTGGCATAAGAACTAAGTAACTACCTGCCAAAGAGATGAAAGTTGTCAGTGCAGCACCTTTGCTACCACGTTCTTCTTTCTCTACTTGTACGATTACTTCTTGGCCTTCTTTTAGCACTTCTTTAATGCTAGGACGGCCTTGGTATGTATAACCTTCAGGGAAGTATTCGCGGGCAATTTCTTTAAGAGGGAGGAAACCGTGACGTTCTGCGCCGTAATCAACGAATGCCGCTTCTAGGCTTGGTTCAATACGGGTAATACGTCCTTTGTAGATATTCGCTTTCTTTGACTCATGACCTGGACTTTCGATATCTAGATCGAATAGTCGCTGGCCGTCAACCAAAGCGACACGCAACTCTTCTTTTTGAGTTGCGTTAATTAACATTCTTTTCATTTAGAAATACTCGTTGTCTTTTCTTATTTTCATCATTGTTCTTATCGCTTTATTTCGTTTCTCATGGTGCCAGATCCCATGGCTTTATCGGTGCAGCCTCCCGGCTGGAGAGGGATGCTCTGGGGCACGTCAGTCATCATAGGGAGTTAGCCTATGATCCGCGATGTGGCGGTGAATACTCAACATGAGCGTACGTGAGTAGAGCGATAAGGGGACTCAGTTGACTGTGTCTTACGCCAATTGCAGCACTGTCTAATCTGAGTTATCTACTCATTTACTTGCTTATGAACGATTGTCTGTTTAAATTTTAGTCAAACCGTTGATAGCAGCTGTGAACTATAGCAGTGGTCGGTAAACACAGCAATCTGCTTTGTCGGAATGCTGTAAAAAAAACAGTTTTTGTTTGTGTTTTGATAGTTCTAACTCACTGTCTATAAATAATTTATCAATTGATATTTTAATTTGCAGGAATCTTGATGCTTTTTTGTTCGAAGAATCAAAGAAATATAGAACTTCAGTGACCATTTGGTGGTAGGTGGCAAAGAATTAAGAGTAAATTAGTTCAGAATAGACCTAAGAAAATCTCAATTATCAAAAGTGACAGTGATACAATAGCGCAATGAGCGAAATTAGAACCCAAGTCCAATTTGTCGATATTGACGAAGATATGGCTGGTCAGCGTATTGATAACTTCTTACGCAACCAATTAAAAAATATCCCGAAAAGCATGATTTACCGAATCGTGCGTAAAGGCGAAGTCCGCGTAAACAAAAAACGCATCAAGGCTGAGTACAAACTAAAAGCTGGTGATTTAGTTCGTATCCCGCCAGTTACCATTGAAGAGAAAATTGAAGAGAACGTGCCAAGCACGAAACTCAACAAGGTTTCAGAATTGGAACAGTGCATCATTTATGAAGATGATCACATGCTGATTCTAAATAAACCATCGGGCACTGCCGTTCATGGCGGTAGTGGACTTAAGTTTGGCGCAATTGAAGCATTGCGTGCACTTCGTCCTGAAGCTCGCTTTCTCGAGTTAGTGCACCGTATCGATAGAGATACGTCTGGCATCTTGCTTGTTGCTAAGAAGCGCTCGGCGCTAAGACATCTTCAAGCGCAATTCCGTGAAAAAACGGTTCAAAAATACTACTTCGCTTTAGTGATGGGCGAGTGGAAGAACAGCTGCAAGGTGGTGAACGCGCCTCTGCTGAAAAATGAAGTAAACAGTATCGTTCGTGTTAACCCGAATGGTAAAGCGTCGGAAACTCGCTTTAAGGTTTTAGAGAAGTTCAAAGATGCGACACTGATTCAAGCGAGTCCTATTACTGGCCGTACGCACCAAATCCGTGTACACACTCAATATACGGGCCACCCAATTGCATGGGATGACCGCTATGGTGATCGTCGTTTTGATGCTTACACGGGAAAGGTCGGGTTGGATCGCTTGTTCCTACATGCTGCAAACATCAAGTTCACGCATCCGGGTAGCGAAGAGAAGATGGATATCTCAGCTCCGATGGAAGCGCGATTAGAAAAAGCGCTGACTGGTTTACGTAAGCTTTAAGAAGATACGAGATACGAGATACGAAGATATAGAGTGTCTATAAATTTATTCTTCAATATCCATAATTGAGAAAGGTTGACGAATTTCGTCAACCTTTTTTGTTTGTGCTTGTTACAAGAGCTCCCCAACTCCCTCGTCCCCACTCTTGGGGATGATGTACTTTTTGCTATTCGAGTAAAATAGTACCTTGTATTTACGTGTTACTTGGGTCGAACAACTTTTGGGTTACTGTCTTCCGCAGTGTTTATGAGACAGCAGTGACCTTTTTAAAAGTTGAGTGGTACTACTATGGTCTTCATATCGTGTTCACCTTAAAGTTCAAGAGACAACTGCCGTCATTCCCTAGAATGACGAAGGAAGGAGTAGGGAATCTCTGTAAGAGTGGTAAGCGCGAGTTAAAGCACACTCATTCCTTGCGCATCCAACATATCGACTAGGTCAATAAGCGGTAGACCAATAAGCGTGTTCGGATCTTTTCCTTCCATCTCTTTGAACAAAGCGATACCTAGTCCTTCACACTTAAAGCTGCCAGCGCACCAGTAAGGTTCTTCTTTTTCAACATAAGAGATGATTTGTTGCTCGGTTAAGTCACGGAAGTGAACAATAAAGGTATCGAGACGCGTGTCAGCTTGTTGGGTTTCGCTATTCCATACAGTGACGCCTGTATAGAAGATGATGCTCTTGCCACTTTGACGGGACAACTGTTCAATCGCTTTTTCACGAGTGTGAGGCTTACCTATGATCTCGCCGTCAATCACGCAGACTTGATCCGAGCCAATCACCAAACTTGGCTGCTCAACAACGCAAGACTTAGCTTTGGTTTCAGCAAGGCGCATGACCAACTGTTGTGGAGTCTCTCCCGAAATCGGTGTTTCGTCACAGTCAGGCTTGGCTGTAATGAAGCTAATTTGTAGCTTTTTGAGGATCTCTTGCCTAAATGGTGAGGTAGAGGCTAAAACTAGTTGGTAATTTTTCATTTTAATTTACAATTCATAGAAGCATTTACAGTAGGATATAGGAAGTTATCCCGCTATTCATAATGCTCTGTATGGGAAAGGTAAAAAAGTGTACTTTTTTTGCCATTTCCTTTGACTAAACTCGATTTGGAAGATAAGATTCGCGCCCTATGCAAAAGGTAAAAATACCGCGTACAGTTGATCCGGCAAGAACGGCTCAGAAACGACTAGATTTAGATGGCATCATCCAAACCAGTCTTTTTAAGCGTTTAGCTGAGGCAACTGAAGGCGTAAAACGTGACGCGCAAGTCTCATTGTCATTTGGGCTTGATGAACAACGATTAGTCGTTATCTCTGGTAAAGCTAACGTCGAAGTCGATTTAGAGTGTCAGCGTTGTAATGAGGTTTTCGCACATGAGTGCGATGTCCAATTCACTTATACTCCTTATTATAATGAGAAAAGTGAAGAGGAAGCACCGGAAGAGTACGATTTGGTAGATCTGAACGAGTACGGTGAGTTAGACCTGATTCAACTAGTTGAAGACGAGTTCATCCTTGGATTGCCGCAAATAGCAATGCACGATAATGCGAAATGTAGCGTTAACTCAAATAACTTGGTGTTTGGTGAACTTCCTGAAGAAATTGAGGAAGACAAGAAGCCGAATCCATTTGATGTTTTAAAAAGCTTGAAGAAGTAACTGCTTCTTTAAGAATTTACATAGGAGTAGGGTCAATGGCCGTACAAAAGAGCAAGAAATCACGTTCAATGCGTGGCATGCGTCGTTCACACGATGCGCTAACTACAGCTGCACTTTCTGTAGACGCAACTTCAGGTGAAACTCACCTACGTCACAACGTGACTGCGGAAGGTTTCTACCGCGGCAAAAAGGTTATCAACAAGTAAGGTTGACCTTTGCAAAATCTAACCGTTGCGCTTGATGCAATGGGCGGGGACTTCGGTCCTCGTGTAACAGTGCCTGCCGCCGTGCAGGCACTGTCGTATTTCCCAGAGCTAAAAGTCATTCTCATAGGTGATCGAAACGCGATCACATCTCAATTATCTTCATTAGGTCGAATGCCTGACTCTCGTTTGAGTATTCAGCATTGTGATCGAGTTATTTCCAATTCTGAAAAACCTTCACTAGCCTTGCGTAACAGTCAGGGTAGCTCCATGCGTGCTGCGATTGATTTGGTCGCCGACTCTCAAGCGGATGCTTGTGTGAGTGGTGGCAACACTGGCGCATTGATGGCTTTGTCCCGTTTCCGACTTAAGCTCCTTCCTGGTATTGATAGGCCTGCATTGGTTTCAGCTTTGCCTACCGCCTCAGGAAATCGCACATGGATGCTTGATTTAGGGGCAAATGTGTCTAGTGATGCAGATTCGCTTTTCCAATTTGCTGTAATGGGCAGTGCATTAGCGGAACAACATTTAGGTCGCGCTCCACGTGTCGCTATTTTAAATATCGGTGCCGAAGAAATTAAAGGTAATGACCTTGTAAAACGATGCGCTGAAATGTTGTCGAATACTCAGTCTGTGAACTTCATAGGCTATATTGAAGGTAATCAACTCCTGCAAGATGCTGCTGATGTCGTCGTATGTGATGGTTTTGTGGGCAATGTCTGCTTAAAAACGTGCGAAGGTACGGCTCAGCTCTTTATTGATAAGCTAAAAACGCGCATGATGGCTTCAACAATAAAGGGTTGGATAGCCAGAATGTTGTTTTCTGAGCTATTTACTGAATTAAAAACCTTGAACCCCGACCAGTATAACGGCGCAAGTTTGTTAGGATTGCGCGGCATTGTCATTAAAAGTCATGGAAGTGCTGATGTATCTGCAGTTGTCAACGCGATTGGCGAGGCAGTACACGAGGTCAAACGACAAGTCCCCAGCCGCATTAGCGATCGTTTGGAAGCGGTTTTACTCGAGAGGCATTATTAGTCTTCATGTATAGCAAAATTTTAGGTACTGGCAGCTACTTGCCATCTCAGGTGCGTACTAACGCAGACTTAGAGAAAATGGTAGAGACTAGCGATGAGTGGATTGTTGCTAGAACAGGTATTAAAGAGCGTCGTATTTCAGCGGAGAACGAAACCGTTGCAGATATGGCGTTTTACGCTGCTGAAAATGCCATTGAAATGGCGGGTATCGACAAAGAAGATATTGATTTAATCATCGTTGCGACCACCAGTAGTAGCCACACATTCCCGTCTTCGGCGTGTCAGGTACAAGGTAAGCTTGGTATTAAAGGCTGCCCTGCGTTTGATTTGGCTGCAGCGTGTTCTGGTTTTGTCTATGCTTTGTCTGTTGCAGATCAGCACATCAAATCAGGTATGTGTAAGAACGTTTTGGTGATTGGTGCTGATGCACTGTCAAAAACCTGTGATCCGACTGACCGCTCTACGATCATCCTATTTGGTGATGCAGCAGGCGCGGTGGTTGTAGGCGCGAGCGAAGAGCCAGGTATTTTGTCGACTCACATTTACTCTGATGGTAAATACGGTGAGCTTCTAAGCCTTGAAGTACCAGAGCGTGGCGGTGATGCAGACAAATGGCTGCACATGGCGGGCAACGAAGTATTCAAAGTGGCGGTAACTCAGCTATCTAAGCTAGTTAAAGACACATTAGCTGCAAATAATATGGATAAGTCAGAGCTTGATTGGTTAGTTCCACACCAAGCGAACTACCGTATTATTTCGGCAACGGCGAAAAAACTGACGATGTCACTTGATCAAGTGGTGATCACCCTTGATAAGCACGGCAACACTTCAGCAGCTACCGTACCAACAGCATTAGACGAAGCTGTTCGTGACGGACGAATTAAACGCGGTCAAACACTTCTATTGGAAGCATTTGGCGGCGGCTTCACTTGGGGTTCTGCGTTAGTTAAATTCTAACCCTAAGCGAAAACCTACAAACAAGGCACATAACTTATGTGCCTTATTCAATTTTTTGCTTTGCTTAAAGGAAAATTACAATGAGCAAGTTTGCTATCGTATTCCCAGGCCAAGGCTCTCAAGCTATCGGTATGCTTGCAGACCTAGGCGAACAGTATGATGTTGTTAAACAAACATTTGCTGAAGCTTCAGAAGCACTTGGTTACGATCTATGGGCATTAGTTCAAGATGGCCCAGTAGAAAATCTAAATGAAACTTTCCGCACTCAACCGGCTCTATTAACAGCGTCTGTTGCAATTTGGCGTGTATGGCAAGAGCTTGGCCTAGAGCAACCTGCAAACTTAGCGGGTCACAGCTTAGGTGAATACTCTGCACTAGTATGTGCTGGCGTTATCGATTTTAAAGAAGCGATCAAGCTAGTTGAACTACGTGGTCAACTAATGCAAGAAGCGGTTCCTGCAGGCGTTGGTGCTATGTACGCAATCATCGGTCTAGATGATGAAGCGATTGCTAAAGCGTGTGAAGAAGCGGCACAAGGTGAAGTTGTTTCTCCAGTGAACTTCAACTCTCCTGGTCAAGTTGTTATCGCGGGTAACAAAGCGGCAGTAGAGCGTGCTGGTGCACTATGTAAAGAAGCGGGCGCTAAGCGTGCACTTCCTCTACCAGTATCTGTACCGTCTCACTGTGCACTAATGAAACCTGCAGCAGACAAGCTAGCCGTGGCTCTAGAAGCGCTAGAGTTCAACACGCCAGCACTACCTGTTATCAACAACGTTGATGTTGTTGCTGAAACAGACCCTGCAAAAATTAAAGATGCGCTTGTTCGTCAACTTTACAGCCCAGTTCGTTGGACTGAAGGTGTACAAGCGATGAATGAGCAAGGCGTTGAGAAGCTACTCGAATTAGGTCCTGGTAAAGTTCTTACTGGCCTAACAAAACGAATCGTAAAAACTATGACAGCTGCTGCAGTTAATGACACTGCATCACTAGAAGCTGCTAAGTAATAACCACTTAATAGAGAAGTTATGATGAATTTAGAAGGCAAAGTTGCACTAGTTACAGGCGCAAGCCGTGGTATCGGTCGTGCAATCGCTGAACTTTTAGTTGAGCGTGGTGCTAAAGTTATCGGTACTGCTACATCTGAAGGCGGCGCTGCTGCAATCAGTGAGTACCTTGGCGAGAACGGTAAAGGTCTTGCTCTTAACGTAACTGATGTTGACTCAATTGCTGCTACACTGAAAACCATCAACGATGAGTTCGGTGCGATTGACATTCTAGTTAACAATGCAGGTATCACTCGTGACAACCTACTAATGCGTATGAAAGACGACGAATGGAACGACATCATCGACACTAACCTAACACCTATCTTCCGCATGTCTAAAGCTGTATTGCGTGGCATGATGAAGAAGCGTGAAGGCCGTATCGTAAACGTTGGCTCTGTAGTTGGTACTATGGGTAACGCTGGTCAAGCAAACTACGCAGCAGCGAAAGCTGGCGTGATTGGCTTTACTAAATCAATGGCTCGTGAAGTTGCGTCTCGTGGCGTTACAGTAAACACTGTTGCTCCTGGTTTCATCGAAACTGACATGACTAAAGCGCTAAATGATGACCAACGTGCAGCAACTTTGGCGAATGTACCAGCAGGTCGACTAGGTGACCCTCGCGAAATCGCTGAAGCTGTGGTATTTTTGGCGTCGCCTGCGGCAGCTTATATCACAGGTGAAACACTTCACGTCAATGGCGGTATGTACATGGTTTAAATTATGTGCAACATTTGTGCATGATTTAAGTCAAGATCATACGTAATTTCGGTTAAAATCGTGAAAATTGTGGTTTGACCAGAAAAGTTGACCTTGCAACTTTCAATAGATTGAATAAACTACGGAAAACATCGCATAAAGCGAACTCTGTAAAGGAAAAGAAAAAATGAGCAACCTCGAAGAACGCGTAAAGAAAATCATTGTTGAACAGCTAGGTGTAGACGAAGCTGAAGTTAAAAACGAAGCTTCTTTCGTTGATGACCTAGGTGCAGATTCTCTAGACACAGTTGAGCTAGTAATGGCTCTAGAAGAAGAATTCGACACTGAAATCCCAGATGAAGAAGCTGAGAAAATTACTACTGTTCAAGCAGCTATCGATTACGTAACTAGCGCTCAGTAATAATCTCTCCCAGGCGGTCACCTCGACCGCCTGTGTTTTCTCTAACTCATCTATCCTCATCTTAAATCACCTCAATCTCCGGAGTGTAAAATCGTGTCCAAGCGTCGTGTAGTTGTCACTGGCATGGGTATGTTGTCACCGGTAGGCAACACTGTAGAATCTTCTTGGAAAGCCCTGCTAGCTGGTCAAAGTGGTATCGTGAATATCGAGCATTTTGATGCAACCAATTTCTCAACTCGTTTTGCAGGTCTAGTTAAAGACTTTAACTGCGAAGAGTACATGTCTAAAAAAGATGCTCGTAAAATGGATCTATTCATCCAGTACGGCGTCGCAGCAGGTGTTCAGGCACTTGATGATTCTGGTCTAACTGTTACTGATGAGAACGCACCACGTATTGGTGTGGCTATCGGTTCTGGTATCGGTGGTCTTGGTTTGATCGAAGCTGGTCACCAAGCGCTTACTGAAAAAGGCCCTCGTAAAATTAGCCCATTCTTTGTTCCGTCAACGATCGTGAACATGATTGCTGGTCACATGTCTATCATGCGTGGTCTACGCGGTCCTAACATCGCTATTTCTACTGCATGTACAACTGGCCTACATAACATTGGTCACGCGGCACGTATGATTGCATACGGCGATGCTGACGCAATGCTAGCGGGTGGTGCTGAAAAAGCATCTACACCACTAGGTATGGGTGGTTTTGGTGCAGCTAAAGCACTATCTACTCGTAACGACGAGCCTCAAAAAGCTTCTCGTCCATGGGACAAAGGCCGTGACGGTTTCGTTCTTGGTGACGGTGCAGGCATGATGGTTCTAGAAGAGTACGAACATGCGAAAGCTCGTGGCGCTAAGATTTACTGTGAGCTAGTTGGCTTCGGTATGTCGGGTGACGCTTACCACATGACATCTCCAAGTGAAGATGGCTCTGGTGGTGCACTAGCAATGGAAGCGGCTATGCGTGATGCTGGCATTACTGGTGAACAAATCGGTTATGTTAACGCACACGGTACATCGACTCCTGCAGGCGACGTAGCAGAAGTTAAGGGCATCAAACGTGCTCTTGGCGAAGCTGGCAGTAAGCAAGTATTGGTTTCTTCTACGAAATCAATGACAGGCCACCTTCTAGGTGCTGCAGGCTCTGCCGAAGCTATCATCACGGCTATGTCTTTGGTTGACCAAATTGTTCCACCAACAATCAACCTAGATGATCCTGAAGAAGGCTTAGACATTGACCTAGTACCTCACACTGCTCGTAAAGTTAGCAACATGGAATATGCTGCATGTAACTCTTTCGGTTTCGGTGGTACAAACGGTTGTTTGATCTTCAAAAAGATTTAATCATCTTATAAAAGACCTAAACGTCGTAGATAGTCATAATTAGACTTGTTTTTAAACGGCTTGATGCTTAGCATTGAGCCGTTTCTTTTTATGGGGAAAAACATGTTTTGGGTTGACGGACAAAGCCAGCAAA
Organism: Vibrio sp. Makdt; assembly: GCF_027587015.1. Taxonomy (NCBI): domain Bacteria; kingdom Pseudomonadati; phylum Pseudomonadota; class Gammaproteobacteria; order Vibrionales; family Vibrionaceae; genus Vibrio; species Vibrio sp. Makdt. The sequence goes on from NZ_JAPPTH010000022.1 coordinate 63,345, forward strand.
CTATCGACATCTCAGACCGTTCGTTTCAATACGGAGACGGCTGTTTTACGACTATGCTTGTCTCAAATGGTGAGATCCAGCATTTTCACGACCATCAGCATCGTGTCGATGAATGTCTAAAAGCGTTACGTATTTCTGCACTAGATTGGAATGTGGTTAACGTGTGGCTAGCTCGTGCAATTCAATATATCCAAAACAGTCACCATGAAAGTGCAAACAAGTCTAATAATAGAAAAGCCGGAATAAAGCTGCATGTTAGCCGCGGTGCTGGCGGCAGAGGCTACAGCACTAAGAACATTGCTAAGCCAACCATTACCATTAGTACGTTTGATTACCCAAGCCATTATGAGGCATGGCAAGATACCGGAGTTGAACTCGGGATTTGTCGCCAAGCTTTAGGGCTGAGCCCATTGCTTGCTGGTCACAAGCACAACAATCGTCTTGAGCAGGTACTGATGAAAGACGAGATGGATCAAGCTGGTGAAGTTGACGGTTTGGTTCTTGATATCTCTGGCAATGTGATTGAAACCACCATGGCCAATCTGTTTTGGCGCCAAGGTGAGGTGATTTGTACGCCTCAGCTAACCCAAAGTGGTGTAGCGGGAGTTATGCGTAAGCAAGTGTTAACTGCGCTGAACCAAACTGAACTTTCCGTTACTATTGGTGACTATTGCTTACCTCAACTCATGCAAGCTGATGAGGTTTTCATCACCAACTCCATTTTAGGGGTTGCCCCTGTTACCCGTATTAGTGAAACCCAATTCGACATTGGAACCGTTACTCGTAGCCTTCAAGGACAACTAAACTCGTGATCAAAAAGTTATTTATTTTTATTATCTTGTGCCTCATTGCAGCGGGCGCTGCCGGGTTCTATGTGTATAACCAAGCACAAGATAACCTGAAACAAGTTATTCAATTAGAAAAGCCGCAGGTAGTTACCGTTGCTTCAGGTAGCAGCTTTAACCGCGTGCTGGCTCAGTTAATCAATGAGGGCCTATTTGAGGGATCTCCTTATGAGAAATTAATCCGTAAGCTTCACCCTGAACTTGTTGACGTAAAAGCGGGTACTTTCCTGCTAGAGCCGGGGTTAACGCTTGAGCAAGCGCTGCAAGTGCTTGTAGAGGGTAAAGAGCACCAGTTTACAATTACCTTTGTTGAAGGCAGTCGTTTCGACGAATGGCTCGTGCAGCTAAAAGACAATGAATTCATTCAACAGACGTTAGATGGTGTGTCTGAAAAAGAGATCGCTGAAAAGCTGGGTATTGAAAATGAGAAGCTAGAAGGTTTGTTCTTAGCGGAAACCTACCACTACACCTACGGCACAACCGATTTAGATTTGTTGAAGCGCGCCCATCGTGACCTAATGAACGTGGTGAATGATGAATGGGAAAACAGAGCGGATAAACTGCCTCTTAAGTCACCTTATGAAGCTCTGATTCTGGCTTCTATTATTGAGAAAGAGACGGCCGTAGCTTCAGAGCGTGAACGTGTGTCGTCTGTGTTCGTTAACCGCTTAAACAAGCGTATGCGTCTACAAACGGATCCAACGGTGATTTACGGAATGGGCGATAGCTACGATGGCAACATCCGTAAGAAAGATTTAAGAACTCCAACGCCATACAATACATACACTATGAGTGGCCTACCGCCAACGCCGATTGCCATGGCAGGTCGAGCGTCAATTAATGCGGCTCTGAATCCAGAAAAGAGCAACTATCTCTATTTTGTCGCGAGTGGCACAGGTGGGCACGTATTTTCAAAGAGTTTGGCTGAGCACAATCGTGCAGTACGAGCTTACTTAAAACAATTAAGAAAAAACAAATAAAGAACGAATTATGAATCAGTCGAAATTTATCGTGGTTGAAGGCCTTGAAGGTGCGGGTAAAAGTACAGCTATCAATGCCATTGTTGAGACATTGAAAGCTTCTGGTGTTGAAGAGCTAGTAAACACTCGAGAACCAGGCGGTACCGTGCTGGCAGAAAAGATGCGTTCACTGGTCAAAGAAGAGCACGAAGGCGAACAGCTTCAAGACATGACTGAGTTACTGCTGATGTACGCTGCACGTGTTCAATTAGTCGAAAACGTGATTAAGCCTGCTTTAGATAGCGGTAAATGGGTATTGGGTGATCGTCATGATATGTCTTCTCAAGCGTATCAAGGTGGTGGTCGCCAGATCGCGCGTACGACAATGGAATCATTGAAAGCAACCACACTAGGCGATTTTAAGCCGGATCTAACTCTATACTTGGACTTAGACCCTAGAGTAGGGCTTGAGCGTGCACGTGGCCGTGGTGAGCTAGATAGAATTGAAAAGATGGATATCTCTTTCTTCGATCGCACGCGTGAACGTTACCTTGAGATCGCTGCGCAAGATGAGTCGGTTCTTGTGATCAATGCAGAGCAAGAGATAGAACAAGTAGCCGCGGATATTAAGCAAGCGCTTAGTACGTGGCTAGACCAACAGTAGGTAGTCATGGCGGAAGTGTATTCTTGGCTCACACCAGTTTGGAGTGAGTGGAAAAAAAGCCTCGATGCTGAGCGTTTTCCTAATTCGGTGATTGTTAATGCGCCGGAAGGGTTGGGCGTTGACGCTCTCATTAGCCAACTTACCGATGCATTAATGTGCACAAACTATGAAAGTGAGGCGTGTGGTTTTTGCCATAGCTGTGAGTTAATGAAGTCGGGCAGTCATCCCGATTTTCATGTCATCTCGCCAGAGAAAGAAGGCAAATCGATCACGGTTGATCAAGTTCGTGCTAGTAATCGCTGGGCTCAAGAGTCATCCCAGTTGGGCGGTTTACGCGTTATCTTGCTTGAGCCTGCTGAAGCGATGAACGAGTCGGCTTCTAATGCTCTTTTGAAAACTCTCGAAGAGCCATCAAGCCAGTGTATTTTCATTTTATCGACTCGTAACAGTAATCGATTAATGCCAACCATCATCAGTCGCTGTCAGCAGTTCAATGTGGTGAGCCCACAATTGGAAGCGGGCTCAGCATGGCTAGATGGAGAAGTGGGTAAGGCCGTTCCTGCGTATATTTTGGCACTTAACGACAATGCTCCGTTGAAAGCGAAAGCGATGTTTGAAGAGGGCGGTGTTGACGCTTCCGAGAAAGTGTTCGACGGTTTCGTTAATATCATCAAAGGCACTCAACCTGACATGCTAAAGTTCTCGACAGAGCTTAGCAAAGACCCTTTGATTCAATTGGGTTGGTTATGGCACTTATTGTCTGACGTACAGAAGCTGCATTTTGGCTTAGCGAATACGGCTATCACTCCCAGCGCTAATGCGCTGCGTGAGGTGATGTCTTATCAAAGCGCCTATACTGCAGCACATAAACTGTTGATATTGACTGAGCAGTTGAAGCAACACCCTGGGCTCAATACGGAGCTACTCATAATGAATTGGCTGATAGCCACTTGCGAGGAAACATGTTCGTAGATTCCCACTGTCATTTAGACAAGCTGGATTACCAAGATTTACACACCAGTGTAGAAGATGTCGTGAACAAAGCAAAAGCAGCGAATGTTGACCAACTACTTTCTGTAGGTGTGACACTAGATTCGTTTGAAAACATGCTCGAAATGATTGCACCGTTTGATAACGTTAACGCGTCTTGTGGCGTTCATCCTCTTGATGTTGAGAGTGACTTTAGTTTAGAAAGAATGCGTGAATACGCGAGCAATTCTAAAGTCGTTGCCATTGGTGAAACTGGCCTTGATTACCATTACCAGCCTGAAACGGCTGAACTGCAGCAACTGCGATTTAAACAGCATGTTGAGCTAGCGGTTGAACTGAACAAGCCTTTGATCATCCATACCCGTAATGCGCGTGAAGATACACTTGCTATTCTTCGTGATGGTGGTGCAGAGAAGTGTGGTGGTGTAATCCACTGCTTTACCGAAGATCAGGCATTTGCTGAAGCGGCCATGGAGCTGGGATTTTATATCTCAATTTCAGGTATTGTGACCTTTAAGCAGGCAACAGAACTTAAAGAGGTCGTTAAGAATCTGCCGTTAGATAGGCTACTAATTGAAACGGATTCTCCATACTTAGCACCGATCCCATATCGTGGAAAGCAGAACCAACCTGCATATGTTGTGGAAGTGGCGGCCTACATCGCGCAATTAAAAGGTGTATCGATGAAAGAGGTTGCTGAACAAACGACCAAAAATTACCAAAAACTTTTTTTGCGATAAAAAACTAACTAAACAAATAAAAGGGAGCGAAAGCTCCCTTTTTGTGTTTTTGATCACCAAAAATACGTTTTTTTTTAATGTTTACGAATTATGTTGAACTTGAGAGCGTGAATTATAACATTTGTAATTTTGTTACTAAAAATAACATTCTCTCTTATTTTATTTACCCAGTAAAATAATAATGACTTGTAAAAATATCCTTAAATTTCAATTGCTTATTTTATTGTAAACCATTGCATTTCTAGATTTGACATGTGATCCAAGACGTGTTTTGAAACTAAATTTCGTAAGTCACTAGAAAGTTAGTTCTGCATCAATATATATTTAGCGGCAGAAAATATAATGCAATACATGGTTACATTTTCACTGGGTGCTAACATATAGGCTACGGGGGTGTGCCGTTAGAACCCATATAATTATTTTATCTTTATCAGGAGCATAAACATGTTTAAGAACCTTTTTGCTAGCCTGCAAAAAGTTGGTAAGTCTCTGATGCTTCCAGTATCAGTTTTACCAGTTGCGGGTATTTTGCTAGGTGTCGGTGCAGCAGATCTTCCTTTCATTCCAGAAATTGTTTCAAACCTTATGGAGCAAGCTGGTGGTTCAGTATTCGGTCAAATGGCACTACTGTTCGCAGTAGGTGTTGCACTTGGCTTTACTAACAACGATGGTGTAGCTGGTCTAGCTGCAATCGTTGGTTACGGCATCATGACTGCTACACTAGGCGTAATGGCTGGTGTAATGGGCGTTGATAAAATCGATACTGGTGTACTAGGTGGTATCCTAGTCGGTGGTGTTGCTGCTTGGGCATTCAACCGTTTCTTCCGTATTCAACTTCCTGAGTACCTTGGCTTCTTCGCTGGTAAGCGTGCTGTGCCAATCATCACAGGTTTCTCTGCGATCGGTCTAGCAATTCTACTATCTGTAGTATGGCCTCCAGTTGGCGGCGCTATCTCTGCGTTCTCTGATTGGGCTGCTCACCAAAACCCACAAGTGGCGTTTGGTATCTACGGTATCGTTGAGCGCTCTCTAATTCCATTTGGTCTTCACCACGTATGGAACGTACCTTTCTTCTTCGAAGCTGGTACTTGTGTAAACGCTGCTGGCGAAACTCAAAACGGTGTTCTTACTTGTTACCTAGTTGCTGATGACGCATCTCGTGCAGCGGGCAATGGCTTCGGTCAGCTAGCTGGTGGTTACATGTTCAAGATGTTCGGTCTTCCTGCTGCTGCAATCGCAATTGCACACTCAGCTAAGCCTGAAAACCGCGCTAAAGTAATGGGTATCATGGCTTCTGCTGCGTTAACTTCATTCCTAACGGGTATCACTGAACCAATTGAATTCTCATTCCTATTCGTTGCTCCTGTTCTGTACGCAATCCACGCTCTACTAGCTGGCTCTGCTTACGTTCTTGCGAACACTCTAGGTTTTGTACACGGTACATCTTTCTCACACGGTCTAATCGACTTCCTAGTTCTATCTGGCAACGCGTCTAAGATGGGCCTAATGGTTGTATGTGGTATTGCTTACGCTGCAATCTACTACATCGTATTCCGCACTGTGATTAAAGCTCTAGACCTTAAAACTCCGGGTCGTGAAGACGAGTCAGAAGAAGAAGCAGTTGCGACTGGTTCTGAACTTGCTGGTGAGCTAGTTGCTGCATTCGGCGGTAAAGCGAACATCACTGGTCTTGACGCTTGTATCACTCGTCTACGTGTTGCAGTTGCTGATACAGCAGTTGTTGACCAAGACAAGCTGAAGAAACTAGGTGCTGCAGGTGTTGTAGTAGTAGCGGGTGGCGTACAAGCTATCTTCGGTACTAAATCTGACAACCTGAAAACAGACATGGATGAGTGGATCCGTAACAACGGTTAATTCACTGATTCAATAAATTGAAAGGAGGCCGAAAGGCCTCCTTTTTTGTTTTCTACTGTTTAGCTATGTTTCATCAAACTTATTCTTTTGTCTCTCAGTTATTTACCATTCATTTGAAATTACTCTCCTATGGATATCACCTTTGATGGCCTGCTATCTTTAACCTGATGATGACAAATGGTGTCGGTATTTAATTAACCTACCGTTTTTTGAAACAGTTTGAGAATACTATGAAACATCGTTACTTGATTGGCCTTATGTGCGGCAGCCTTGCCTCGTTAGCTCACGCTTCTGAAGCTCCTGCGTTAGAAGTTGGTCTAGCCGTTGACCAAGATCTGAGTGCCGTTGTTGAGTTTGACCAGAAATACCGTGTTACTATTGGTAATGACGGCGCTGCATTTGATTACATCTGGAAGCGAGGTCAGTTCGAGACTGAAGCTCCGTTGAGCTGGTACGTCGGCGCGGGTGCTTGGGCTGAATGGAATGACGACTTTGGCTTACGCTTGCCGTTAGGCGTTAAAGTGAACTTCTACGAAGGTTGGAATGCTTACGCACAGGTTCACCCTGAACTTGATATGTACAAAGGTGTTGAGTTGCAACTAGGCGGTGCTCTGGGTGTGACCTATAAGTTCTAAGGTTGAACTGAAAAATACGATACAGCGAAAAGCCAGCAAATTAGCTGGCTTTTTCATTTCTGTAGTATGCATTGTCATTTAGAAAGTAAAACTTAATCCGACATTGGCTTGGAATTGGTTCATCCAGTCTGTATCAAAGCGAATAATGCAGTCTTGGCCATTGCTTGGAATGTTGCATACGCCGGTTGTGTCGTTATCTACGACGGTACCTAACCAACGAACTTGGGTATTGAGCGCTAAGCGGTCACTAAACTTATATTCTAAACCGCCAAAAATCGACGTCGAGAAACCGTATTTATCTTTCGCCCAGTCCACATCAACATAAGAGGCGCCCAGTCCTAAGCCTAGGTACCCTGACAGAACCGAAGATGCAGGGTAGTAAATACTACTTTGAAAGTGCAGGTATTGGATTGAAGAGCTTAGGTTAAGCGTTTCCAGCTCTGAGCTTTGATTCGAATAAAAGAAACCAACACGTCCTTTCTCAAGCGGCGTTTCAATGGCAAAGGTGTAATTTTCAGATCCTTTCATGTCATAGTTTTTACCATTTTGATCTTCAACACTCCCTCCGGCGGTATAACCAACCATTGGAGTAATAATGATCTCCGGTGAGGCATAAACACTCGAAACCGAGAAAAGTGCAACCAACGTCATCATATTTGCTTTGTTATTCATGAGTATATCCTTATCCATACACTTACTAATTGTGATGGTTACATCAATATCGTGCGACTAATTTCGACGATTCTTGAAGATACTTCACACACCTGATAGTACTTAAATAGTGACTCAACAAATTAATAATAAGCCAGAGGTGTCTATGGAACATAATCTGAAAAATGCCCTACAAATTACAGCGTTCATCTACGTAATCATTCTTTCATTTGGCTTTATTGCGATCGGTAGTTAATACCATTTATTGCGATCGGTAGTTAATACCATTTATTGCGAGGCTGAGTTTTGATACTCAGGAAATAATGAATAGTGGGTTCGTAACCAATATTGATACCGCAATAGACTTAGATTATTACGCTAAGTTTATTGCTGGTAAAACAGCACTGGTCGCTCAAGGTGGCGGACAGAGAAGTATTTTTACCTCAGGCGTTCTCGACGCTTTTCTCCTCTCTAATTTTGACCCCTTCGATGAATTTTTCGGTACCTCGGCAGGTGCGCTTAACTTATGTGCCTATTTGTGCCGTGATAAAGGCTTAGGGCGCTCTTTTGTCCTTGACCTGACCACCTCTCCAGAGTTCTTCAATCTGTTCTCTTACATACGGCACAGGAAGAATTTAGGGCTTGAGTGGGCCTTAGAGCAAATCATGGCTTATCCTTATAAGCTTGACCTTGATTTAGGGCGACAAACCTTAGGTGAGCGGCACTTCTATGCGGCGGTAACGGGTTCTAAAGATTTACGAGATCACTACTTCCCTCTGTTGGGAGACGATTGGTATAAGGTGATGATAGCAACTTGTGCCATTCCTCGTTTGTACAATGATGAGATCTTGATTGGTGGTAGTGCTTATGTGGATGGCGGCGTGTCTGCCTCTATTCCCGTTCAAGAGGCGTGGCGTAGGCAAGCTCGTTCAATTGTTGTGATTCGTACAGAACCTGTAACCGATGAAGAGGGGAGACCGCTAGTTCAAGCTCCGCAGCAGCAACAGAAAATTCAAGCACCTAAACCGGTAACTGCCGAGGAGCTGGAGTGGTTCCGAGAATCGTTCGATAGTGTTCAAGGCCATTGGCAACAGAAAGTGGAGCAATGGAAAACCGACTGGAGCTCTTTTTTCCAGCAGCAGATCCTTCGTTCTAAAGAGCAGAAGCGCGACCGTGGGCATTTAGATTTGCTTAATGGTGGTCGATGGTTGTTTGGCGCTGATGATATTTACCGTTTAAGCCATTTAATTGGTGATAAGTTTGATTCTGGGTTGGCTGACATGTTGATGGTGCACTATCAAACTTATTCGTTGACTCAAGACTTTTTGAATTCTCCTCCAGACGATGCCTTTGTGGTGCAGATCGCGCCAAGTAGACCGTTAAAATCGAGCTCTTTAATGAGTGACAAAGAAGATTTGCTCCATGATTACGAATTGGGTTTAGAGGCCGGCTACCGATTCGTTGAAACTTATACCACAACGGAAAACGCTCGCAGTTCGCATATGCCCCAACTGGCAAGCGTTGTTATTGATAAATAATGCGGGCGGAATGCTATAGCTAGCCTCGTGGTGTGCACACATAGCTCGTCATGTACTGAAATGAAAAAGGGTTATTGAACTTGGTTCGATAACCCTTTTACTTTTATCTCATGTTGTCGCTGCTTATTGGCTTTATCCGCTGCGCTGAGAGTTAAGTGACAGGTAGGATTCTCATACAGTTAGTTGAGCCAGCCACGTCCATGATATCGCCTTGGGTAATGATCACGAGATCACCAAACTTGAGGTGTCCTTTCTCTTTTAGGCAAGCAAGTGTCGATAGTGCAATGTCAAAGCTGTCTTTGGCTTCTGTCTCAAAGTAGATAGGGGTTACGCCTCGATACAAGGTACAACGGTTTAGCGTTCCTTCGTTACGAGACAAAGCGTAGATAGGCATGTCAGCACTTAAGCGAGACATCATCAAAGCAGTGCGCCCAGACTCAGTCAGCGTGACTACTCCTTTAATGCCTTCCATGTGGTTGGCAGAGTAGATGGTTGCCATTGATACTGTTTCTTCTGCTGTCACAAAAGTGCGGTCAATTCGGTAGTTGGACTGATTGACGTTTGCCATCTTCTCGGCGCCCACACACACTTCAGCCATCGATTTTACCGTCTCTACTGGGTATTGCCCGGCAGCGGTTTCACCAGACAGCATTACCGCATCAGTACCATCAAGCACTGCGTTCGCTACATCCATTACTTCAGCACGGGTAGGCATTGGAGCGGAGATCATTGATTCCATCATCTGAGTTGCAGTGATGATAGTGCGATTAAGGGCTCTAGCGCGGCGTATAAGCTGTTTTTGTACACCGACCAACTCTGGGTCTCCAATTTCTACTCCGAGGTCACCACGAGCCACCATGACCACATCTGAAGCCATTATGATGTCATCCATGTTCTCAACGGTCGATACTGTCTCTGCTCGCTCTACTTTGGCGACCAGGTGAGCTTCTAAACCTGCTTCACGCGCAAGTTGGCGAGCGTAGTGCATGTCTTCGCCGTTACGAGGGAAAGAGACAGCGAGGTAATCGACTTGGATTTGGGCGGCGGTGACGATGTCTCGTTTGTCTTTGTCGGTTAGCGCTTCTGCAGAAAGCCCACCGCCTTTTTTGTTGATGCCTTTGTTGTTGGATAGCGGACCGCCAATGATGACTTCGGTATGAACGCGGCAACCTTCGACCTGAGTGACTTTGAGTTGCACACGACCATCGTCAAGCAACAGAATGTCGCCGGCTGAGACATCATTAGGCAGCTCTTTGTAGTCGAGGCCAACGGCGTGCTGGTCGCCTTCACCTAAACCTAGGCTGCTGTCTAGAGTGAATTCATCACCAACAGCCAGTTGAATCTTTCCATCTCTGAATGTCGACACACGAATCTTGGGACCTTGAAGGTCGCCGAGAATAGCAATTTGTGTCCCCAGTTTTTTTGCGATTGCTCTGACTTTTTCTGCACGTTGTATATGGTCGTCGCTGCTGCCGTGGGAGAAGTTCATACGAACAATATTGGCACCGGCTTTGATGATCTCTTCAAGCACGTTACCTTTATCGGTAGAAGGGCCTAGCGTTGTGACGATTTTCGTTTTTCTTAATTCAGCTGTCATGAATACTCCTAGAGTGAGGCCAGTAATCTTTTTAAAAGACTGAATTAAGTATATGCATTAATTGATAATTTATTGGGAGCTAGGAGGATATTTCTTGATTTGCCTTTAATTATTGAATTCAGGGCTCAAACGCGATGTTTTATTCTGAAAATTAAGTCGTAAATTATCGATGTGGGTGTTAATTTTCCTCGAACTATTTGACTCGATACACAAAGATTCATGTATATACGTGATACTGGTCACGGCGATATACCAAGTGACTTCACAATTACTTCGCAAAGTAAAAAAATTATCCCGTTGATGATTTCTGGAGCGTAAAATGTACATGGCTCAACCGGGCCATATTGATCATATCAAACAGGTCAATGCTGGTCGTGTATATAAACTAATTGACCTTAAAGGTCCTATTTCTCGTATCGATCTGTCCAAACAAAGTGAGTTGGCTCCGGCGAGTATTACCAAAATAACCCGTGAACTCATGGAAGCTCACCTTATCCACGAGACGACGGTTCAAGAAGCCACGACTCGCGGACGTCCTGCTGTTGGTTTGCAAACCAACAATGAAGGTTGGCAATTCTTGTCGATGCGTCTTGGACGCGGGTATCTTACTATCGCGCTTCATGAACTGGGCGGCGATGTGCTTATCGATACGAAGATCGACATTCACGAACGCGACCAAGATGATGTACTTGCGCGTCTTCTTCATGAAATCGACGAATTCTTTCAAACTTATGCTGAGCAGCTCGACAGGGTAACCAGTATCGCGGTCACGCTTCCAGGCCTTGTGAATTCAGAGCAGGGTATTGTGTTGCAAATGCCGCATTACAATGTCGAAAACTTAGCTTTGGGTCCTGAGATCTACAAAGAAACAGGTCTACCAGTCTTTATTGCCAATGACACCCGAGCTTGGGCATTAGCAGAGAAGTTGTTTGGTAATTCTCAAGATAATGACAACTCTGTCTTAATCTCTATTCACCACGGTTTAGGCGCCGGGATTATTCTTGATGGCCGAGTTCTGCAAGGTCGTCACGGTAACATCGGTGAATTGGGTCATATCCAGATCGATAAGGAAGGCAAACTTTGCCATTGTGGTAATCGAGGCTGTTTAGAAACGGTCGCGAGTTCACAGGCGATTCGTGAACAAGTGAAAGAGCGCCTAGCCAATGGTGAAGAATCCACGCTTACCGTTTTTGAAGATGTCACGATTGAACAAATCTGTGCTGCTGCGGCTGATGGTGACCCACTGGCTGTCGAAGTGATTGAGCAGTTAGGCCGTTACTTAGGTTCAGCGATTGCCATTGTGATTAACCTGTTTAACCCAGAGAAAATCTTAGTCGGTGGTGTTATCAACCAAGCTAAGAGCGTTCTGTACCCGGCGATTCAAAAGTGTATCGAAGAGCAGAGCTTATCGGTTTACCATCAAGATTTAGAGCTGGTGGAATCTCGATTCTACAAGCAAGCAACCATGCCAGGTGCTGCACTTATTAAGCAGGCTCTCTACGACGGTCAGTTGCTAATGAAAGTTATTGAAGGCTAACTCTTTTTCTCTTCTTTTAGCCTTCCCCGATCCTTTCCATGTACTTAAGCTTCGTATAACAACATTTGTTGTACTTAGTTTAAGCATTCTGTGCATTAGCGCTTTGCTTTAACCCATTGAAGTAGGCTATTGTAGCCACAGTTATTATTTGTCACTAAGGTGTTGTATGTCTGGCGTTTTAAATTCGGTTGATCAGAGAACGAAACTGGTTGGTGAAAACCGTCTGGAACTCTTGTTATTCAGCTTAAATAGTCGCCAATTATTTGCGATTAACGTATTTAAAGTTAAAGAAGTGCTAAAAGTGCCGGTACTTACTCGCTTACCGGGCTCCCACCATCATATTACAGGGGTGGCTTCTTTACGTGGTGAATCAGTACCTGTGATTGATCTGCGAAGTGCGATTGGCTTTCCGCCGTCACGTGCAGAGTCTCAAGAAAGTAACTTGATCATTACGGAGTACAACCGAACTGTACAAGGTTTCTTGGTTGGACAGGTGCGTAATATCGTCAATACAACATGGACTGAAATCCAGCCGCCACCAAAGACAACAGGTCGTGCAAACTACCTAACCGCTATCACGCATATTCAAGAAGAAGATCAGCACAAAATCGTTGAGATCATCGATGTTGAGAAGGTGCTAGCAGAGATCATCGATTACGATGTGTCGATCTCTGAAGGTGTGTTAGATGAGCAGTTAGCTCAAGAGATGATTGGCCGAAACGTACTTATCGTTGATGACTCTTCAACGGCACGTAACCAAATTAAAGGCACTTTGTCGCAGCTTGGATTAAACATCATTGAGTGTTGCGATGGCTTAGAAGCTCTGAACTTACTCAAGGGTTGGTGTGACGAAGGGAAAGACATCAATCAAGAAATTCTGTTGATGATCACCGACGCCGAAATGCCTGAAATGGACGGTTATAAGCTGACACACGAAGTACGAACTGACCCAAGAATGCATGACTTGTTTATTACGCTAAATACTTCATTAAGTGGAAGTTTTAATGAAGCAATGGTCGAGAAAGTAGGGTGTAACCGCTTCATTTCTAAGTTCCAACCGGACTTGTTGGTTGAGGTAACGCAGGAGCGTATGCGACAGATTTTGTAAATTATACCGACAGGTGGTTTGTTTTGAGTGACCTTATGGAAAACGTTTGCTATTATTGATGCAGCATATTAATTGTCACAAAATATGCTCAACTACTCACGTAACTTTTCACGCACAATTTAAGGTAGTTCCTCTTAATGATATGGTTAACGTCTAAAGTTGTTATGACTTTAAGCTTATTACTATATAGGGAATTTAAGAAAAGACGTACGGAAGCTGACGTTGAGGTATAACTCAACAATTTGAAATAAAGGGAGGCAGATGCTTCCCTTTTTCGTTTCTCTATTCTCCTAAATAAAACAGTCGCTTGAGTTGTTAGTGAAAGTCTCGCGACTTGGTTTTTAAGCCAACAATCTCATCGGTAATGTCGATAAGCTTCCCCGCAATTACATGTACCACTTCACCTTCTTTTTCTAGGATGCCTTGCACCTTTAACGCCTTGGCTGTGAGATACGCTTGCTGTTGAGCGCGCGCCGTTGCTCCCCATACCACCACATTAATATTGCCCGTATTATCTTCCAGTGTGACAAAGGTGACGCCTGCTGCGGTTCCGGGGGATTGCTTACCCGTTACAAGCCCAACAACGGTGACCATGGATTTGTGTCGTTGTTGTTTTAAGTCTTTCATATGAGTGAATCGACCTAGTCGATTAGCCTCTTCCAGTAACGTGATGGGGTGCTTATTCAAAGAGATCCCAACACTGGTGAAGTCCTCAAGTAAATCCTGCATCTCACTGGGTTGTTGCAATCCTTGTTCGTCATTACCTTTTTCAAAGCTGTCATCGATTTGACTAAACAAGGGTAGATCAGAGGCCGAGTCCATAATCGCCCAGCGAGTTTGAAAGCGGTCACCTGAAACGTTGTGAAGCGCATTTGCTGAGGCAAGTAGCTCAATGTCTTTCTTGTTGATTGATAACTGCTTTACCTGACTAGGGTGGCGATAACCCGATTTCGGCCGGTTAGCGAGCACACTCTGGATACCATGTTCACTCAAGCCTTTGATTTGTCTCATCCCTAAACGTATCGCTAAACCATTTTGCTGAGAGACAACTGTGTGGTTGTCTTGAGAGGCATTCACACATACTGGGAGTATCGCCACATTGTGTCGCTGCGCATCTTGTACCAATTGCGATGGGCTGTAAAACCCCATAGGTTGGCTATTCAGTAAGGAGGCGTAGAAGCACTCTGGGTAATAGTATTTTAACCAAGCTGAACAATACGCGAGTACTGCAAACGAAGCGGAGTGACTTTCCGGGAAACCGTATTCACCAAAGCCACATATCTGTTTAAATATTTGCTCCGCAAATTCAGTGTCATAGCCTCGCTTTTGCATGCCTTCAATGAGTTTGGTTTTAAATTTAAATACGTTGCCGTTTTTCTTCCAAGCGGCCATCGCACGTCTGAGCTGATCCGCCTCACCACCTGTAAACCCTGCGGCGACCATAGCGAGCTTTATCACTTGCTCTTGGAATATAGGCACACCCATAGTGCGCGATAGAACGGATTCAACCTCTTTCGAGGGATAGCTGATTGGCTCAATACCATCACGGCGCTTGAGATAAGGGTGCACCATGTCACCTTGAATAGGACCTGGGCGTACGATAGCGATTTGAATCACCAAGTCGTAGTACGTCCTTGGCTTGAGCCTTGGAAGCATGCTCATTTGAGCTCGTGACTCAATCTGGAATATGCCAACGGTATCTGCTCGTTGAATCATGCCATAAACTTGAGGATCATCTTTAAGGCGAGTGATCTCTGCGATCGTTAACGAGCGACCATGAATACGCTTGATCAGGTCGAAGCATTTTCGAATGGCAGAAAGCATACCAAGTGCAAGTACATCAACTTTAAGCAGCCCCAGAGTTTCAAGGTCATCCTTATCCCATTGAATAATTGTGCGATCGTGCATTGCGGCGTTCTCGACTGGAACCAATTCATACAAAGGTCCAGAAGAGATCACAAAGCCGCCCACATGCTGAGACAGGTGACGTGGGAAGCCGATGATTTCATTAACTAAATGGATAAACTGCTGACCTTTTAAAGATTCAGGTTGTAGCCCTAATAGCGTGAGCTGAGCCTGCCAACCTAGGCTTTTATCTCTGCGGTTGGTGTTCTTAATGAAGTAATCAAGCTGGGTCTCCTGTAGCCCCAGTGCTTTACCTACATCCCTTACTGCACTTTTGAAGCGATAAGAAATGACCGTAGCAGCAAGCGCAGCACGTTCTCTACCGTATTTTTGATAGATGTACTGGATGATTTCTTCGCGGCGTTCATGCTCAAAGTCGACATCAATATCGGGCGGCTCATCACGCTCTTTACTGATGAAGCGTTCGAACAGTACTGAGATCTGCCTTGGGTCGACAGAGGTGATCTCTAGACAGTAACAAACCACGGAATTGGCCGCTGAACCTCGACCTTGATAAAGAATGCCTTGGCTTTTCGCAAACATGACGATGTCATGGATCGTTAGGAAGAAGAAAGGGTAGTCGAGCTCGTCAATAAGCCCTAACTCTTTATCGATGATCTGTTGAATGTCACTAGGGACACCTTGTGGGAAGCGAGCCTGTTTGCCTTTCTCGACCAACATGCGCAGATAACTCATGGGAGTTTCACCTTGAGGGATCAGTTCACTTGGGTATTCGTATCGCAAGCTATCCAAATCAAAGTCACACAGTTCAGCGATGCGATTGCTCTCCTCTAGCCACTCTGTTTTAAAGATATGCGAGAGCTTATTGATGCTTCGCAAACAGCGCTCGGCATTCGCCAGTAAGTGACTGCCTACTTCGGTAATGGGCTTTTGGTATTTAATCGCAGTGAGTGAGTGCTGTAAGGGCAAGCAATTAGCATTGTGCATCAACACGCCGCCACAAGCTGTCATTGGTAGGTGATGATGATGTGACAGCTCCACACAGTAATCGATGTACTGCTGATCGGTCTGTTTTAGGTGTCGTTGCAATCCAATCCACAATCGACCTGAGTGATGTTGTGAAAGCCACTGTCCCCAATGGGCGTCTTCAGTTTTCTGTTGAGGCAGCCATAGAATGAAGCAGTGCTTAGCCGACATGATATCCCATTCAGAGAGTTGATAATGTCCTTTGCTGCTACGGCGTCTCGCGTTAGTAATAATACGGCACAGCTCAGCATAGGCCTTCCTATTTGGACACAGCAAAACCACTTGGCACTCTTCATTTAGCCAAAACATGCTCCCGACAATCTGTTTGAGCGACAGTTCATGTTGCTTGATTGCAGAGTGAACCTTAACGATGCCTGCTACTGAGCACTCGTCGGTGACCGCAAGTGCTTTGTAACGTAAAAAGTCGGCCTGTAAAACCAGCTCTTCCGCGTGCGA
This sequence comes from Vibrio sp. Makdt, assembly GCF_027587015.1. Taxonomy (NCBI): domain Bacteria; kingdom Pseudomonadati; phylum Pseudomonadota; class Gammaproteobacteria; order Vibrionales; family Vibrionaceae; genus Vibrio; species Vibrio sp. Makdt. The sequence goes on from NZ_JAPPTH010000022.1 coordinate 79,832, forward strand.
AGCTCCCTCAAGAAAGGAGTAATTACTTTGGCAGAAAAGCTCTGAGTATTGCTGAGACATAACGTAATCTCACTTAATCATTGCGAGTAAACATGATTGAAAAAGGGACGTTGAAATTGAATAAGTAGAACAGACTAGCTAAATAAGCCGTGCAAAAACCACTGCTTATCGGGTGTTCTAAAGACCCATAACCATCGACCGTTTTCACTGTGAGCAATAAAGTAGTCACGAATGATTTTCTGGCCATCCCACCATCCAGAAACAATACGTTCAGGGCCCTGAGATAAGGTGACGTTCTCGGTTAAGGCTTCGGGCTCCTGCAGCAAAATACTGGGCCTGAGTCGCTGTTGGCTTATATTGATAGTTGGCTCTGTTTGTCCCACAACCTCAACGGTGGCTTGTTTCTTTGCTACGTTTTTACTCAGGGTTGGAAGCGAATAGCGATTGGCTTTTTCTGGCCTAGGATCCTGCTGTATTTTCGGTGTTTGAATACATGCCTGTCCGAGCTTTGCCTGTAACAGTGACAGTAGATCTAGCGCAGCAAGCGTTCCGGTATTGCCATCAAAAAGATCATGGTAGGCCGTTTGAGGTTCACCATGACGAGCTAACGAGAGAGTGAGCCCTTGAACGGGGGCTGTGAGCTTGAGTGACTCTAAGGTGAGATGGGTAAGGTTAGCCCACTTTTCAGCAAGGTAATCCCCCTGTGCTGAATAGAAAGAGACATGGTGGTCGTCTTTATCCCTGAGGTGCAGAGTCAGTGTTAGCTCAAACGCGACTCTGTCACGTAGCTTCAAAAAGCACTCCAGTTGATTCAATAACTTCAGCAGTGGCTTTTCGATAAATAGAATGTTCTCTATATCAAACAACAGCTCCAGATATTGCTGGAAGCTTTCTGGTGGATGATAGAAATCAATAGGGTGCTTGAATTGCCCATTGAGGCGACCAACATAATTGACCAAGTCGATATCAAAGCGACGTGCGACTTCTTGCAAAGGCAGCTTCAATAGCTCTTCAACGATATTAATACCGACACGATTTAAGCGCTCAACTTGCTTAGGTGGCAATTCACTAGAACTTAATGCTTGTTGGTTAACCCAAGCCTTCATCTGTTGAACATTGTTCGTTACTTGATTGATCGCTTGTTTGCCCAGAAGGATCGCAGAGAGCGGTGAGTAGCCCGTGGCAAAACTGAACTTAATGTTGAGAGCTTCAATATGGCTTTTGAGTTCATGCCAATAGTTATCCAGCCCATCGTAAAGCGATAGCATGTTAGAAGCTTTAATCAACAAGCCATTGGGTGGCAACAGAGTCATGTCGGAAGTCACTAGGTACGCCCATTGAGCTATCTCTTTCAGTTTGTTTTTCTCAAGCTCAATGCTGTATGGGTGAACGTGTAAGTGATGGCAAAGCGCCGCCGCTGACCCTAGCCCCATACCCAGTGTGATGCCTGATTCCAGCGCGACTTGATTAGCTTGCAGTACACGATGATCTTTTTCATCCACGATGATAATAGGTTGCTCGTGTGATTCTTCCTTTGAGCTCGATTCACTTGAGTTAAACAAGGTATCCAATTGCAGAGATGGAAAGTGCAGATACAGCCACAGCATACGCTAGCCTTGTTTCGCAATAGGAAAAGCCAGCACAGTATTATCAGACAAGACACGGTGTGAACTGTCGATGCTGATGACTTTCTCTGTCAGTAACGGCCAATGGTGAGTCATGTCGAGGATAAAGCTGCCATACGACCAGCTGCCTTTTCTTTTTGTTACCTCAACCTTTAACCCCTGAGCATGAGAAGAGAGCTTCATGCTTAAAGAAACGGGTAGGGATAATTGATTATGGCTGGTGGCTTTAAAATGAAACTGCAGGCATTTACCGGTTTCACTTGCTGCTTGTAAGCGTTTGGTTTGGTGGATTTCGAGATCGGCTCCCCATAACAATACAGAATGGCAAGCACCACTCTTGAGGCATTGCTCAGCAGCCCATAATGCATCGAGATCGCGTTGAGGCTCGATCACCAAGATGTTATCAAGTTCGACTCCCTGGCTACTAAAAAACTCGGCACAGATCTTCCCTGGCGGGTTAATGAATATGGCCAGTTTTTGCGAGTTTTGTTGAGATAAATAGGGCGTGAGTAGGCGTAGTTCGCCGATCCCTTGTTGTGATTCAACTTCAATAACGCCGTGCGTCGGAAAGCCACCATCAAGCTGTTTATCCAATTGCGGATAGCCTGTTGAAGTGGTACTTCCTAGCGTTGTTGATTGTAGCCCTTTCCAGATTAGCTGGCGGTCTTGTAAGTTTTTTATGAGTTCATGCATAATTAAATACCTGTATATTCATACAGTATATTTAATCGTGAAAAAGATGCAAAGCAAAATGACGAAAATTAGTAGAAGCAAGTATTAGATACTTGATTTA
>NZ_JAPPTH010000023.1:0-80043 GCF_027587015.1 Vibrio sp. Makdt
TTCGTTTTTTTATTCGTTCGATTAAAAAGAACTCAAAACGCCTCAAAAGTAGGCTTTTATCTTACATATTCTTCAGTTTTTCAGTGAACAAAGAGACTTTTTCCCAGTTTGTGTACTCAACTTCCTTCGTTGTATCCGTTTCACCACCTGTCATATTCATAATAAAGCGGATCATGGTTCTATCGAACCAGTTATAACGTGGGTAATAGAGGGCACCTGCAAATACACCGATTAAAGTCGGCTGCCATGGAGACTTGATAAGGAACTTCTTAATATAAGCACTGCCTTCTGGTGTATCTTTGCCTTGGTCTTCTTTACGCGCCGTTAAGTTCACGCAGAAGAACGCAACCTTGCTTGATTGCAACTGAGTAAGGTTGGCATCAATAAATTGATATAGCTTCTTATTAAGGTGTCCATAACGAATCGATGCGCCAATCAACACTCTGTCATACTGAGCAAAGTCCACCTTGCCAATAGTGTGCAGATCTTGAAGCTCACATTCGAACTCACTCATTTCTTCTTTTATATAGTTCAAGATTTTCTTGGTCTGCCCTTCACGGCTTGAATACAAAAATAGAGCTTTTGCCACAATGTTGTCCTTAGCTACGCCAAAACGTAGGGGTCAATAAGATTAATAAGGTGAAGATTTCTAATCGGCCAAACAGCATAGATACGATAAGTACCCACTTTGCTTTGTCGTTCACATCGCCAAAGTGCACCGCGACTTCACCAAGGCCAGGGCCAAGGTTATTTAATGTCGCCGCTACCGCAGAGAAAGCACTCAACTCGTCCATACCAGTTGCAATAAGAGCCAGCATACAAACCACAAACACTAATGCGTATGCAGAGAAGAAGCCCCAGACCGCATCTACGACACGTTGTGGTAGTGCAGAACCGCCAACCTTGATGGTATAGACAGCCCGTGGGTGAACAAGACGCTTCATTTCACGAGCACCTTGCAGAGTAAGTAGTAAGATTCGAATCACTTTCATACCACCACCCGTAGAACCTGCACATCCCCCTATAAAAGAAGAGAACAAAAGCAGTACGGGTAAGAACAATGGCCACTCTGAGAAACCCGTCGTTGTAAAACCCGCGGTCGTAGAGATAGACACGGTTTGGAACAAGGCTTGGTCGAAAGCATCATAGTACGAATCATAAGAGTGGTGATTGAGCAGTAATAAGAAACAAACCAAGAACAGTACTGCCTGAATAAAGATAAAGGCGCGGAACTCAGGATCTTTCCAATAATACTTAGGATGCACACCACCCGAAGCAAATGCAGCAAAGTGAAGAGAGTAATTACACGCAGATATAAGCAGGAACACCACGGTAATCATGTTGATAGCCGGGCTGTTGAAATAGCCCATGCTTGCATCGTGAGTGGAGAAGCCACCAATAGCAATAGTAGAGAAGCTATGACTGATTGCATCAAAGAAGCTCATACCGGCTAGCCAAAACGCCACCGCACAAGCAATGGTTAGGCTGAGATAGATGTACCACAGCGCTTTTGCGGTTTCAGCGATACGCGGAGTCATTTTGCTGTCTTTTACAGGGCCTGGAATCTCAGCTCGATACAGCTGCATACCACCGATGCCCAGAACTGGAAGGATCGCTACCGCCAATACGATGATACCCATACCACCAAACCATTGCAGGAACTGACGGTAAAATAAGATAGCTTTAGGCAGGTCATCAAGGCCAACGATCACCGTCGCACCGGTAGTGGTTAGTGCAGAAAAGGATTCGAAGAAGGCATCGGTTACCGAAACATTCGGGTTATCAGCGATCAAAAATGGCAAAGCACCCGCACTACCGATTACCGTCCAAAAAAGAACTACGATCAAAAAGCCATCGCGCGCTTTTAACTCATGCTTATAACGTCGGTTTGGAAACCAACACGTCGCGCCACAAAATAACAGAACAAAGAAAGTCGTCACAAATGGCACACCCGCACCATCTCGATAGATCAGGGCGACTAACGCAGGTGCGAGCATTGATACACTAAAAAGTGCTAATAATAATCCGACGATTCGAATAATTGAGCGAAATTGCATGAGCTATTGAACGAAGCGAAATGCTTCACACTTCCTAGTTGTCTTTTACTTTCGTTACCAGTGCCTTGGCACCGCTTTTATTGATTATGGTTTGGGTAAACGCATCTACCTGCAGGAGCTCTATCTCAATAATAAGCTCAACTTGCACACCATAATCCGCTTGGACCTCAACAGCCTGATGCTGAGCCATAATGGATTGTGCGATCGGCACAAAGCCATAGTCTAACTCTAGCCGTAATTTTGTGGTTATTTTTTTCTCGATAGTTTGAAGCAGCTTGAGAGCTTGTTGCACTCCACCACCATAAGCTTTAACCAAACCACCGGTTCCAAGCTTAATTCCGCCAGAGTAACGCGTGACGACAGCCGTTAATTCTCCCACACCCGATCCAGACAATTGCGCCAAAATAGGCTTACCCGCGGTGCCCGATGGTTCTCCATCATCACTGAAGCCCCAAAGCATTGAATCTTCAGGTCGACCAGCAACAAAGCCCCAGCAATTATGCCTCGCTGAAGCGTGCTCTTTTTTTACCTGCTCTACGAACTGCTTCGCGGCTTCTACACTTGGAGTATGCGCAAGGTGAGTAATAAAGATGCTCTTCTTGATCTCTTCTTCAAACAGAGCCGGAGCTGACGGTATTAAATAAGGCTGTTCATTCATATCGTTAACTTAATTAATAAGAGCTGCGAAGTGTATCACGCGTGAATAATAAGGGTTAGAGGATCTGTGCTATCGCACAATGTTAAACAATTGTTTAAAAAATGTATTGAAATTCATCTTACAGAGGTACAGACTAAGATAACTGGTCTTACCAGGTATTCTACAATAATAGAAAGACAACAAGATTCTCTCAAACAATCGTGGATTGTATGTCATGGAGATAGACAATGATTTACCAAGCTAACACCCTACAGGTAAAGGAATTACAAGATGGCATTGCAGAATTAAGCTTCTGTGCTCCAGCCTCTGTAAACAAACTCGACCTTGCTACTTTAGAATCACTAGACAAAGCGTTAGACGCTCTTAAAGCTCACGCAGGACTACGTGGTTTAATCTTAACTTCAAACAAAGACGCGTTCATTGTAGGCGCAGACATCACTGAATTTCTTGGTCTATTTGCTAAGCCAGAATCAGAACTTGATGAATGGTTAAGATTTGCAAACTCCATCTTCAGCAAGCTAGAAGACCTTCCTGTTCCAACTCTTTCAATGATGCGCGGCCATGCCCTAGGCGGCGGCTGTGAATGTGTATTGGCAACTGACTTCCGTATCGGTGACAAGACCACCAGCATTGGCTTACCTGAAACCAAACTTGGCATCATGCCTGGCTTTGGTGGTTGTGTGCGCCTGCCTCGCGTTATCGGTGCTGACAGTGCAATGGAAGTCATCACTCAAGGCAAAGCTTGCCGAGCTGACGAAGCACTAAAAATTGGCTTGTTAGACGCGATTGTAGAAACAGACCAACTGCTAGAGTCGGCAATCAATACCGTTTCTCTGGCTGCCAATGAAAAACTAGACTGGCAATTACGCCGCAAACAGAAAACATCAGCATTATCGCTAAGCAAACTCGAAGCGATGATGAGCTTTACCATGGCGAAAGGCCTTGTTGCTCAAAAAGCGGGCCCTCACTACCCAGCTCCAATTACTTCAGTCATTGCGATTGAAGAAGCGGCACGCAGCGATCGTGATGCAGCGCTCGATATCGAACGTAAACACTTCATCAAGCTGGCTAAATCAGAAGAAGCAAAAGCACTGGTTGGTCTGTTCCTAAATGACCAATACATCAAAGGTCTTGCTAAAAAAGCAGGTAAGTCAGCAAACAAAGACACTCAACGTGCTGCTGTACTAGGTGCAGGCATCATGGGTGGCGGCATTGCTTACCAATCTGCACTGAAAGGCGTGCCTGTGATGATGAAAGATATCGCACAAGCATCGCTTGACCTTGGTATGAATGAAGCGTCTAAGCTATTGAATAAACGTCTATCTCGCGGTCGCCTAGATGGCTTCAAGATGGCAGGCATCCTGTCTTCGATTACTCCAAGCCTGCACTACGCTGGTGTTGAGCAATCAGACGTTGTCGTAGAAGCCGTGGTAGAAAACCCGAAAGTAAAAGCTGCGGTACTGAGCGAAGTGGAAGGCCTAGTCGGTGAAGACACAGTACTGACATCAAACACTTCTACGATTCCTATTAATCTGCTAGCGAAATCTCTGAAACGTCCAGAAAACTTCTGTGGTATGCACTTCTTTAATCCAGTGCATCGCATGCCTTTGGTTGAGATCATCCGTGGCGAGCACACTTCAGAAGAGACGATTAATCGCGTTGTGGCTTACGCAGCGAAGATGGGCAAATCCCCTATCGTTGTAAATGATTGCCCAGGCTTCTTCGTTAACCGTGTACTTTTCCCTTACTTTGGCGGTTTCAGCATGTTGCTACGTGACGGTGCTGACTTCACTAAGATCGATAAAGTCATGGAGCGCAAGTTCGGTTGGCCAATGGGCCCAGCTTACTTACTCGACGTTGTAGGCCTAGACACAGCACACCACGCACAAGCTGTGATGGCGCAAGGATTCCCTGAGCGTATGGGCAAAGAAGGTCGTGATGCGATTGATGCACTTTACGTTGCTGAAAAATACGGTCAGAAAAACGGTAGCGGTTTCTACACATACAGCGTAGACAAACGTGGTCGTCCGAAGAAGACCTTCTCTGAAGACATTCTTCCTATCTTGGCTGACGTATGCCAAGCACCACAAAATTTTGATGACCAAACAATTATCCAGCGTGTGATGATTCCAATGATCAACGAAGTCGTTCTTTGTTTAGAAGAAGGCATCATCGCGACACCGCAAGAAGCGGATATGGCACTGGTTTACGGTTTAGGCTTCCCTCCATTCCGAGGCGGCGTATTCCGCTACTTAGACAGTGTGGGTATTGGTAACTTCGTAGAAATGGCGAAGGGCTACCAAGACTTAGGTGCAATGTACCAAGTTCCTCAACTATTGCTTGATATGGCAGAGAAAGGCGAAAGCTTTTACGACGCTCAACAAGCAAGTTCTCTGTAACCCACATTTGGAAAAGGAATATCAAAATGAATAATGTAGTTGTTGTTGATTGCCTTCGCACCCCAATGGGACGTTCCAAAGGTGGAGCTTACCGTCATACTCGTGCTGAAGATCTGTCTGCACATTTAATGAAAGGTATTTTAGAGCGTAACCCAGAAGTTAACCCTTCAGAGATTGAAGATATCTACTGGGGCTGTGTACAGCAAACACTAGAGCAAGGCTTCAACGTTGCACGTAACGCCGCGCTACTGGCTGGCTTACCGATTGAGATTGGTGCAGTCACTGTTAACCGTCTATGTGGTTCATCTATGCAAGCTCTGCATGATGCAACTCGCTCAATCATGGTTGGTGATGCGGAAATCTGCCTAATTGGTGGTGTGGAACACATGGGTCACGTGCCAATGACACACGGTGTTGATTTCCACCCTGGCATGTCAAAAAACGTAGCAAAAGCTGCTGGCATGATGGGCCTAACGGCTGAAATGCTTGGCAAACTGCACGGTATTAGCCGTGAAGACCAAGATGCATTCGCTGCACGTTCACACGCCCGTGCACATGCGGCAACGGTTGAAGGTCGTTTCAAAAACGAAATTCTACCAACAGAAGGTCACGCTGCTGACGGTTCGCTGTTTACACTGGATCACGATGAAGTTATTCGTCCAGAAACGACGGTTGAAGGCCTATCTCAACTGCGCCCAGTGTTCGACCCAGCTAACGGTACAGTAACGGCAGGTACTTCATCGGCTCTATCTGATGGTGCATCGGCAATGCTTATCATGAGTGAAGAAAAAGCTAACGCACTAGGTCTTAAGATTCGTGCTCGCGTTAAGTCTATGGCTATCGCGGGCTGCGATCCTTCAATCATGGGTTACGGCCCAGTACCTGCTACTCAAAAAGCGTTAAAGCGCGCAGGTTTAACGATTGAAGACATGGGTGTGATTGAACTGAACGAAGCGTTCGCGGCGCAATCTCTACCTTGTGCTAAAGACCTAGGTCTACTGGATGTGGTTGACGAAAAAGTGAACCTAAATGGCGGTGCCATTGCTCTAGGCCACCCATTAGGCTGTTCAGGTTCTCGTATCTCTACAACCCTAATCAACCTAATGGAAGCGCAAGACGTGAAATACGGATTAGCAACCATGTGTATTGGTTTAGGCCAAGGTATTGCAACGGTATTTGAACGCCCATAGCACTCATCGACGGTAATATTTGTCGGATAATCTTATGTGCAGCTATCTTTATATAGCTGCACTTTTTATTTCCAGCTATCAGAAAATGATAGGTTCGTTCAGCAAACCGAATCAGGAGGAAAGTAGCCAACGACATCTATGCATAAAACGCATAGATTCAATGTTGATGTTTCATTATTTTTTCTCCCACGATTCAACTAAAGTTACTTCAGTTTCCTAATATTTCTCCCATGGAGCAGATCATGTTTAAAGCACTTGTACTAAACCAAGAAGACAAAAAAACTATCGCATCAGTTTCTCAAATTGAAGAGTCTCAACTACCTGAAGGTAACGTGAAGATCGATGTAAGCTACTCTTCTTTGAACTACAAAGATGGTTTGGCGATTACAGGTAAAGGGCGCATTGTTCGCAACTTCCCTATGGTTCCTGGTATCGACCTTTCAGGTGTGGTTTCACAATCTGATGACCCTCGCTACAAAGCAGGCGACGAAGTGGTTCTAACGGGTTGGGGTGTTGGTGAAGGTCACTGGGGTGGCATGGCTGAGAAAGCAAGCCTAAACGGTGACTGGTTAGTGCCTATGCCTAAAGGTCTAGACGCTAAGAAAGTAATGGCAATTGGTACAGCAGGCTTTACTGCAATGCTTTGTGTTCAAGCTATTGTCGATGCAGGCATCAAACCTGAAGACGGTGAAATCCTAGTGACTGGCGCAAGTGGCGGTGTAGGTAGCGTGTCTATCACTCTACTAAACCAATTAGGTTACAAAGTAGCAGCAGTAACAGGTCGTGCTTCAGAAAATGGTGAGCTATTAAAATCACTAGGTGCAACTCGCATTGTTGAGCGTGCTGAACTAGAAGAGCCAGCGAAACCACTTGAGAAACAAATGTGGGCTGGTGCTATCGACACTGTAGGCAGCAAAGTACTTGCGAAAGTATTGGCACAAATTGATTACAACGGTGCGGTTGCTATCTGTGGTCTAGCAGGTGGTTTTGACTTACCAACGACGGTAATGCCATTCATTCTACGTAACGTTCGCCTACAAGGTGTTGATTCTGTTATGTGCCCTCGTGAAAAACGCATTAAAGCGTGGGAACAACTGGCTGAATTACTACCTGAGTCTTTCTACAACAGCGCGACAAAAGAAGTAGCTCTAGATGACGCGATTCAAGCGGCAGAAGACATCACTAACGGTCAAATCACAGGCCGTGTAGTTATCAAGCTGTAATCGCTTAACACTCTAAAGACAACACGTAATAAAACAAAAGGGCTGATCATGATCAGCCCTTTTTGCTATTTGCTACCTACTATTGAGTCTAACCTAAGCCGACATCGGCAATCCGCTTTTGAATTAACTCACCACACTCTTCTTTGACTACTCTTCTCAGCCATTGCTGTGAGGCAGAAGAGTCGCAGCGTGAATGCCAAATCAACGAGTAATCAAACGGCATAAACTCGAATGGCAGCGGCTTAACCACTAAGTCATAACGCTCTGCAACCAAGTATGCCAAATCAGCCGGTACCGTAATCACTAACGGCATTCTATCGACAATCGCTAATGCCGCTTCAAGGTGATAAGCACGCAGTACCATTTTTCGAGGTTGTTGATTGGCTAAAGCGTTGTCCAGTAAAGCCTTTACACCATCACTGATCGCAATCATCGCATGAGGCAAAGAGACATAATCCTCAAGGCTCAACGAACTGTCTGCCAAAGGGTGGTTTTTAGAGAGTAAGCACGACACACCCACAGGGCCAAGGACCTCTTGATGAAGTGGCGCAACACTGCCACTTGGTCGGCAAATCGCCATATCGACGCGCTCGGTACTAAGCTGTTTAAACAAATGTTCATGCTGCAGCGGGGCAAATTCCAAAGAGATATTCGGTGCTTGCTCATAAATCTTCGGCAGTGCATACGGCAAGATAGTTTGCATTGCGTAATCAGTGGTCGCAATTAGAAAGCGTTCACTGCAATAATAAGGGTCGAAGTCACTCGGGCTAAGGAGTTGACGGAATGACTCCAAAGGCTGATCAATTCGCTGACTGATCTCGAGTGCTTTTTTGGTCGGAATAAGGTGCTGGCCCTGGCGAGTAAAAAGAGGGTCGTTGAGTAGATCTCTTAAGCGCCCTAACACTCGGCTGGTTGCCGATTGGCTCAAGTTGAGACGAAGCGCGGCCTGGCTAACGCTGCCCTCTTCAATCAATACCTTTAAGGCGACCAATAAATTAAGGTCTCTACGATAGATGTCTTCTAATTCCACACCACTTACCTAGCTGAATACAATGATCATTGTTCACTAACTTGTTTATAGCATGCTTTAGATAAAAAAAATCCCGCAATTACGCGGGGAAGCCCAAGAAAATTTGGGGATAGTGTCGGAATGTCGTATCGGAATTTGTTTGCTGTACTTAGGTTAGTGCTCTTGCTCTTCGGCTACACCCTGCCAACGGCGCATCTCAACCCAAATACCAATAATCGTTGCTACTATGCCAAAAATAGGCATCAGTGAGGTCTCTGTCGATGAGCGTAAAACTAACGCACAAAAAGAAATAAAACAGAGAACCGAATAAATTGTTAATCTATCTAATCCTGTCAACATCGCCACTCCTTAGCTAGTTGCCTTTGTTTCAAGTTGTTATCAACTTGTTAACTAAGTTATAGGAAATGATTCTGTTTGCCAAGCACTTATTGCATATTTTTTCTGCAGACGTATTATTCACACGTTAGATAGATATAGAGATACAAACCATGACATTCAAACCTGAACTGGCAACCCATACTTTAGAAGCTGAAGGCCTGCGTTGCCCAGAACCAGTAATGATGGTCAGGAAGACAATTAGAAACATGCAGGATGGCGATGTGTTACTGGTAAAAGCTGACGATCCGTCGACCACTCGAGATATCCCGAGCTTTTGTCGATTCATGGATCACCAGTTGGTAGGCCAAGAGACAGAAACGCTGCCATACCAGTATTTGATCAAAAAGGGATTGGAGGCTTAACGCCCCACCGAGAATCAAACATCAAAAAAGCCGCTGGTACCTTATGTTCTCAAGCAGAACTCAGAGTACCAGCGGCTTTTTGTTTATTCATCTCTAGACTTGGTTTGCAGATAATCAAGCTGTTGTTGTAACGCTCGGATGTCTTTACGCATCGGAATAATATGCGCGACTCGAATCCAAGCCTCAACTGCAAGTCCAGTCATGATCATAGCGCCGGCGACCATTGGTAGCCACATGTCCGTCAGCACCATGCCTAATAGTGTAAGTGCAAGACCAAAGGTAAATAGATAGCTTTGGCTTTGTGGAGTAATACCCATATAACGCGTCAACATAATCATGCCCTCGTGTTCTTAACTCACAAGATTAAAATATCATGACAAGTATGACAGTTATATGTCCATTCGCTCGATAAACCTCACAATACTGTAAGAGTATGACCTACAACACATTACTCCACTGGTTGAGTATAATAAGACTCAAAACACTTACGAGTAAAACGCAGCAGCGATAGCCAGACCAACAAATAACAGGGCTGTGATCTTACGAATCAGATCGAGAGGCATCTTATCTGCCGACAGCTTACCAATGATCACCACAGGTACGTTCGCCAACAACATGCCTATGGTTGTACCCAGAATTACCCACGCCAAAGCATCGGCGTATTGCGCACCTAGAATAGAAGTCGCAATCTGGGTCTTATCACCAATTTCAGCGATAAAAAACGCAATGAAGCTGGCGACAAAAGGACCACGGTTTGAAATTTGTTCGTCATCATCGAGCTTATCGGGAATCAGAATCCAGCCCGCCATTGCAATAAAGCTGACCACCAGCACCCATTTTAAAACTTCTGGCGATAAGTAATCGGCGACGACCACACCGAGCCATGCTGCAAGGGCATGATTGGCTATGGTGGCAAAGAAAATGGCTGCAATGATAGGTATCGGTTTTCGATATCGACTGGCTAATAAAAGGGATAGCAACTGGGTCTTATCACCGATCTCGGCTAAGGCGACAGTTGTAATTGAAATGGCTAAAACGCTCACGACATGCTCATTTGGGATGGAGATTATTATATTTAACCAAAGACAAACCTCGCGCCCCATCCCGGTTCACGATGCTTGTCTAAGGTCTTGCTAAGCGCCACCAAGGTGGTGGTTGCCTCGAACGCCATGATGATTTTGCATCAATTATGTTGACGAACGAACTCATTCACTAGGATATGAACAAGTAAGCTACTCCCCAAAGACCGCGAGATTCTAATCACCCACGTAGTCAAAAACAAGTGTCAAACTTATCAAAATATCTACTTGCACCGAAAAACAAACATTAAAGGCAAAAAAATCCATTAAACGACATTTTAGACCACTAATTAAACAAGATTACCCCTACTCGCTTTACGAATATCTCGGTATACTCAGAGGTTATTTTTCTCATTCATTTAAAAGAATCGCGCGAACCTGACTATGCAAAAATACGATATCAAAACCTTCCAGGGAATGATCCTCGCGCTGCAGGATTACTGGGCTCAAAACGGTTGTACCATTGTTCAACCTCTAGATATGGAAGTAGGTGCAGGCACCTCTCACCCAATGACATGTCTACGAGCACTTGGCCCAGAGCCAATGTCTACAGCTTACGTACAACCTTCACGTCGTCCTACTGATGGCCGTTACGGTGAAAACCCTAACCGTCTTCAGCACTACTACCAATTCCAAGTAGCGCTAAAACCATCGCCAGACAATATCCAAGAGTTGTACCTAGGCTCCCTAGAGGTTCTTGGTGTTGACCCACTTGTTCACGACATTCGCTTCGTTGAAGATAACTGGGAAAACCCAACACTAGGTGCATGGGGTCTTGGTTGGGAAGTATGGCTAAACGGCATGGAAGTAACTCAGTTTACTTACTTCCAACAGGTTGGCGGCCTTGAATGTAAGCCTGTAACAGGCGAGATCACTTACGGTATCGAGCGTCTAGCAATGTACATCCAGGAAGTAGACTCAGTTTACGACCTAGTATGGAACGTTGCACCAGACGGCTCTAACGTAACTTACGGTGACATCTTCCACCAAAACGAAGTTGAGCAATCAACGTACAACTTCGAACACGCAGACGTAGATTTCCTATTCGGTTTCTTCGACCAGTGTGAAAAAGAGTGTAAAGAGCTACTTGAGCTTGAAAAGCCACTTCCGCTTCCAGCTTACGAGCGCATTCTAAAAGCAGGCCACGCATTCAACATCCTTGATGCGCGCAAAGCTATCTCTGTAACAGAGCGTCAACGTTACATCCTTCGTATTCGCAACCTAACTAAATCAGTTGCTGAAGCATACTACGCGTCACGTGAAGCACTAGGCTTCCCAATGTGCAAGAAGGACGAGGAGAAGTAATCATGGCTAAAGAATTTCTAATTGAACTAGGTACTGAAGAGCTACCACCAACGCAACTTCGCACTCTAGCAGAAGCATTCTCGGCAAACTTCGAAGCTGAGCTAAAAGGCGCAAACCTAGCGCACGAAGGCGTGAAATGGTACGCAGCACCTCGTCGTCTTGCTCTTAAAGTAGCAGCACTGGCTGAAGGCCAAGAAGACAAAGTTGTTGAAAAGCGTGGCCCAGCAGTTTCTGTAGCATTCGATGCTGACGGCAACGCAACAAAAGCAGCTCAAGGTTGGGCTCGTGGTAACGGCATCACGGTTGAACAAGCTGACCGTCTAGTAACAGACAAAGGCGAATGGCTTCTTTTCAAACAAGAAGTAAAAGGCCAAGCAACGTCTGAAATCGTTGTTGATCTAGCGGCTAAAGCACTAGGTAACCTGCCTATCGCCAAGCCGATGCGCTGGGGTAACAAGACGACTCAGTTCATCCGTCCGGTTAAAACACTGACTATGCTGATGGGCGCTGACCTTATCGAAGGTGAGATCCTAGGCGTAGCATCTGGCCGCACTATCCGTGGTCACCGCTTCATGGGTGAGCAAGAGTTCACTATCGATTCTGCAGAGCAATACCCAGCGATCCTAGAAGAGCGCGGTAAAGTAATGGCAGATTACGAAGCGCGTAAAGCAATCATCCTAGCTGATTCACAAAAAGCAGCTGCAGCGGTTGGCGGTAAAGCTGACCTAGAAGATGATCTTGTTGAAGAAGTAACATCTCTTGTTGAATGGCCAGTAGTACTAACAGCGAAGTTTGAAGAAGAGTTCCTAAAAGTTCCTTCTGAAGCTTTGGTTTACACCATGAAGGGTGACCAAAAGTACTTCCCTGTTTATGATGAAAACAAGAAGCTACTTCCTAACTTTATTTTCGTATCGAACATCGAGTCTAAAGAGCCTCGCCACGTTATCGAAGGTAACGAGAAGGTTGTACGCCCACGTCTTGCGGATGCTGAGTTCTTCTTCAACACAGACCGTAAGCGTCCTCTGATCGACCGTCTTCCTGAACTAGACCAAGCTATCTTCCAGAAGCAACTTGGTACTATCAAAGACAAGACAGACCGCATCACAGAACTTGCTGGCTACATCGCTGAGCAGATCGATGCTGACGTTGAGAAGTCGAAGCGCGCAGGCCTACTGGCTAAATGTGACCTAATGACCTCTATGGTATTCGAATTCACGGATACTCAAGGTGTAATGGGCATGCACTACGCGACTCACGATGGTGAAGACGAGCAAGTTGCACTAGCACTTTACGAGCAGTACATGCCTCGTTTCGCAGGTGATGACCTACCAAGCACTGGTATCTCTTCTGCAGTAGCAATGGCAGACAAGCTAGACACTATCGTAGGTATCTTCGGTATTGGCCAAGCTCCAAAAGGTTCTGACCCATTCGCTCTACGTCGTGCATCACTAGGTGTGCTACGTATTATCGTTGAAAACGGCTACAACCTAGACCTAACGGATCTGATCGCAAAAGCAAAAGAACTACTAGGCGACAAGTTAACCAACGACAACGTAGAAGCTGACGTTATCGACTTCATGCTAGGTCGTTTCCGTGCATGGTACCAAGATGCTGGCTTCAGCGTGGATATCATCCAGGCAGTACTAGCTAACCGTCCAACTAAGCCAGCTGACTTTGACCAACGTGTTAAAGCGGTTTCTCACTTCCGTGAACTAGAAGCGGCAGAAGCACTAGCAGCAGCGAACAAACGTGTAGGTAACATCCTTGCGAAATTCGATGGTGAGCTAGCAGCAGATATCGATCTAGCCCTTCTTCAAGAAGATGCAGAGAAAGCACTGGCTGAAAACGTTACAGTAATGACGGAATCACTAGAGCCAGCATTCGCTACAGGTAACTACCAAGAAGCCCTAAGCAAGCTAGCGGGTCTGCGCGAGCCTGTTGATGCGTTCTTCGATAACGTAATGGTTATGGCTGATGACGAAGCGCTTAAGAAGAACCGTCTAACGCTACTGAATAACCTACGTAACCTGTTCCTACAGATTGCTGATATCTCTCTACTGCAAAAATAAGTGCAAGTGAGGAAGCTGTTCAAAGCGATGCTCTGAGCAACGAAAGGTAAATACCCAAAGGGAAGCGAAAGCTTCCCTTTTTGTTTTTGTGAACCAAGCATTTGTTTGTAGAGGTGTTGTTGATTAACTGAATGAATCAGCACTCAGACTGTAGAGGGCATTGTTTGCTATAACTGGCCTGTTAATTCAGGGGAAGGGAACAATGAAAAAAACAGTACTCGCACTTTCAATGCTTGCTCTCAGCGCATGCAGTCAAACCAGCGACAACAGCCTATTACTGACGATTGATAACGACACCGCGGTATTCAAATCAACAGGCAAAGGCACTGTGATCGCAGAACAGGAACTCGCTAAAGGTAGCTATACCTTCTCCATCAGCGACAGTAAAAACACCTGTGGCACCAACTATGCACTGGCGGAAGAGAGTCGCATCAAATTCAATAAGCCCCTTCGCCTAGACGATTGCGCCGAGAAATCTGAGCTCGCCATTAAGGTCTTTCGCGCGAATACCTACCAGTTTACTCTCAACCCGCAAACTAATGAGTTAACGGTTCAAATAAAGCCAAAACAGCAACAACTCCAAAGCTTTGCTTGTCCGGTTCCTAGTGACGAGCCAACCACTATCGACGTTGCTCAAACCTTTGATGATGGCACCGTGGTTAGAGACGCTCTTTCAGGCAAACAAGTCACAGTAACTAATGGCAGCGTCACCATGCAACCAGCAGAAAACAGCCAAGGTGTTCTGCTGCTTGAGAAAGTAGAACCTGAAACCAAGGCAGACTTTAGTTGGGATAACGCCGCGGTTTACTTCGTAATGACCGACCGTTTCCATAATGGTAATCCTGATAACGACAACAGTTATGGTCGCAGCCAAGATGGACAAGACGAAATCGGAACCTTCCACGGTGGTGACTTGGCAGGCCTAACCGAAAAACTCGACTACATTGAATCACTGGGTGCTAATGCTATCTGGATTACATCTCCTTTAGAGCAGATACATGGTTGGGTTGGCGGTGGTGACCGTGGTGATTTCAAACACTATGGCTACCATGGTTACTACCATCAAGATTGGACCAAACTTGATAAGAACATGGGTACCGAAGACGAGCTAAGAACCTTCATCGATACCGCGCACAGCAAAGGAATTCGCGTTGTTTGGGATATAGTCATGAACCACACAGGCTACGCTACCCTTGCCGATATGCAGGAGTTCGACTTTGGTAAGCTCAACCTGAGTGATGAGGAAGCAACAAAAACGCTTGGTGAGAGCTGGACAGATTGGCAACCTGCTAAAGGTCAGAACTGGCACTACTTCAACAACTACATCTCTTACGGCGACAAAGAAGCGTGGGAAAAATGGTGGGGCAAAGCCTGGCTACGCAGCGATATCGGTGCTTACGACTCTCCAGGTTACAACAACCTGACCATGTCATTAGCGCACTTGCCTGATTTAAAAACAGAATCGACAGAAACAACAGGGCTACCGAATTTCTATCGCAACAAATCCACCAGCGCGACTGATGAACTCAAAACACCTCGTGACCACCTCATCACTTGGCTTTCAGACTGGGTACGTGAATACGGCGTGGATGGCTTTAGAGTCGATACCGCCAAGCACGTTGAACTGGAAGCGTGGGCAGAACTGAAAAAGAGCACTAACCAAGCACTGGCTGAATGGAAACAGAACAACCCAGACAAAGCTCTAGATGACCTACCCTTCTGGATGACCGGCGAAGTATGGGCACACAGCGTGGTGAAGTCAGATTACTTCGCTAACGGATTTGATTCGATCATCAACTTTGAATTCCAGAGCGATATCGCCCCTAAAGCGCTTAAATGCCTATCCGATCTCGATGCTGACTACCTTCGCTATGCAGAGAAGATCAACAGTGACAGCGAGTTCAACGTGTTGAGTTACTTATCCTCTCACGACACCTCACTATTCTGGACGCAGCACGGCAATGACTTTGCCAAACAAACCAAAGCCGCGAATGCGTTAATGCTGGCTCCGGGTGCAGTGCAGATCTATTACGGAGATGAAATAGCCCGTGACTTTGGACCAACAGGATCAGACCCAATGCAAGGCACTCGCTCAGACATGCCTTGGGAGCAAATCACCGGAGAGCGTGCCGAGTTGTTAAAGCACTGGCAAGCACTCGGACAATTCCGCCAACGCCACCCTGCTGTCGCGCAAGGTAAGCACATCATCCGCAACAGCAAGGGATATTACGCCTTCGAACGTCAATACCAAGATGACAAGGTGTTGGTTGTGTATACCGGTTCGAAATAAAGCGTTCGTAGGCATAAAACAGTAGAAACTCAAGGAGAAGCTTCGGCTTCTCCTTTTTGATCTCAAAAACCAGTGCAATAAGCAAGCAGTTACTCATTAGCCAAACTTTATAGAAGTTTTTTACGTGTTAGAGCATTTGGCGCTATGCGTCGCAAAAACATTGCGGTATGTTCAAGGATTACACTGATGGCAGACATAAGGTCTGCCTTAATGACACATAACAAGCAATCACAATGAATTAGGTAAAATAAGTAATGCAGTTCTCTAAGTTTGGTGAAAAGTTTAATCGTTACTCTGGAATCACTCGTTTAATGGATGATTTGAATGATGGCCTGCGCACTCCTGGCGCAATCATGCTTGGTGGTGGCAACCCAGCCGCTATCCCAGCCATGCTCGATTACTTTAACCAAGCCAGTGCCGACATGCTCGCCAGTGGAGAACTCATCGCCGCCCTCGCCAACTACGATGGCCCGCAGGGCAAAGACAGCTTTATTAAGTCTCTCGCTGCAATGCTAAAAGAGACCTATGGCTGGGACATCAGCGAAAAGAACATCAGCCTAACTAATGGCAGTCAAAGTGGCTTCTTTTACCTGTTCAACCTGCTAGCAGGCCAACAGCCAGATGGCTCACATAAGAAAATCCTACTGCCGATCGCGCCGGAATACATCGGCTACGGCGATGCGGGAATTGATGACGATATCTTTATCTCTTACCACCCAGAGATCGAACTGCTAGAAAACCGCCAGTTCAAATACCACGTCGATTTTGAACAACTTAAGGTTGATGACTCAGTCGCGGCTATCTGTGCGTCTCGCCCAACCAACCCGACAGGTAACGTACTGACCGACGAAGAAGTACGTAAGCTGGATAAACTCGCGCGTGAGAACAACATCCCACTGCTGATCGACAACGCTTACGGCCTACCATTCCCAAACATCATCTTTGAAGATGTCGAACCATTCTGGAATGAAAACACGATTCTGTGCATGAGCCTTTCTAAGCTTGGTTTGCCAGGAGTGCGCTGCGGTATCGTGATTGCGAGCGAAGAAGTCACTCAAGCACTAACCAACATGAATGGCATCATAAGCTTAGCGCCAAGCAGTGTTGGGCCAGCGATTGCCAATCACATGATTGAAAAAGGTGATCTATTGCGTTTAAGCAGCGAAGTGATTAAACCTTTCTATAAAGAGAAGTCTTTGCGCGCTGTCGAACTACTGCAACAAGCGATTGATGACCCACGTTTCCGTATTCACAAACCTGAAGGCGCTATCTTCCTGTGGCTATGGTTTGATGAACTGCCAATCACTACCATGGAACTGTACGACAGATTAAAAGCTCGCGGCGTGCTGATTGTTCCGGGTGAATACTTCTTTATCGGCCAAGAAGATGAGTGGGATCATGCTCATCAGTGCCTACGTATGAACTACGTACAAGACGATGAAGCAATGCAAAAAGGCATTGCGATTATTGCTGAAGAAGTGAAAAAGGCTTACGCAGAACAGTAATCAGAGCTTTTAGCTTACCGTAGACCAAATACAAAAAGAGCACCGACCTTCTTCAAGGTACAGGTGCTCTTTCACTTTTACTTCCCGATAGTTTTTAGCTCTAAGGAGCTAATAGCAATTAACCTTCTAGTAGGCTATTACCATTGATAGCAATCTTACGTGGTTGCATCGCTTCTGGGATTTCGCGTTCTAGGTCGATGTGAAGAAGACCATTTTCCATGCTTGCTCCTACTACTTTTACGTAATCTGCAAGTTGGAATTTACGCTCAAAATCACGCTCTGCGATACCTTGATACACATAGGTTTTTTCTGCTTCAGGTTTACGCTCACCTTTAACAATTAGCATGTTCTCTTTCTGAGTCAGATCTAATTGGTCATCAGCAAAACCCGCAACAGCCATAGTGATACGGTAGTTGTTCTCGTCTTTTTGCTCGATGTTGTATGGAGGGTAACCGCCAGAAGTATTCTTCGATGTGTTCGCTTCCATCATGTTGAATAGACGATCGAAGCCGATTGCGTTGCGGTAAAGTGGAGTGAAATCTACAGTTCTCATAATGCTATCCTTTTAGTAAGCAATAGTCTTAGCTGCGAGTTTTACTTAGATCGAACCTGTGTATGAGACCAAGTAAACAGCTAAGAGATTCAATTCGCATTCCTCGGGTTTCACCTCTGCTGGCGACAACACTGGGACATGACAGTGAATCAATTTTTAAGTTGTGTGCTGCTAAAGTTATCCTCTGTTGAGCGATACTTCGTCAGCGGTAATGAAGGTTCTGTTTCTTCTCTTATGAGCAAGACAGTCATCCTCTTCACAAATAGATATATGGATTGAGCAAAATAGTTTCAAGGGATCGAGCTAAAAATTTTTCTACGCGCTTCTAGAGATCCCCAACTCGGTCGTTCCTCCCTCTTGAGGATGACGAGCCAACTTATTGAAAGATAATTAAAATATCGGCAATAAAAAAGACCGCCATTTCTGACAGTCTCTTTAAAATCTTTAGATTATTTTTTAGGACAATCTACACATCCAAGTTAGCAACCTTCAATGCGTTCTCTTCGATGAAGTTACGACGAGGCTCAACTTGGTCACCCATTAGCGTGGTGAACAGCTGGTCTGCGCCGACTGCATCTTCGATCGTTACTTGCATCATACGACGTGTCTCTGGGTCCATTGTGGTTTCCCAAAGCTGATCTGGGTTCATCTCACCTAGACCTTTGTATCGTTGTAGGCTTAGACCACGACGAGACTCTTTAATCAACCAGTTCAGCGCTTCAACGAAGCTTGATACTGCTTGAGTACGCTCACCACGTTTGATGTAAGCACCCTCTTCAATCAGGCCATCTAACGCTTCTGATAGGCTTGCTAGCTTGCCGTACTCTTTCGAGTTAAACAGATCAACGCTTAGCGCGTGTTCGTGTGTCACACCGTGAGTACGAACCACAATCTTAGGTAGGCTTAGACCTAGCTCTTCATGCTTCTCAACTTCTAGAGAGTACTGGCTTGCACCAACCTCTTTCGCGTTCAGTTGTTCTACTAGCTGCTTGCCCCATGCTTCTACTGCTGACTCATCGTGACACTGCTCTGCAGTTAGACGAGGCATGTAGATCATTTCATGCATTAGAGCATGTGGGTAACGGCGGCTCATACGCTCCACCAGCTTGATACCAGAGTTGTATTGCTGAACTAGCTTCTCTAGCGCTTCACCTGCCAATGCTGGTGCATCAGGGTTTACGTGTAGCGCTGCGTTGTCTAGAGCCAATGCCACTTGGTACTGGTTCATTGCATCTTCATCTTTGATGTACTGCTCTTGCTTACCTTTCTTCACTTTGTAAAGCGGTGGCTGAGCGATGTAGATGTAGCCACGCTCAATAAGCTCTGGCATTTGACGGTAGAAGAAGGTCAACAGTAGCGTGCGAATGTGCGAACCATCGACATCGGCATCGGTCATGATGATGATGTTGTGGTAACGCAGCTTATCTGGGTTGTATTCGTCGCGGCCGATACCACAACCAAGTGCTGTGATTAGCGTTGCAACTTCTTGTGAAGAAAGCATCTTGTCGAAACGTGCTTTCTCTACGTTTAGGATCTTACCTTTAAGTGGAAGAATCGCTTGGTTCTTACGGTTACGGCCTTGTTTTGCGGAGCCGCCTGCCGAGTCACCCTCCACTATGTATAGTTCAGACAGTGCAGGGTCTTTTTCCTGACAGTCTGCAAGCTTGCCTGGTAGGCCAGCTAGGTCTAAAGCACCTTTACGACGCGTCATTTCACGTGCTTTACGCGCTGCATCACGAGCTCGTGCTGCATCGATAATTTTAGTACAAACGGTTTTCGCTTCTGTTGGGTTCTCGATAAGGAACTCAGACAGTTTTTCACCCATCGCTTGTTCAACGGCAGATTTCACTTCAGAAGAAACCAGCTTGTCTTTAGTTTGGCTAGAGAACTTAGGATCTGGCACTTTTACCGAGATAACCGCAGTTAGGCCTTCACGAGCATCATCACCTGATGTTGCTGTCTTCGCTTTCTTAGAGAAGCCTTCCTTATCCATGAAGCTGTTCAGAGTACGCGTCAGCGCAGCACGGAAACCAGCAAGGTGAGTACCACCATCACGTTGAGGAATGTTGTTTGTGAAACAGTAGATGTTCTCTTGGTAACCATCGTTCCATTGCATTGCTACTTCAACAGTAATGCCGTCTTCACGTTCGTGGTCGAAGTGGAAGATTTTTTGGATGATCGGTGTTTTGTTGGTGTTTAGGTGATCAACGAACGCCTGAATACCACCTTCAAACATGAAGTGATCCGATTTATCTTCTTCACGCTCATCAATTAGCTTGATAGAAACGCCTGAGTTTAGGAACGACAGTTCACGTAGACGTTTAGCTAGAATATCGTAGTGGAAAAGTACATTTGAGAATGTCTCTTCACTTGGCCAGAAACGGATTTCTGTACCCGTTTGGTCCGTATCACCAATCACAGCTAGTGGCGCTTGAGGCTCACCATGGTGGTACGTTTGAGTATGGATTTTACCACCGCGGTGGATAGTAAGAGTAACCTGCTTAGACAGTGCGTTTACTACTGAAACACCTACACCGTGCAAGCCACCTGATACCTTGTATGAGTTATCATCGAACTTACCACCAGCGTGAAGAACCGTCATGATTACTTCAGCAGCAGACACGTTCTCTTCTGGGTGAATTTCAGTTGGAATACCACGGCCGTCATCGCGTACCGATACTGAATTGTCTTCATGGATAGTAACAATGATGTCATTACAGTGACCAGCAAGCGCTTCATCAATAGAGTTATCTACTACCTCGAAGACCATGTGGTGCAGACCGGTACCATCATCCGTGTCGCCAATGTACATTCCAGGACGCTTACGAACCGCATCCAGACCCTTCAGTACCTTAATACTCGATGAATCGTAATTATCTGACATAGTTACTCTCTGACTAATTATCCTTGCTCTATTTTGCCATGTTCCACATGAAACATCCTGCTATTTTCATCATGCATATCTGCAATCTGATCAGCGGTAATAGAGCTTACAAAAACTTGAGCCTCGGTCGCCTTTAAACACTCAGCAAGACGTGCGCGGCGTTGGCTATCTAATTCGGAAGCGAAGTCATCTATTAAATAGATGCACTGCTTACCTGTCATTTGAGTGAGGTGTTGCCCTTGTGCTACTCGCAACGCACACACCATCAACTTCAATTGACCTCGTGACAAGACATCTTCCACTGGAGTGCCGTTCACTTTTATCTTCAGATCCGCTTTGTTTGGCCCACTAAAGGTGTAACCAAGCTGCTGATCCCTTTCAAAATTCTTCTCTAATATCTCGGCGTATGGGGTGTCTTTGTCCCAGCCGCGATAGTAGTTAATCTTTATCTCAAACTCAGGTAGGAAGGTCGCGCAGATCTCTTCGGCGACTTCTTTAAGCTGATTAACGTAGGTGGCACGCCACTCACTGATGCTTTCCGCTAAACGGGCCAGTTCTTGGTCCCAGTAGCTCAGCTCTCGGTAGTGGGTTGCCGTTTTCAATAAGGCGTTTCGCTGCTTATTGAGGCGCTTAACCCTGCCCCATGCATCGTAGAAACCCGACTCACTGTGGAAGACTCCCCAATCAATGAATGCGCGGCGATGCTTAGGTCCATCTGTCAGTAAATCAAACCCTTCAGGGTGAATCAACTGCAAAGGTAAGACTTGCGCTAACTGCGCGAGTTTTTGCCCAGTTTGACCGCTTATTTTAACCTCTGTTGTGCCATCGCGCTGCTTATTAATGCCAATTGGCAGCTCAAATTGATCCGAGGTCATAAAACGGCCGTGCACAAACAGTTCGCTACACTCATTTTGTATGATACGTCCCGTTAGGGAACTCTTAAATGAGCGACCGTGGCCGAGCAGATATACCGCTTCAAGAACACTGGTTTTACCGCTTCCGTTAGGCCCTATAAGAAAGTTAAAGCCTGATGACGGTTGAATGTCACAGGCTTCAATATTTCTAAACTGCTTAACGATTAGACGAGAGAGTGGCATAGCGTCATCACATTAATCATTAACGATGGCACCAACTCTACAGACGGATTGGCATAACAACGTACATTGCGCTGTCATCTTGTGCATTTTCAATCAAGGCACTCGCGTTCGCGTCTGACATTGAGATACGAACTTGCTCACAGCGCAGTGTATTGAGAACATCAAGTACATAGCTTACGTTAAAGCCGATCTCTAGTGCATCACCCTCAAAGGTCACGTCCAGCATCTCTTCGGCTTCTTCTTGCTCTGGGTTGTTAGCAGTAATGCGCATCTCGCTATCTGCAAGGTTAACGCGAACACCACGGAATTTTTCATTCGAGAGAATCGCAGCTCGAGAGAACGCTGAACGCAGTTCATCACAACCCGCTTCTAGCGTTTTGGTGGTGTTTTGCGGCATTACGCGGCGATAATCTGGGAAACGACCATCAACCAGCTTCGAAGTGAAGACATAGTTGTTCACTTCAGCACGCACGTTTGAGTTACCAATCTGCAGTGTTACCGGTTGTTCAGGCGCATCCAATAGCTTCACCAGCTCTTGCACGCCTTTACGAGGCACAATGATCTGCTTCTGTGCGAAATCCGCACCAAGCTGCGCTTGAGATACCGCCATACGGTGACCATCGGTCGCCACACTGCGTAATGTAGAGCCTTCAATCTCAAACAACATACCGTTGAGGTAGTAACGAACGTCTTGGTTCGCCATTGAGAATTGAGTTTTTTCGATAAGACTACGCAGTTCAGCCTGTGTCACAGACACTTCAACTTCACTGCTCCAGTCTTCAATATTAGGGAAATCGGCCGCAGGTAAGGTTGCCAATGAGAAACGGCTACGACCAGAGCGTACTTGAACACGGTCACCATCCAATACCACAGTGATCACTGAGCTATCAGGTAAACCGCGGCAGATATCTAAGAATTTACGAGAAGGAACTGTGATGCTGCCCGCTTCGAAATCACCTTCAAGCGTTACACGGCTGATCAGTTCAACTTCTAGATCCGTTGCTGTCATCGACAACACGTTATCTTCTACCTTAATCAGTAGGTTTCCTAGAATTGGAAGCGTTGGCCTGCCACCTAGCGCGCCAGACACTTGTTGTAATGGCTTAATCAGATGACTACGTTCAATGGTAAATTTCATATCTTGCTCTTACGGTCTAAATGGCACGCAGCATATGTACGTGACCAAGATTCTGCTTATTAAGGTTAAGAATACTGTGTATTAAGAAGAAAGGGTACGAATCAAGTTCGAATAATCTTCTTTAATGTCGTGGCTCTCTTCACGCAGCTGAGCAATCTTACGGCAAGCGTGCAGTACCGTGGTGTGGTCACGGCCACCAAATGCATCACCGATCTCAGGCAAGCTGTGGTTAGTCAGCTCTTTTGCTAGTGCCATCGCCAGTTGACGTGGGCGAGCAACAGAACGAGAACGACGCTTAGACAGCAGATCAGCCACTTTGATTTTGTAGTACTCAGCAACGGTCTTCTGAATATTATCGATAGTAACCAGCTTCTCTTGCAGAGCCAGTAGATCACGTAGCGCTTCGCGTACGAAATCGATCGTGATCGGGCGGCCAGTGAAGTTCGCATTCGCGATTACACGGTTCAGTGCGCCTTCTAGCTCACGAACGTTAGAACGCAGACGCTTAGCAATAAAGAATGCCACCTCATCCGCAAGATGAATTTGATGGTCTTCTGCTTTCTTCATTAAGATCGCAACACGCGTCTCAAGCTCTGGTGGCTCGATCGCAACCGTCAAACCCCAACCGAAACGAGATTTAAGACGATCTTCTACGCCGTTGATCTCTTTTGGATAACGGTCAGACGTTAAGATGATCTGTTGGTTGCCTTCAAGCAGCGCATTAAAGGTATGGAAGAACTCTTCTTGAGAACGCTCTTTATTAGCGAAGAATTGGATGTCATCGATAAGCAATGCATCAACACTACGGTAGTAGCGTTTGAATTCTTCGATCGCGTTATTTTGTAGCGCTTTAACCATATCCTGAACAAAACGCTCAGAGTGCATGTACACCACTTTTGCATTCGGCTTACCATCAACAATGGCATTACCCACCGCGTGCAACAAGTGAGTTTTACCTAGGCCGGTGCCACCGTATAGAAATAGTGGGTTGTATGCCGCGCCTGGGTTATCCGCCACCTGACGTGCTGCTGCCAAACCAAGTTGGTTCGACTTACCCTCAACGAAGTTATTGAACTTGTGTTTAGGGTTGACGTTTGAACGGTGGTTGATATCCACATCCACTGGCTCTTCATCGCGCCATGTGTTGTGAACTGGCTTACGAGCTTGCAGCTGTGCAGGCGCCGAAGACTCTGCCGCTACATCCGCAGCAGTACGAGTTGGCGCTGGAGCAGATGCAGGTGCTGCCGGCTTAGGTGCCGATACACGTTTGCTGCCTACTTCAAAATGCAGATGCGGGATATCGTTGCCGCAATATTCTTGCAGCAGACGGTTAATGCTATTTAAGTACTTATCACGAACCCAATCGAGTACGAAACGGTTCGGTGCAAATAGAGTTAGAGTATTGTCATTGAGCTCCGCTTGTAACGGACGAACCCACATACTGAATTCTGTAGCTGGTAACTCTTCTTGAAGCTGTTGCAAACACTGCAACCAAAGCGAAGATGACACGGTGCCCCCACTCTATTTAAGTAATATGAAATGACTGCTAATTTTACCTGTTGATAAGTCAGATCACCAGCAATTGATCACAGATCCAGTGAATAAGATCCAAGTTATTCACAATAAATTTATAATTAATGGGTGGATCCGCACATCTTGCCCCTAATTTACTCACACAACGATCCACTTATGCCCGGATCCTTGCTAGTTATCCCCAAAATGAGAATGCGATCTAGTTATGGTTAATAACATCTGGTTATTTATTCTATCGAGCATTTTCCCAGTAACATCCAATCCCATAAATATAAGGAGTTACCAAATGAATAACTGGATTAAGGCTGCAATTGCGGCTATCGCACTCTCTGCTGCTACTGTTCAAGCTGCGACTGAAGTTAAAGTCGGCATGTCTGGTCGCTACTTCCCATTTACTTTCGTTAAGCAAGACCAACTACAAGGTTTTGAAGTGGATTTATGGGATGAGATCGGTAAACGTAACGACTACAAGGTTGAGTACGTGACAGCGAACTTCTCTGGTCTGTTTGGTCTTCTTGAAACGGGTCGAATCGATACCATTTCTAACCAAATTACAATGACGGATGCACGTAAAGCGAAATACCTATTCGCAGACCCATACGTAGTAGACGGCGCACAAATTACCGTTCGTAAGGGTAATGACAGCATTAAAGGTATCGAAGACCTTGAAGGTAAGACTGTTGCGGTAAACCTAGGCTCAAACTTCGAACAACTGCTACGCAGCTACGATAAAGATGGCAAGATCAACGTGAAAACCTACGACACAGGTATTGAACACGATGTCGCTCTTGGCCGTGCCGATGCATTCGTTATGGATCGCCTATCTGCACTAGAGCTTATCAAGAAGACTGGTCTACCATTACAACTAGCAGGTCAGCCATTCGAAACCATTGAAAATGCTTGGCCTTTCGTAGACAACGATAACGGTAAGAAACTGCAAGCAGAAGTAAACGAAGCATTAGCAGCAATGCGCGCAGATGGTACGCTAGAAAGTATCTCTCAGAAATGGTTTGGTGCGGACATTACTCAGAAGTAATCACTCACTCTCTCCATACGAGGCCCACTGCTTACACGGCGGTGGGCTTTTTGCTTTTGTATCACTGATTAAAATGCTTGATATAACGACACTTCCAATAAAAATACGAGATAGATTATGGGATTTGATTTTAACTACATGCTAGAGCTGCTGCCGATACTGTTAAAGTATCTCGGCACCACCATGGAAATGGCGATTTGGGGCTTGTTCTTTGCTCTGATCCTGTCTGTGATACTGGCAAACATTCGTGTGTTCAAAATCCCAGTGCTTGACCAACTCAGCCAGCTTTATATTAGCTTTTTCCGTGGCACCCCACTGCTGGTTCAGCTATTCCTCCTTTATTACGGCTTACCTCAGGTATTCCCGTGGATGGTTGGCTTAGATGCATTCAGCGCTGCCGTCATTGGTTTAACCCTGCACTTTGCCGCTTACATGGCAGAGAGTATTCGCGCCGCGATTATCGGTATTGATCGCAGCCAGATGGAAGCGAGCCTTTCGGTGGGTATGACGACTAGCCAAGCGATGCGTCGAGTGATCTTGCCGCAAGCGACCCGCGTTGCTCTGCCTTCTCTGATGAATTACTTCATCGATATGATCAAATCAACCTCACTCGCCTTCACGCTAGGTGTGGCTGAGATTATGGCTAAGGCTCAGATGGAGGCGTCTTCAAGCTTCCGTTTCTTCGAGGCTTTCTTGGCAGTAGCGCTGATCTACTGGGGCGTGGTGGTTATCCTCACTCGTATTCAAATCTGGGCCGAAGTGAAACTGAATAAGGCGTACGTACGATGATCAAATTACAAAATATCCACAAGCACTTTGGTGACACCGAAGTTCTTAAAGGGATCGACCTAGAAATCAAACAAGGTGAGATCATTGTCATCATAGGTTCAAGTGGTACTGGTAAATCTACCTTACTGCGTTGTGTGAACTTTCTAGAGCAAGCCGATCAGGGCACGATTTCGATTGATGATATTAATGTCGATGCTCAGAAACACACCAAAGCAGAGGTGCTTGCGCTGCGTCGTAAGACCGGTTTTGTGTTCCAGAACTATGCCCTATTCGCTCACCAAACCGCGAGACAGAATATTGCCGAAGGTTTAATTACCGTTCGTGGCTGGAAGAAACAGCAAGCTCATGAAAAAGCACAACAAATACTCGATGATATTGGTTTAGGTGACAAAGCCGATAGCTACCCAGCGGCGCTCTCTGGTGGTCAACAGCAACGTGTTGGGATTGGCCGTGCAATGGCACTCCAACCTGAGCTCTTGTTGTTTGATGAGCCGACCTCAGCACTTGATCCTGAGTGGGTGGGCGAAGTGCTTAACTTAATGAAAAAGTTAGCAAATCAGCATCAAACCATGCTGGTGGTTACCCATGAAATGCAGTTCGCTAGAGAGGTCGCAGACCGAGTGATCTTCATGGCTGACGGTCATATTGTCGAACAGGGATCTCCACAGGATATTTTTGGTAATCCACAGGATCCTAAATTAAAAAAATTCTTAAATAAGGTTGGGATCGACTAAGGATCCTTGTGATTTTAGTTAATCTACGTATAATCCCCCGACCGGAATTTTAGTTAACCCAATCATTGACACTTTTTGTGACAGTGATTACAATTCCGCCTCTTTGTTGAGAGGCGTCGGTTTTCCTTTCTTATATAAAGAAGAGAAAAAATGCCCACGCCGGGTTTAACAAAAACCTAAAACTACTGATCAGTAAGGTAATTACAAATGAAACGCACTTTTCAACCTACAGTTCTAAAGCGTAAGCGTACTCACGGTTTCCGTGCTCGCATGGCTACTAAGAACGGTCGCGCAACAATCAATGCACGTCGTGCAAAAGGCCGTAAGCGTCTTTCTAAGTAATCTTTGATTATTTTGAATAAGCTAGCCTTCGGTCGGGAGTTACGCTTGTTAACTCCCGAACATTATCAAAATGTCTTCAAGCAAGCTCATCGAGCTGGCTCTCCTCATTTCACCATCATTGCTCGAAATAACTCTCTTTCAAATCCTCGCCTTGGATTAGCCGTTCCGAAAAAGCAGATTAAAACCGCAGTTGGTCGTAACCGATTCAAGCGTCTTACTCGTGAAAGCTTTCGTAACACTCAACACAAACTTCCTAACAAAGATTTTGTTGTAATCGCTAAGAAGAGCGCGCAAGATTTAAGCAATGAAGAAATGTTCAAGCTACTCGACAAATTATGGCTTCGCCTGTCTCGCCCTTCGCGTGGATAGCGCTAATACCCATCTATTTTTATAGATGGTTTATTAGTCCACTCATCGGCCCACGCTGCCGATTTACTCCAACCTGCTCTTTATATGCGATAGAAGCGTTGAAAGCTCACGGTTTTGTAAAAGGGTGTTGGTTATCAGGCAAACGTCTATTAAAATGCCATCCTTTGAACGAAGGGGGCTTTGACCCCGTTCCACCAGTCCAAAAACAAGACAGAGATAAATAACGATGGATTCTCAACGTAATATCCTGTTAATCGCATTGGCTTTGGTTTCTTTCCTACTTTTCCAACAATGGAACGTAGCTAAGAACCCAGCACCACAAGCGGTTGAGCAGGCACAATCTGGCAGCACCCTACCAGCGCCATCTTATGCAGATGATCTAGACCCGGCTCCTGGTCAAGTTGCTTCTTCTGCAAAAACTATCACAGTAACCACTGATGTACTGACTCTGTCAATTGATACGGTTGGTGGTGATGTTGTGACAGCAAACCTAAATGATTACTCAGCTGAGTTTGATTCTGAAGAGAGCTTTGTTCTTCTTAAGAATGAACCAGGTCACCAATTTATCGCGCAAAGCGGTCTAGTTGGTCCTCAAGGTATCGACCTTAGCAGCACTAACCGCCCTAGCTACACGGTTTCAGCAGACAGCTTTACGCTGGCTGACGGTCAGGATGAACTACGCATCCCAATGACTTACCAAGCGAACGGCCTAGATTACACTAAAACATTCATCCTTAAGCGCGGCAGCTACGCGATTGACGTTGAATACGATGTAGTCAACAACTCTGGTAACAATGCGACATTCGGTATGTACGCTCACCTACGTCAAAACGTTATGGATGACGGCGGTAGCCTAACAATGCCAACTTACCGTGGTGGTGCTTACTCTACGGAAGATACGCGTTACAAGAAATACAGCTTCGACGATATGCAAGATCGCAACCTGTCTCTTAACCTAGCAAACGGTCAAGGTTGGGCAGCGATGATTCAACACTACTTTGCAAGTGCTTGGATTCCACGCGACGAAGCAGGCAGCAACCTTTACACTCGTGTAATTGGTAACCTAGGCGACATCGGTGTTCGTATGCCGAACAAAACTATCGCTAACGGTGACGAAGCAAGCTTTAAAGCAACGCTTTGGGTTGGTCCTAAACTTCAAGACCAAATGGCAGCAACTGCACCAAACCTAGACTTGGTAGTAGATTACGGCTGGCTATGGTTCATTGCTAAACCACTTCATACTCTGCTTTCGTTCATTCAAGGCTTCGTATCGAACTGGGGTGTAGCAATTATCATCCTAACTTTCATCGTTCGTGGTGCTATGTACCCACTAACGAAAGCTCAGTACACGTCTATGGCGAAAATGCGTATGCTTCAGCCTAAGCTGACAGCAATGCGTGAGCGTATTGGCGACGACCGTCAACGCATGAGCCAAGAAATGATGGAGCTTTACAAGAAAGAGAAAGTAAACCCACTAGGTGGCTGTTTACCTATCCTTCTGCAAATGCCTATCTTCATTTCGCTATACTGGGCACTAATGGAGTCTGTTGAACTGCGTCACTCACCGTTCTTCGGTTGGATTACTGACCTTTCAGCGCAAGACCCATACTACATCTTGCCACTTCTGATGGGTGCTTCAATGTTCCTAATCCAGAAGATGAGCCCGACGACTGTAACGGATCCAATGCAGCAGAAGATCATGACCTTTATGCCGGTTATGTTCACATTCTTCTTCCTGTTCTTCCCTTCAGGTCTGGTTCTTTACTGGCTAGTATCGAACATCGTAACTCTGATTCAGCAAACGCTTATCTACCGTGCGCTGGAAAAGAAAGGCTTACATTCTAAGTAAGTTCGATAACAGAAAGAGCTAAAGAAAGGCGACCAAAAGGTCGCCTTTTTGTTTTTAGCTGATTACAATTCAGCTAATTGATTAATCGTGAATGCCCTTTTTGGCGTTCACATGCTAGCAGGCACAACTATGACTACAGATACGATTGTTGCTCAAGCGACCGCGCCCGGCCGTGGTGGCGTCGGTATTATCCGCGTTTCCGGTCCATTAGCGACTCAGGTTGCCCTAGAAGTAACGGGAAAAACACTTAAGCCTCGCTACGCTGAGTACTTACCTTTTAAATCTGCCGATGGCATCGAGCTCGACCAAGGTATCGCGCTCTACTTCCCTAACCCGCACTCTTTTACCGGCGAAGACGTTCTAGAGCTGCAAGGTCATGGCGGCCCAGTGGTTATGGACATGCTCATCAAGCGCATCCTAGGCATCTCAGGCGTGCGTGCAGCTCGTCCTGGTGAGTTCTCAGAGCGTGCATTCTTGAACGACAAGATGGACTTAACCCAAGCCGAAGCGATTGCTGACTTGATTGATGCAAGCTCAGAGGAAGCGGCTAAATCGGCACTGCAATCTCTTCAGGGTGAGTTCTCAAAACGTATTAACACCCTAGTGGATTCGCTGATTCACCTGCGCATCTATGTTGAAGCGGCGATAGACTTCCCTGAAGAAGAAATCGACTTTCTGGCTGACGGTAAAGTAAGTGCTGACTTACAGGCTATCATCGATAACCTAGAGGCGGTACGCCAAGAAGCCAATCAGGGTGCCATCATGCGTGAAGGCATGAAAGTGGTGATTGCTGGTCGCCCAAATGCCGGTAAATCTAGCCTACTGAACGCCCTGTCAGGCAAAGAATCGGCGATCGTGACTGATATTGCTGGCACCACGCGTGATGTACTACGTGAACACATCCATATTGATGGTATGCCACTGCACATTATTGATACCGCGGGCCTGCGTGATGCTTCCGATGAAGTCGAAAAAATCGGTATTGAACGTGCCTGGGAAGAAATAGCTCAAGCAGACCGAGTTCTATTTATGGTGGATGGCACCACGACCGATGCTACTGACCCGAAAGATATCTGGCCTGATTTCGTTGATCGTTTACCAAATAACATCGGTATGACGGTGATTCGCAACAAAGCGGATCAAACCAATGAAGAGCTGGGTATTTGCCATGTGAACGATCCAACTCTAATCCGCCTATCAGCGAAAACAGGCCAAGGTGTGGATGCACTGCGCAGCCATCTAAAAGAGTGTATGGGCTTTGCTGGTGGTCATGAAGGTGGCTTTATGGCGCGTCGTCGCCACTTAGACGCCCTAGAACGCGCATCTGAGCACTTGGATATTGGCCAGCAACAACTTGAAGGCTACATGGCTGGAGAGATCTTAGCGGAAGAGCTTCGTATCACTCAACAGCACCTCAACGAGATTACAGGTGAATTCAGTTCAGACGATCTTTTAGGTCGCATCTTCTCTTCTTTCTGTATCGGTAAATAACCTATAAAGGCCAGCGAATGTTGGCCTTTTTCTTTAGTAAGGACAGCTTAATGATCCACATTATTACAGGCAGCACCTTAGGCGGCGCCGAATACGTTGGCGATCACCTTAATGATCTTCTAGAAGAACAAGGCCATGAGATAACGCTGCACAACCAGCCTGAATACAATGATATTCCTCAGCAAGGCTTCTGGTTAGTAGTGACCTCGACCCATGGTGCGGGTGAATTCCCTGATAATATCAAGCCATTCATTGCCGATCTAACAGAGCACGCACCTCAACTCGATAAGGTTCGTTTTGCTGTGATAGCCATAGGTGATTCAAGTTACGATACCTTCTGCGCAGCAGGCCAAGCCGCTCATGAGTTATTAACAAAACTTGGCGGACAGGCGATTTCTGACTGTTTTACCATCGATGTATTGGAGACTCCGGTACCCGAAGACGCTGCAGAAGAGTGGTTTAACGATCATAGCGACCAGCTTTAACCCCCTCTTCTCCTCAAAAAGCGGCTTTTGCCGCTTTTTTTATGCCTGAATATCAAGATTGTGAATAACTTTTTTGAGTAAAAGCCGAAAAATAACCATTTATTTTCAAGATCTGCTGTGGATAAGATCATACATATTCGGTGATTAACCTATAGTTATCCAAATAATAAGTTTTATGCCTATTTCCCCCTGTGAATAAGTAGCCATTTTGATCCCAGCTAATCCTCATCCTGATCAAAGTTAGATCACATCATTTGATCCAAAAAAGATCCATGATCTCGTTGATCATTTTCGACTTATCCACAGCCACCTTCGATCCTAATAATAGATCCAATAAAAGATCTCTTTAAAGATCTTATCTATATTAATTAAAAACAGCTTATTCGAAAAATTCCAAAAACGTTTTCTCAAGCTATGAAAACAGGTAGAATATCGCTCCTTTTTATCAGTCTAGAAAACGTTTGAATACCTGAGGTCGGTTCATGCTTTATCACGAAAAATTTGACGTCATCGTTGTTGGTGGTGGCCATGCAGGAACGGAAGCCGCACTCGCATCTGCACGTACTGGTCAAAGTACGTTATTACTTACTCACAATATCGATACATTGGGACAAATGTCCTGCAACCCAGCTATCGGTGGTATTGGTAAGGGCCACTTGGTAAAAGAGGTCGATGCTATGGGTGGTTTAATGGCGCAAGCTATTGATCATGCAGGTATTCAATTCAGAACATTAAACGCATCAAAAGGCCCTGCGGTTCGTGCAACTCGCGCTCAAGCAGACCGTGCACTCTACAAAGCCTTTGTTCGTAATGTCCTTGAAAACACGCCAAATCTAACCTTGTTCCAGCAATCGGTTGATGACCTGATCGTTGAACAGGATCAAGTGGTCGGTGTGGTCACTCAAATGGGCCTTAAGTTCCGTGCCGATGCTGTGGTACTGACGGTAGGGACATTCCTAGGCGGTAAGATCCATATTGGTATGGAAAGCTCTTCTGGTGGTCGTGCTGGCGATCCACCATCGATCGCTTTGGCTGACCGACTTCGTGATCTTCCATTTCGAGTTGATCGCCTGAAAACCGGTACGCCTCCTCGTATCGATGCGCGCAGTGTTGATTTTTCTGAACTTGAGGTTCAGCACGGTGATAACCCAACACCGGTTTTCTCATTCATGGGCAGCCGAGCACAACAGCCGCGCCAAATCCCATGTTACATCACGCATACCAATGAAAATACGCACGATGTGATTCGTGCCAACCTTGACCGCAGCCCGATGTACGCTGGCGTGATTGAGGGGATTGGTCCTCGCTACTGTCCTTCGATTGAAGACAAAGTGATGCGTTTTGCTGATAAAAACAGCCACCAAATTTTTATTGAGCCTGAAGGCCTAACGACACATGAGTTATACCCGAATGGTATCTCTACTAGTCTGCCGTTTGATGTACAGGTTCAAATTGTTCGCTCAATGAAGGGGTTCGAAAATGCTCACATCGTGCGTCCTGGATACGCAATTGAGTATGATTTCTTTGATCCTCGCGACCTAAAACTGACTTACGAAACTAAGTTTATTAAAGGCTTGTTCTTTGCTGGTCAAATTAACGGTACTACCGGTTATGAAGAAGCGGCAGCACAAGGTCTCATGGCTGGCTTAAACGCAAGCTTATTCACTCAAGGCAAAGAGGGCTGGAGCCCACGTCGTGACCAAGCTTACATGGGCGTTCTTATCGATGACCTATCAACGATGGGCACCAAAGAACCGTACCGTATGTTTACGTCTCGTGCGGAATACCGTCTGTTGCTTCGTGAAGACAACGCCGATATCCGTCTGACAGAAAAATCTCGTGAACTTGGTTTGGTTGATGATGCGCGTTGGGCTCGATTCAACGAGAAGATGGACAACATGGAGAAAGAGCGTCAGCGTCTGAAAGAGACTTGGATTAATCCAAAATCTGAAGATATTGGCGCGCTGAACCAGATCCTAAAAACACCAATGTCTCGTGAAGCGAGCGGCGAAGATCTTCTGCGTCGTCCAGAAATGACTTATTCACAGCTGACGGCTCTGGATCGTTTTTCTCCAGCACTGGAAGATCAACAAGCGGCTGAGCAAGTTGAGATCCAAGTGAAGTACGAAGGCTACATTCAGCGTCAACAAGACGAAATTGAAAAATCACTGCGTCATGAAAACACCAAACTGCCTGCTGATATTGATTACAGCCAGGTAAAAGGGCTTTCTAACGAAGTAGTTCTAAAACTAACTAACGCTAAACCGGATTCAATTGGTATTGCTTCTCGTATTTCGGGTATTACACCTGCGGCAATTTCAATCCTACTGGTTTACTTGAAAAAACACGGCCTGTTGAAAAAGGGTGAGGAAGCATAATGAGCGTATTACGCGAAAAACTGGATCACCTGATTGGCCAGACAGACCTAGAAGTATCTGAA
Organism: Vibrio sp. Makdt; assembly: GCF_027587015.1. NCBI lineage: Bacteria > Pseudomonadati > Pseudomonadota > Gammaproteobacteria > Vibrionales > Vibrionaceae > Vibrio > Vibrio sp. Makdt. The sequence continues at coordinate 34,286 of NZ_JAPPTH010000023.1, forward strand.
AAACAACGTAGCCAGCTAGTTGGCTATGTTGAGTTACTCAACAAATGGAACAAGGCTTACAATCTGACTTCGGTTCGTGACCCATTAGAAATGATGGTGAAACATATCTTAGATAGCATCATTGTTAGCACTCACTTACAGGGTAAGCGCTTTATCGATGTGGGAACTGGACCTGGCTTACCTGGGATTCCGCTCTCAATCATGAACCCAGACTGCGAGTTTTACTTGCTAGATAGCTTAGGTAAGCGTATTCGTTTTATTAAGCAGGTGGTTCACGAGTTGGGAATCGACAACGTCGTGCCGGTCCAAAGCCGTGTTGAAGAGTTTCAACCTGAAGAAAAGTTTGATGCAGTGCTCAGTCGCGCATTTGCGTCAATGACAGACATGGTAGAGTGGTGTCACCATTTACCTAAAGAGCAATCCGGTGTATTTTTGGCTCTCAAGGGACAACATCCTAGAGATGAAATCGACCTGTTACCTGAATGGTGTTCAGTGACAGACATCAAAGCTTTGCGAGTACCAGAGCTTGATGGAGAGCGTCATCTAGTAACTTTATCGCGTCAGGGATAATCAGCGAGGCCATAGTGGGTAGAATCGTAGCAATTGCCAACCAGAAGGGCGGCGTAGGAAAAACAACAACTTGCATTAACTTAGCAGCATCAATGGCGGCAACAAAGCGCAAGATATTGGTTGTTGACCTCGATCCTCAAGGTAATGCCACTATGGCGAGCGGTGTCGACAAATATCAGGTTGAAGCAACTGCTTACGATTTGTTGGTTGAAGACACCCCATTTGATGAGGTAGTTTGTCGAAGTACATCTGGCAATTATGACCTCATCGCCGCTAACGGTGATGTTACTGCGGCAGAAATCAAGCTGATGGAAGTGTTTGCGCGTGAAGTTCGCCTTAAGAATGCACTCGCATCCATTCGCGATAATTATGATTTCATCTTTATTGATTGCCCACCTTCTCTAAACCTTCTTACAATTAACGCGATGGCTGCAGCCGATTCCGTGTTAGTTCCAATGCAATGTGAATACTTTGCACTTGAAGGTTTGACTGCGTTGATGGATACCATCAGTAAGCTCGCAGCGGTCGTTAACGAGAACCTGAAGATCGAAGGTCTTCTGCGTACTATGTATGATCCGCGTAACCGCTTATCGAACGAAGTATCTGATCAACTCAAAAAGCACTTCGGTAGCAAGGTTTACCGAACTGTGATCCCTCGAAATGTACGTTTAGCTGAAGCGCCGAGTCACGGCAAGCCTGCAATGTACTACGACAAATATTCCGCTGGTGCCAAAGCATATCTTGCTCTCGCAGGCGAAATGTTGCGTCGTGAAGAAGTCCCAGTATAGGTCTAATCAAAGGAATTCGCTCAATGTCTAAGCGTGGTTTAGGAAAAGGGTTAGATGCACTGCTTGCAACTAGCTCGTTGGCTCGTGAAAAACAGCAAGTTGCTTCTCATAGTCAGGCGTTATCGGCTGATGGAGAGCTCACAGAGTTGGCTGTTGGTTGCTTGAAACCAGGGGTTTATCAACCGCGTAAAGATATTGCGCCAGAAGCGCTTGAAGAGCTGGCGGCTTCAATTCAATCTCAAGGCATCATCCAGCCAATCGTTGTACGTCCATTAGCGCAAGATCAGTATGAAATTATTGCGGGTGAGCGTCGTTGGAGAGCGGCTCGTCAAGCGGGCCTTAAGCAAGTGCCATGTCTTATCAAGCGAGTGGAAGACAAAGCCGCGATTGCGATGGCGTTAATCGAGAATATTCAGCGTGAAGACCTGAATGTTATCGAAGAAGCACAAGCGCTAGAGCGCCTACAGAATGAATTTGAACTAACGCACCAGCAAGTTGCTGATGTGATTGGTAAATCGAGAGCAACGGTTAGTAACTTATTACGTCTAAATCAGCTCGAAAATGAAGTAAAAGGTTTAGTTTCCAACAAACAACTGGAAATGGGGCATGCTCGAGCACTGCTTGCGCTCGAAGGTGATACCCAGGTTGAGGCAGCGAACACTGCGGCGACCAAAAATATGACCGTGCGTCAAACTGAACAACTTGTTAAAAAGTGTTTAAAACCAGACGTTGAGCCAGAATCGAAGCCTGAAGACACAGAAGCTATCGAACTTTCGCGAAGACTCACGGAAAAATTGCAAGCAAACGTTTCAGTTACTCGTTCTGTTAGCGGTAAGTCAAAAGTGACAATTACTCTTGATGAGCCTCACAAATTAGAGCAACTTATTGCTAAATTAGAGTACTAAATGAGATAATTGATTTAGGTCAATTATGTAATAAACAAGTAATTTCGTACAAAAGTTGTCGGTTTGTATGCAAAAATGTAAATGATTGCAGCGTTCTTATTGCAATCAATTTGGCTGAACGTATAATTTTCGCCAATTTCTCAGCACGCTTTTGAGCGAGTGGTAAAGTGGGCTTAAAGAGGAACGAATACATGGTAGCGGCGTTAGCAAGACCAGGACGAGTGCTTGCAAAGCAAATGTTATTGATCGAGCTTAGCGCGGTTATATTAGTGGCGATAGGGTTAGGTTTAGCTGTTAATCCTGACTGGGGTTTTGCTGCATTAATCGGTGGCGGCATTTTTGTCATCGCGAATGTAGTTTTTTGTGTGTGTGCTTTCCTATTTTGTGGAGCTCGTGCGACTAAGTTAGTTGCGGCGTCGTTCTATGCTGGCGAAGCGCTAAAAATCCTAATCACAGTTCTACTATTCTCTATTGTCTACATGTATATGCAGGTGGAGTTAATCCCCCTCAAACTGACCTATTTACTGGTTCTTGGTATTAATATCTTTGCGCCAGTGCTTTTCATTAACAATAAGAAATAGGACGAGTTATGGCTGCGGCAACAGCATCCGGATACATTGAACACCACTTACAGAATCTATCTTTAGCTAAGTTAGGTTTTGTAGAGGAGACAAGTTTCTGGAACGTACATATAGACAGTCTGTTTTTTTCGGTGTTGACAGGGATGTTATTCCTTTGGGTTTTTCGCTCAGTCGCTAAGAAAGCAACAGTAGGTGTACCTGGTAAGCTTCAGTGTTTTGTAGAAATGGTAGTGGAATTCGTTGGCGACAACGTTAAGGAAACTTTCCATGGCCGCAACCCGCTGATTGCCCCATTAGCACTGACTATATTCTGCTGGATTATTTTAATGAACTTGATGGACTTAGTGCCAATCGATTTCTTACCATATCCTGCAGAGCATTGGTTAGGCATCCCTTACTTGAAAGTGGTTCCTACAGCTGATGTAAATATAACTATGGCAATGGCTCTAGGTGTTTTTGCTCTGATGATCTACTACAGCATCAAAGTAAAAGGCTTGGGCGGATTTGCTAAAGAATTGGCACTGCATCCATTTAATCACCCAATCATGATTCCATTTAACTTGGTACTTGAGGTAATTTCGCTTCTGGCGAAGCCACTATCTCTAGGTATGCGTTTATTTGGTAATATGTTTGCGGGTGAGGTGGTGTTTATTCTTATCGCGGCAATGCTACCGTGGTACTTACAATGGGTAGGTGCACTACCTTGGGCTATCTTCCATATCTTGGTTATTTTGATTCAAGCATTTGTTTTCATGATGTTGACAATTGTTTACTTATCAATGGCTCATGAAGATAGTGATCACTAAAAAAAATTTTTAAGCTTTATTCTAACTATTAATGTTAATCGGAGAACGTAAATGGAAACTGTACTAAGTTTTTCAGCAATCGCTGTTGCTATTATTGTTGGTCTTTGTGCCGTAGGTACTGCAATTGGTTTTGCTATTCTTGGTGGTAAATTCCTAGAAGGCGCTGCGCGTCAACCTGAAATGGCTCCTATGCTACAAGTTAAGATGTTCATCATCGCTGGTCTACTGGATGCTGTTCCAATGATCGGTATCGTAATCGCACTACTATTCACGTTTGCTAACCCATTTGTTGGTCAACTAGCAGGCTAATTAACTCTTCAATAGTTAATTAAATTTTTGTAGTTGATTCTTAACGAGGGGTAGCTGTTGTGAATATGAACGCAACTCTGCTAGGTCAAGCAATTGCTTTTTCACTGTTTGTTTGGTTCTGCATGAAATATGTATGGCCACCAATCATGCAAGCAATTGAAGAGCGTCAGAAGAAAATTGCTGACGGTCTAGTAGCCGCTGAGCGCGCTGCTAAAGACTTGAACCTGGCACAAGCCAACGCTTCTGAGCAAATGAAAGAAGCAAAGCGCACTGCAACTGAGGTTATTGAACAGGCAAACAAACGTAAAGCTCAAATTATTGATGAAGCTCGCGAAGAAGCTCAGGCAGAACGCCAGAAAATCTTAGCGCAAGCGGAAGCAGAACTTGAAGCTGAGCGCACACGTGCCCGTGATGACCTGCGCAAACAAGTCGCAACTCTGGCTATAGCTGGTGCTGAGAAGATCCTTGAGCGTACGATCGATAAAGACGTACACAAAGACCTTCTTGACAACATTACTGCAAAACTTTAAAGCAAGGGGCTGTATATGTCTGATTTGACAACAATCGCACGCCCCTATGCTAAAGCAGCTTTTGACTTTGCGGTAGAGAAAGGTGAGCTTGACCAATGGAGTCAAATGCTCTCTTTTGCTGCCGAAGTGGCACAAAACAATGATATCCACAATCTACTAAGCAGTTCTCTAACTGCTGAAAAATTAGCGGAAGTATTCATTGCAGTTTGTGGCGAACAATTTGATGAATTCGGCCAGAACTTGATTAAAGTGATGGCAGAGAATGGCCGCTTAATGGCTTTTCCTGATGTTTGCAAAGAGTTCTTATTGCTCAAACAAGAGCACGAGAAAGAGATCGACGTTGAAGTAACTTCAGCAGTTGAACTTTCAGAAGAACAACGCGCAGATATCAGCAGCAAATTGGAACAGCGCCTAGCGCGCAAAGTACAGCTGAATTGCAGTATAGATGAGACTCTGCTTAGCGGAGTTATTATTCGAGCCGGAGACCTAGTCATCGATAACTCAGCGCGTGGTCGACTAGACCGCCTGAGCGATGCATTGCAGTCTTAATGGGGATTGGAGCATGCAACTTAATTCCACTGAAATTAGCGATCTAATTAAACAACGTATTGAATCTTTCGACGTTGTTAGTGAAGCTCGCAATGAAGGTACTATCGTTTCGGTAAGCGATGGCATCCTTAGCATTCACGGCCTAGCGGACGTGATGCAAGGTGAAATGATTGAACTACCGGGTGGCCGTTACGCGCTAGCACTTAACTTGAACCGTGATTCGGTTGGTGCTGTTGTAATGGGCCCATATGCTGACCTACAGGAAGGCATGAAAGTTACAGGTACTGGCCGCATTCTTGAAGTGCCAGTAGGTCCAGAACTACTTGGTCGTGTTGTAAACACATTAGGTGAGCCAATTGATGGCAAAGGTCCTATCGAAGCGAAACTGACTTCGCCTGTAGAAGTAATTGCACCAGGTGTAATCGACCGTAAATCGGTAGATCAACCTGTACAAACTGGTTACAAGTCTGTTGACTCAATGATCCCAATCGGTCGTGGTCAACGTGAACTAGTAATCGGTGACCGTCAAACTGGTAAAACAGCGATGGCGATCGATGCGATTATTAACCAAAAAGATTCAGGTATTTTCTCTATCTACGTAGCAATCGGTCAGAAAGCATCGACTATCGCTAACGTAGTTCGCAAACTAGAAGAGCACGGCGCGCTAGCTAACACTATCGTTGTTGTTGCATCAGCTTCTGAATCTGCAGCGCTACAATACCTAGCGCCATACGCAGGTTGTGCGATGGGTGAATACTTCCGTGATCGCGGTGAAGATGCACTGATTGTTTATGATGATCTATCTAAGCAAGCTGTAGCTTACCGTCAGATCTCGCTACTACTTAAGCGTCCACCAGGTCGTGAAGCGTTCCCTGGTGATGTTTTCTACCTTCACTCTCGTCTACTAGAGCGTGCTGCTCGTGTAAGCGAACACTACGTAGAAACATTCACTAACGGTGAAGTGAAAGGCAAGACTGGTTCTTTAACTGCTCTTCCTATCATCGAAACGCAAGCTGGTGACGTATCTGCATTCGTACCGACGAACGTAATCTCGATTACCGATGGTCAGATCTTCCTACAAACTGAGCTATTCAACGCGGGCGTACGTCCAGCTGTTGACCCAGGTATCTCAGTATCTCGTGTAGGTGGTTCAGCGCAGACTAAAATCATCAAGAAGCTATCTGGCGGTATCCGTACAGCTCTAGCACAGTACCGTGAACTTGCGGCATTCGCACAGTTCTCGTCTGACCTTGATGAAGCGACTAAGAAGCAGCTAGACCATGGTCAAAAAGTTACAGAGCTAATGAAGCAGAAGCAATACGCTCCTATGTCTGTATTTGACCAAGCACTTGTAATCTTCGCTGCAGAGCGTGGTTACCTTCAAGACGTAGAGCTTGCTAAGCTTCTAGACTTTGAAGCTGCTTTACTATCGTTTGCTCGCGGTCAATATGGCGATCTAGCTACACAGATCGACACAACGGGTGCTTACAACAATGATATCGAAGCTGAGCTGAAGAAGCTTGTTGACGATTTCAAAGCAACCCAGACCTGGTAATTGGTGGGTGGCCTTCGGGTCACCTCATACCATTAACGGAGAGTAACGATGGCCGGCGCAAAAGAGATACGTAATAAAATCGGTAGTGTTAAAAGCACACAGAAGATTACGAAAGCAATGGAAATGGTAGCAGCTTCAAAAATGCGTCGTTCTCAAGACGCAATGGAAGCTACTCGTCCATATGCAGAAACAATGCGTAAAGTGATCGGTCATTTGGCTAACGGTAGCCTTGAGTATAAGCATCCTTATCTTGAGGAACGTGAAGCCAAACGTGTTGGTTACATCATCGTTTCTACAGACCGTGGTCTTTGTGGTGGTTTGAACATTAACTTGTTCAAGAAAGCCATGAACGACATGAAAGATTGGTCTGAGAAAGGTGCTGACGTTGAACTGGCAATTATCGGTTCAAAAGCAACAGCATTTTTCAACAACAGCGGCGCGAAAGTAGCAGCTCAAGTTTCTGGCCTAGGCGATAGCCCTAGCCTTGAAGACTTAATCGGCTCTGTAAGCGTAATGCTAAAGAAATATGATGAAGGTGAATTGGATCGCCTGTTCGTAGTGTTCAACAAGTTTGAAAACACTATGGTACAAGAACCAACGATCGATCAATTACTTCCTTTGCCTAAATCAGATAGCGAAGATATGCAGCGCGATCATGCTTGGGACTACATTTATGAGCCTGAGCCAAAACCACTACTAGATGCACTATTGGTTCGTTACGTCGAATCTCAAGTGTACCAAGGTGTGGTAGAGAACCTTGCTTGTGAGCAAGCGGCTCGAATGATTGCAATGAAAGCTGCAACCGACAACGCTAGCGACCTAATCGATGATTTAGAGCTTGTGTACAACAAGGCGCGTCAAGCGGCTATTACACAAGAACTTTCTGAAATCGTTTCAGGCGCAGCAGCGGTTTAATCGCTTATTCGTTTTAAGCTTAGGTAAAACTAAATAGTTAGAGGATTAACGATGGCTACAGGTAAGATCGTACAGATCATCGGTGCGGTAGTCGACGTAGAGTTCCCACAGGGCGAAGTACCTCGTGTATACGATGCTCTGAATGTTAATGAAGTGAAAGAGCGTCTAGTTCTTGAAGTTCAGCAACAACTTGGCGGTGGCGTAGTTCGCGCAATCGTAATGGGTAGCTCTGATGGTTTACGTCGTGGTTTGACAGTTGAAAATACTGGCGCTCCAATCTCAGTACCAGTAGGTACTAAGACCTTAGGTCGTATCATGAACGTTCTAGGTGACGCGATTGATGAGTGTGGTGAAATCGGTGCAGAAGAGCACTACGCAATTCACCGTGAAGCTCCAAGCTACGAAGAACAGTCTAACGAGACAGCTCTTCTAGAGACGGGTGTTAAGGTAATCGACTTGGTTTGTCCATTCGCTAAGGGTGGTAAAATCGGTCTATTCGGTGGTGCAGGTGTAGGTAAGACCGTTAACATGATGGAACTTATCAACAACATCGCACTTCAACACTCTGGCCTATCTGTATTTGCAGGTGTAGGTGAGCGTACTCGTGAAGGTAACGATTTCTACTTTGAAATGCAGGAAGCAGGCGTTGTAAACGTTGAAAACCCTGAAGAATCTAAAGTAGCGATGGTTTACGGTCAGATGAACGAGCCACCAGGTAACCGTCTACGTGTTGCACTGACTGGTCTAACAATGGCTGAGCGTTTCCGTGACGAAGGTCGTGACGTTCTACTATTCGTAGATAACATCTACCGTTACACGCTTGCAGGTACTGAGGTATCAGCACTTCTAGGCCGTATGCCTTCTGCGGTAGGTTACCAACCTACTCTTGCAGAAGAAATGGGTGTTCTACAAGAGCGTATCACGTCAACTAAGCAAGGTTCTATCACGTCTGTACAGGCGGTATACGTACCTGCGGATGACTTGACTGACCCGTCTCCAGCAACAACGTTCGCGCACTTGGATGCAACGGTTGTACTTAACCGTAACATCGCAGCTATGGGTCTATACCCAGCGATCGACCCGCTAGATTCTACATCTCGCCAACTGGATCCATTGGTAGTTGGACAAGAGCACTACGACATCGCTCGTGGCGTTCAGTCTACACTTCAGCGCTATAAAGAGCTGAAAGATATCATTGCTATCCTAGGTATGGACGAGCTATCTGAAGAAGATAAGCAAGTAGTATCTCGTGCTCGTAAGATTGAGAAGTTCCTTACTCAGCCTTACCACGTAGCGGAAGTATTTACTGGTGACCCAGGTGTTTACGTACCTCTAAAAGAGACTCTACGTGGCTTCCAAGGTCTACTATCTGGTGAATACGATGACATTCCAGAGCAAGCGTTTATGTACTGCGGTACTATCGACGAAGCTATTGAGAATGCTAAGAAGCTATAAGGCTAACTAGGAGGCGATATGGCAGCAATAACCTTTCACCTAGACGTAGTAAGTGCAGAGAAAAAGCTTTTCTCTGGTCTTGTTGAGACGTTTCAGGTGACCGGTAGTGAGGGTGAGCTTGGTATTTTCCATGGTCATACTCCACTGCTGACCGCTATCAAGCCTGGTATGGTGCGTATTGTTAAGCAGCACGGCCACGAAGAAATCATTTATGTTTCTGGTGGTATGGTAGAAGTTCAGCCTGGTACAGCGACTGTACTGGCTGATACAGCTATCCGTGGTGAAGAACTAGACGCAGCAAAGGCGGAAGAAGCTAAGCGCAAGGCTGTGGAGAATATCCAAAATCAGCATGGCGACATAGACTTCGCACAAGCGGCCGGTGAACTGGCTAAAGCCATTGCTCAGTTACGAGTTATCGAACTGACAAAACAGCGCCGCTAATCTTTTATAAGATTATTGGTTCTGAGCTAAAGGCGACCTAAGGGTCGCCTTTTTGTTTTTTGCGCTCTCATAAATGTTCCCTATACGTATGCCTAACGTTTAAATGGTTATTACGATTTAAGTTTTTGTCTCAAAACGGTTACAATATCAGCTTAATAAAAAATCACGTCGGATAGGTTTACAATGAAGTTTAGCGCGGTAATTCTCGCAGCGGGCAAAGGTACTCGCATGTATTCAAATACACCAAAGGTTCTGCACACCCTTGCGGGCAAACCAATGGTGAAGCATGTGATCGATACTTGTAATGGTCTAGGAGCCCAAAATATCCACTTGGTTTACGGCCATGGTGGTGATCAGATGAAGGCTACTTTGGCTGAGGAATCAGTAAATTGGGCACTGCAAGCTGAGCAACTAGGTACAGGTCACGCGGTTGACCAGGCCTCTGCTCATTTCTCTGATGATGAGAAAGTACTGGTGCTTTACGGTGATGTTCCTCTTATCTCGCCTGAAACCATTGAAAACCTATTAGATGCTCAACCAAACGGTGGCATCGCACTACTTACTGTTGTGCTGGATAACCCAATGGGTTACGGCCGTATCATTCGTCGCAATGGTCCAGTAGTGGCGATCGTTGAACAAAAAGATGCAACAGATGAGCAGAAGCTTATCAAAGAGATCAACACCGGCGTGATGGTTGCGACAGGCGGTGATCTTAAGCGTTGGTTGTCAGGTCTAAGCAATGACAACGCGCAAGGTGAATACTACCTAACTGACGTTATTGCTGCAGCTCACGATGAAGGTCGTGCGGTAGAAGCGGTACACCCTGTAAGCCCAATTGAAGTTGAAGGCGTGAACGATCGCTCTCAACTTGCTCGTTTAGAGCGTGCTTACCAAGCAGAGCAGGCTGACAAACTATTGAAGCAGGGCGTTATGCTACGCGACCCTAGCCGCTTTGATCTACGTGGTGAACTGCAATGTGGTATGGACGTTGAGATCGACACCAACGTTATTATTGAAGGCAGCGTAAGCATTGGTGATAACGTGGTTATTGGCACTGGTTGTGTTTTAAAAGACTGCGAAATTGATGACAATACCGTTATTCGCCCATACAGCGTAATTGAAGGTGCGACTGTAGGTGAAGACTGCACAGTTGGTCCATTTACTCGCCTACGTCCAGGCGCTGACATGCGCAATGATTCGCATGTTGGTAACTTTGTTGAAGTGAAGAACACTCGTCTTGGTGAAGGCTCTAAAGCGAACCACCTTACTTACTTAGGTGACGCAGAGATTGGTCAGCGTGTTAACGTTGGTGCAGGTGCTATTACTTGTAACTACGATGGTGCGAATAAGTTTAAGACCATCATTGGCGATGACGTATTCGTTGGCTCTGATAGCCAATTAATCGCGCCTGTTACTATCGGTAATGGTGCGACAGTGGGTGCTGGTTCTACGGTAACACGTGATGTTTCTGAGAACGAACTGGTTATCAGCCGTGCTAAAGAGCGCAAAATTGCGGATTGGCAGCGCCCAAAGAAGAAGTAATCTTCTAACACCTAAAGTTTGATTCTTGTGAAAGCCAGCAACTTACGTTGCTGGCTTTTTTGTCATCATTTACTGACAAAAAATAATCTATTTCCTGATTGTATTTTTTAGGACGATTGTTAATAATCAGGTTGTTGTTCTGTAAAATTAAAGTGTGCGCAAAATGAGACTCGTCGATAAAAAGTGGCAAACTTTGCCGATCATTATTCTGTCTTTTTCAATGCTGGTGGGCCTGTACGGTTTTTACATCACTTTGGAAAAGTTAGTAGTAGAGAACGAACGTAACCATCTCGTCTCATTGATGTCTGACGTTGTTTATGAGGTCCGTGAAGATAGTAGCCTATTTACTGCTGGAGTGGATGTGGATGACTACATTGGCAATCTTACTCAAGCCAGTACGCGATTGAGAATCCAGGTTATTACGCCTGATGGTGTGGTGATTGGTGATACAGACCTTTCTGATCATGCATTGGCGAGTGTTGAGAACCACAGCAATCGTCCTGAGTTTCAACAAGCTTTAAAAACCGGCCTTGGTAGTGACGTGCGCTTTAGTACCGTTACCTCCGTTGATCGTATCTATTACTCGCATAAAGAGTCGATGAACGGTAGCAGTTTCGTTATCGTAATCTCTTCACCAATGCATCAACTTAAGCAGATGAACTTCCAACTAATGGGTATTCTGATCGGGATGGTTGTATTGAGCTTGAGCTTTTTGATTGGCACTTCGTATGTGAGTAACCGTCAGATCGTGCACAAGGTTGAAGAAGAGCAGAAGAAGCAAGATGAGCGTATTCGCCAAAGAACCCATGAGATTGAATTGATGCACCGTTTGGCCAACATGCTTGCAGCGTGTAATAACATGGTGGAAGCTCAGCAGATCGTTTCAGATATCTTGCCGCGAATTCTTGGTAAGGTGAACGGCAGCGTTTCACTGATGCGAGCATCACGAAATCAATTAATTATCCAGCTAGATTGGGGAGACACTTGGCCCGGAAGTACGAGCTTTGCACCTGAAGAGTGTTGGTCACTGCGTAAGGGGCGAGCACATCAATCAAATGATGACTTTCACTCGTTAACTTGTGGCCACATGCACGAGATGGAAAACAACCAAACCCTTTGCATCCCACTGACCGCACATGGCAATACCATAGGCATCATGCACCTTTATTTCGGTCAAGGTCATATCGAGATTGACCCCATCACCGAGCAATTGGCTTTCAGTGTGTCAGAACACCTAGGCTTGGCGCTGGCTAACTTGAGCCTGCAAGAGAAGCTTCGCTCACAAGCATTGAGCGATCCATTGACAGGATTATTCAACCGTCGCTTCTTCGAGCAGAAATTGGAAGAGCACTCAATGAATTCGGCCACCAGCGAACAACCATTATCGCTATTGATGCTCGATTTGGATCACTTCAAACGCTTCAATGACAACTTTGGTCATGATGCAGGTGATTTCGTGTTGAAAGAGATCAGTGCGCTACTTAAACAGAGTGTCAGTGAAGATGAGATTGCTTGTCGCTTAGGTGGTGAAGAGTTGGCGGTGCTGCTTCCACATTACACTATGCAGCAAGCGACCGAGTTCGGACAAACCTTGTGTGATGCAGTTCGTTCTATGCACCTAGAACACAAAGGACTTTCTTTAGGTCAGTTGGGTGTATCGATTGGTGTTGCTACGTATCCTAAGCCTGCCTCCGATACCGAATCTCTGGTGAAGATGGCGGACAACGCGCTGTATATGGCGAAAGACATGGGACGCAGTCGAGTGGTTAACTATGATGAATACAGCCGCCATAAGGCGCCTGCGTTAGAAGTTGTTGATGGAGAAGCGGCTACGCATTAACTTTAGTGAGTACAAAATTCAGATGTAAAAAGAGCGAGTTACCTCGCTCTTTTTAGTTTTTATTAAACTAGAAACTAGTCTTGTTTCTCTTCTGCTACAACGCGAGAGTTATCCGGCGCAGCGAAGTGTTCTGAAAGCTCTTTGTTTGAAACGATGTAACCAATCCACAATGCGCCCAAACAAATCACAACCGCGATGCCTGTCGCACTTAATGCTTGGCTCGCCATTGCTGCTACCAATGCGCTTGAAAGGCCGCTGATGCTGATTTGTAAGCTATTCTGTAGACCAGCCGCTGTTGCTGGGCTTTGTTTTGCACTTGATAGAGCACGGTTTACTACGATTGGGTAAAGTGCGCCATTTGCTACTGCAATCAGACAGAAGGGTGCAAGTAGAGGCCAGATTGATGTCAGTTCCCACTGTGATGCGATAAAGATAAGCATTGCAGCAACGCTGAACAAACCGATCAGATTTCTTAGCACCACACCATCGCCATATTTCTTCACTGCTTGCTTACCGAAGTAACCACCCGCCATGAATGCGATCGTCTGTGGGATGAAGCTCAAACCAATGTCTTTTGCTTCGTAGCCTAATTGCGCCATGATCTCAGGCATACCCGTTAGGTAAGCAAAGAACGCTGCAGAAGCCGATGCAAACATCAATACGTTACCCACGTAAGGCTTCGATTTAAGCAGCATTTTGATATCAGTTTTCACTGATGTTTGTTTTACTTCTGGTGCTTCTTTTGGCTGAGCCATAGTGGTTGCCACTAGCAGCGCACCCATTAGAGTTAATGTTACGAAGATGCTGTGCCAGCCAAAGTTATCTGCCAGCAACACACCAAGCTGAGGAGCTAATGCTGGAGACAGTGCCACCAAAGGCATGATGGTTGCAAAAATTTGTTGGCTGCTGCTCTCAGAGTAGCGCTTGATAACCATCGCTTGCCAGATTACCGCTGGTGCACATACACCAATCGCTTGAATGAAGCGCAGCGTCAGTAGGTGCCAAACTTCAGTGCTGAATGCCAAACCGAACGAAGCGGCAGTGAAAATCAAAAGACCAACCGCCAGCGTATTACGGTGACCGTATTTATCACTCGCTAATCCCCAAAGCAGTTGACCCATTGCCATACCACCAAGGAATACAGTAAGAGATAGGGCGATCTGTTCAGGACCGGTTGCGAAATCGATCTCCATCGCCTTAAATGCAGGAAGGTACATATCAGTCGCGATAAAACCTAGCATTGAAAGTACTGCAAGGTAGACCAATTGAAATTTAGAAATATTCATAAGATGCCATTACGCTAAAAGTAGTGATGTTTTTATCATCAAAAAAATTGTTTGATATACAGAGGTGAAAGTCCCTGTTTATTTATGCTGACATTCTATTTTTCGGATCTGATAAAATAAAACGCTAAAATATGTGGTTATCAATCAAAAAATTTGAAGGCTTATGTTCTCTAAATCCTCTTTAGAAATGCTCGACACGGTAGCGCGTTTAGGTAGCTTTACTGCTGCGGCGGAGCAGTTGCACAAAGTGCCCTCGGCGATCAGCTATGGTGTTAGACAGGTCGAACAAGAACTAGATGTACTACTTTTCAGGCGTTTACCTAGAAAGGTCGAGCTCACTCCGGCAGGTGAATTGTTCATTGAAGAGGCGCGTGCACTACTGAGGCAAATGGAAGAGGTCAGTGCCCAGACTCGTCGAGCAGCTCGAGGTTGGAAGAAAACCTTGCGTCTGACGCTCGATAATGTGGTGAAGCTCGACAAGATGAAGCCGATGATTGAAGAGTTCTATCAAACCTTTGAGTTTGCCGAACTTCAGATCAACATGGAGGTGTTTAACGGCTCTTGGGAGGCAATAGCACAAGGCAGAGCCGATATCGTGATTGGCGCCACCTCTGCAGTGCCCGTTGGCGGCGATTTTGAAGTCAAAGACATGGGGCAATTAGATTGGGCGTTTGTAATGTCGCCAAGTCACCCGTGTGTGCGTGAACAGAACCTCAATGAAGAGTTCGTGAGCCAATATCCAGCTATTTGTTTGGATGACACCTCAAGCGTGCTGCCCAAGCGCCACACTGGACACTACGCCAATCAAAGACGCTTGCTTTTACCTAACTGGTATAGCGCTATTGAATGTCTAAAGAACGGTGTTGGAGTGGGGTACATGCCAAGGCATATTGCCGCGCCGATTATCGAGCAAGGTTTGCTGGTGGAGAAAATTTTGCCAGAACCAAGCCCGTTGAGTCAGTGCTGCTTGGTGTGGCGAAAAGACGACAACCACAAGTTGATCGAGTGGATGGTCAATTATTTAGGATCCAGTGAACAACTTCACCGAGATTGGTTGGATCATCGCAAAGCGATCTAGTTGAAGGATCTTTGTCGGCAAGATCAAAAAGAGCGAGTGAAAACTCGCTCTTTTGTTTCGGTAACTCGCTCTTATGACAAGAAGAACTTGTAAGAAGGGTTATCGGTTTCATCTTTGCACTGGTAACCAAGCTCTCTCAGGTGAGTAGAGAACTGAGCCAAATCATCATCATCCAGTTCAAAGCCACATAATACGCGGCCGTAATCAGCGCCGTGGTTACGGTAGTTGAACAGGCTGATATTCCAGTGAGTACCTAAGGTATCAAGGAACTTAATCAATGCACCTGGATATTCTGGAAACTCAAAGCTGTACAAGCGCTCTTTCAATGGTTTTGATGGCTTGCCACCAATCATGTAGCGAATGTGCAGTTTTGCCATCTCATCATCAGACAGGTCGACGACTGGGTAGCCACCTTCACGCAGGTCGTTGATGATGTGATCGAGTTCTTCCTGTCCACCATTGAGACGTACACCGACGAAGATGTTCGCTAGGCTGTCATCGTTATGACGGTAGTTAAACTCAGTCACAGCACGGCCGCCAATGATATTACAGAATTCTAGGAAGGCACCTTGTCGTTCAGGAATAGTAACCGCAAGCAGACCTTCGCGCTTCTCACCCAACTCACAACGTTCAGACACATAGCGCAAACCATGGAAGTTGGTATTAGCACCAGACAGTATCGTTGCCAGCTGCTTGCCTTGCAGTTGGTTCTGCTCAGCAAACTTCTTCAATCCTGCTAGAGCAAGCGCTCCAGAAGGCTCGGCAATCGCGCGAGTGTCTTCAAAGATGTCTTTGACCGCAGAGCAGATCTCATCGCTAGATACAGCAATGTGACCATCGATGTACTGCTGACACAGACGGAATGTCTCTTCACCAATGCGCTTAACCGCAACGCCATCAGCAAACATGCTGACTTGATCCAGTACTACTGGTTCACCAGCATCCAGTGCTGCTTTCAAGCAAGATGAATCTTCTGGTTCAACCGCGATGACTTTGATTTCTGGCATCAGCTGTTTAACCAGAACGGCAACACCAGCAGCCAAACCACCACCACCGACAGGCACAAAGATGTAATCCATGTGGCCATTTTGTTGAAGCATCTCCATACCCATGGTGCCTTGCCCCGCGATCACCAATGGGTGGTCGAAAGGAGGCACAAAGGTGTAGCCATGTTCAGCAGAAAGGCGCTCTGCTTCAGCCTTCGCTTCATCAAAGTTGCTGCCGTGCAGAACCACGTTACCGCCAAAGCCACGTACAGCATCAACTTTGATGTCTGGTGTGGTTTTTGGCATCACAATCGTGGTTTGAATACCAAGCTTAGAACCGGACAGCGCCATACCTTGAGCATGGTTACCTGCCGATGCTGCAATCACACCTGCGGCTTTCTGTTGCTCTGAAAGGCTTGATACCATGTTGTAGGCACCACGTAGCTTGAACGAGTGGACCGGCTGACGGTCTTCACGCTTTAGCTGAACCTGATTACCAATGCGAGCACTTAAGCGAGGCATCTCTTGCAGAGGTGTCACGATTGCGGCTTCGTAAACTGGCGCTCTCAGGATCTGACGTAGATAATCTGCGCCAGTTTGTTTTTGGGGACTGACCGTGTCATCACTCATAGATTAGCCCTCAAGCTTCGACTTATCACGCACCGCGCCTTTGTCGGCACTGGTTGCCATGCTTGCGTAAGCTTTCAGTGCGAACGACACTTCACGCTGACGGTTTTCTGGTTTCCAGCCTAGTGCGTCTTGCTTAACACGACGCGCTTCTAGTTCAGCTTCAGGCACGTCAAGTGTGATCGAGCGACTAGGGATGTCGATAGTGATGATGTCGCCAGTATTGACTAGACCAATCACACCGCCACTTGCTGCTTCTGGAGAAGCGTGACCGATAGATAGACCCGATGTACCACCAGAGAAGCGACCATCTGTTAGTAGTGCACAAGACTTACCTAAGCCCATAGATTTTAGGTAAGTCGTCGGGTAAAGCATCTCTTGCATGCCCGGGCCACCTTTAGGACCTTCGTAACGGATAACAACCACTTCACCCGCTTTTACTTTGCCACCTAAGATACCTTCTACGGCGGTGTCTTGGCTTTCAAATACGATCGCTGGGCCTTGGAATTTCAGGTTCTCTTCATCAACGCCAGCTGTCTTAACGATACAACCGTCAACGGCGATGTTACCTGAAAGTACCGCTAGGCCACCTTCTTGGCTGAATGCATTCTCTTTAGTACGGATACAACCTTCTTTGCGGTCGTCATCAAGGCGATCCCAACGACAATCTTGCGAGAAGGCTTTAGTTGTTCGAATACCTGCTGGGCCTGCACGGAAGAACTTAAGTACTGCTTCGTCTTCTGTCTGCATGATGTCGTATTGAGCAAGCTGCTCTTGCATGCTTAGGCCAAGCACGGTGCGAGTTTGGTTGTTCAATAGGCCTGCGCGGTCTAGTTCACCTAGGATAGCCATTACACCACCAGCGCGGTGAACGTCTTCCATGTGATATTTCGGTGTTGAAGGAGCCACTTTACATAGGTGTGGAACACGGCGAGACATCTCGTCGATATCACCCATATCAAAGTCGACTTCACCTTCTTGAGCTGCTGCCAATAGGTGAAGAACAGTGTTACTTGAACCACCCATTGCGATATCTAGAGCCATCGCATTTTCAAAGGCTGCGCGGTTCGCGATATTACGAGGCAGTGCTGATTCGTCATCTTGCTCGTAGTAACGCTTAGTCAGGTCAACGATACGCTTACCAGCATTGATGAATAGCTCTTCACGGTCAGCGTGGGTTGCTAGCATAGAGCCGTTACCTGGCTGAGATAGACCAAGCGCTTCAGTTAGACAGTTCATTGAGTTAGCCGTGAACATGCCTGAACATGAACCACATGTTGGACACGCAGAGCGTTCTACTTGCTCACTTTGCTCATCTGAGATTGTTGGATCGGCACCTTGGATCATCGCATCAACAAGGTCTAGCTTGATGATTTGATCGGAAAGCTTGGTTTTACCTGCTTCCATTGGGCCGCCTGATACAAAGATCACAGGGATGTTTAGGCGCATAGCTGCCATCATCATTCCCGGAGTAATTTTGTCACAGTTCGAGATACATACCATCGCATCCGCACAGTGAGCGTTAACCATGTACTCTACAGAGTCTGCGATAAGCTCACGTGATGGCAGTGAGTACAGCATGCCGCCGTGACCCATTGCGATACCATCATCAACTGCGATGGTGTTGAATTCTTTAGCGATACCGCCCGCTTTCTCGACTTCACCTGCAACCAATTGACCCATATCTTTAAGGTGAACGTGGCCTGGTACGAATTGAGTGAAAGAGTTTACAACTGCGATGATTGGCTTACCGAAGTCATCATCTTTAACGCCAGTTGCACGCCATAAAGCGCGCGCACCAGCCATGTTGCGTCCGTGGGTAGTCGTTGCTGAACGATAGATTGGCATTGCTTAAATCCTTATAAAATATTTGGCTGTTGCTTACTGATTGTCTGAAGTTTGGTTTTCTGGGTAAACATAGTCTAGCCAGCCCCACTTATCTTCAGTGGTACCATTGAAGAGACCAAAGTAAGCCGCTTGAACTTTTTCAGTGATAGGACCGCGTTTGCCTTCACCTACTGTAATTTTGTCTACGCTGCGAACCGGAACAATTTCCGCTGCTGTACCTGTCATGAAGACTTCGTCGGCAAGGTATAGTGCTTCACGAGCAATGTTCTCTTCACGGATTTCATAACCCATGTCCTTTGCTAGTGTCATGATCGAATCACGCGTGATACCCGGCAGAATCGCACTGGTCGCTGGTGGTGTAGAAAGTACGCCATTGCGCACTACAAAGATGTTCTCACCTGCACCTTCTGAAAGGTAACCATCGACACTGAGAGCGATACCTTCATCGTAACCATGACGACGTGCTTCACCACCAACCAGTAGAGAAGATAGGTAGTTACCACCCGCTTTCGCTGCCGTTGGGATGGTGTTTGGAGCTGCACGGTTCCAGCTTGAGATCATCGCATCTACGCCATTTTCTAGCGCTTCTTCACCTAGGTAAGAGCCCCAAGGGAAAGCGGCGATGATAAGGTCCATCTCAGTATTTTCTGGAGGACATACACCCAAACCTACGTTACCAACAAAGCCTAGAGGGCGGATGTAGGCTGACTCTAGTTTGTTTTGACGTAGTGTTTCGCGAGTCGCTTCCATAATCTCTTCCTCAGTGTAAGGAATCGGGAAGCGGTAGATTTTTGCTGAATCTTTTAGGCGCTTTGCGTGTTCTGGGTGACGGAAGATTACCGGCCCTTTTGGTGTGTTGTAGCAACGAACACCTTCAAACACTGAAGTACCGTAGTGCATAGCGTGGGTTAAGACGTGAACGTTCGCCTCTGCCCAAGGAACCATTTCACCGTTAAACCAAATATAGTCTGCCGTTTTTGCTGTCATGTTTGCGGTTCCTTATGCACTTATCTTTTGTTGTAAGTTATTGTTTGGCAATTCATTACGACTGATAGAGATAACGTCAACGGTACGTACATCCCACAGTTTTTCGATTTGATTGACCAAGAAGGAAATCGGACGCTCACTGTCGACAATGATTTCAACGCTAGCGATCTTGCTTTCATGGTTCTGAGTGCCGGCTACTTGTTTAACGATAAAGCCACGGTGACGAATAACACGAAGAACACGCTCTAGTAGTACTGGCTTATCATCGGCTTTGATGTCTAATAGGTATCTTTTCATGTTATGTGTTCTCCAACATATCACTGTTTGAAGCACCTGGCGGTACTAGTGGCCATACGTTCTCTTCTTCATCGATAAGAACATGAAGTAGGTAAGCCGTCTTGCTCTCTAGCATCTCTTTTAGAGCGGGCTCTACTTCTTCTTTACGAGTGATGGTCTTGCCCGGGATATCGAAGGCTTTCGCTAACATCACGAAGTCAGGGTTGTCATCTAAGATGGTTTCACTGTGGCGACCATCAAAGAACAGAGATTGCCATTGGCGAACCATGCCCAAGCGAGAGTTGTTTAGCAGTACCATCTTCACTGGGATTTGGCGGCGTTTTAGCGTACCCAGCTCTTGCACGTTCATCATGAACGAGCCATCACCAGAGATAAGAATCGATTGGTCATCAGGACGGCCAACCGAAGCACCCATCGCGGCTGGTAAACCAAAGCCCATAGTGCCTAGACCAGCAGAGGTGATGAAGTTTTGTGGATCGCGAGGTTGAATATGCTGTGCAGCCCACATTTGGTGTTGGCCCACATCGGTTGAAACGATAGAGCTTGCAGGCATCATGTCTGACAGTTGCTTTAACAGCAGTGGAGCAAAGATCAGATCGCCTGGGTGGTCATAGCGCCACTTGAATGAGCTACGTAGGCCTTCTGAGTGATGAACCCAAGAGGAGATGTCTTGGCTCAATTCAAGTTGAGGCATTATCTTGTTGATGTCGCCACGAATTGGCGCATCGGCAAGACGCAGTTTACTGAACTCAGCCGCATCGATATCGATATGGATAACTTTCGCGTGTGGTGCAAAGGTATCAAGCTTGCCGGTTACTCGGTCATCAAAACGAGCACCAACTACGATCAGTAAGTCACTCTCTTGAACCACTAGGTTAGCGGCTTTCGTGCCGTGCATACCAAGCATACCAAGGTAGTGCGGGTCGTCACGCTCAATAGTGCCTAAGCCTTTCAATGTGCTTACTGCTGGCATTGGGTTAAGGCGCAAAAACTCGCGAACGGCATCGGTCGCTTTTGCTAATTGAACGCCACCACCTACGTATAAAACAGGGCGGGTAGCTTGAGATAAGAAGTGCTGCGCCTGCTCAATAGCATCAGTCGTTGCTACCGGAATTTCAGGAGGAGTAAATTCAGGAAGAGTGTTTACCGGAGCTTCAGCCAGTTGAACATCTTTGGCGATATCAACGATAACTGGGCCAGGTCGGCCAGATTTCGCTACCACAAACGCTTCGGCTAGTGTTGGAGCTAGCTCTTCAATGTCGGTAACTAGGTAGCTGTGTTTAGTACATGATAGAGACATACCAATCACATCCATCTCTTGGAATGCATCGGTACCGATGTGGGAACTTGCTACCTGACCTGTGATAGCGACCAGTGGAATAGAGTCCATAAAGGCATCAGCTAGGCCTGTTACTAAGTTAGTAGCACCTGGACCTGAGGTTGCCATACATACTGCCACATCTTGTGTTGCACGAGCCATACCGATCGCAGCCATGGCCGCGCCTTGCTCATGGCGACATAAGATGTGCTCAACTCCGCCGTCATAAAGTGCATCGTAGATTGGCATGATGGCACCGCCTGGGTAGCCAAATACGGTCTCAATTCCTTGCTGCTTTAGTGCGGATACAACTAGTTCTGCGCCTTTCATCGGAATTCTCCCGTATTACCTTTATTTTGGTAACTTTTTCCTTTGTCTCTGCACATCTTGTGCTCCCATTCTTCCTGTAAATCGGCAAAGCCGAAAATGTTCAAAATATAAAAATCGATTATTCAAATTAGAAAAAACCCCCGGACTTGTCAGTGCGGGGGTTTTTTCTAATTCGTGGTTACTTTTTTCCCACTCGCCCCCGCGCAGTCTCAATAATGACTACGATAATCAGGTTAATCAGTGCGTAAATGCGAGCGTTAAAGTTCATATAATTCGAGTTTTCTCGTTTATTCTGTTCAGTAAATGTCTACATCTCTAGTGTTATCACACAAATCTGTTGCATGACAAGGAAAATGTCATTCTTTTTTCACATTAAAACACCATTCCACCAAGCTATATAACAACCTTATTGCTTTGGTGCGCAATGAATATCCAGAGCGAATACTTTTAAATCAAAGAGAAAGGAAAGTTATGGGACTCGCGATAATTCATAGCCGGGCTAGTGTGGGGGTTGAGGCGCCAGAAGTGACGGTTGAGGTGCATATTAGTAACGGAATGCCCGGTTTCACGCTGGTGGGCTTACCTGAGACAACGGTTAAAGAGTCCAAGGATAGAGTCAGAAGTGCCATCATCAATTCTCGCTTTGAGTTTCCATCGAAAAGAATCACGGTCAACCTTGCTCCTGCGGATTTGCCCAAAGAGGGAGGTCGTTTTGATTTGCCAATCGCGCTTGGGATTTTGGTCGCCTCTGATCAGTTACCCACATCAAAAATAGCGCAGCATGAATTTATTGGTGAGTTGGCACTGTCTGGAGAGCTGCGTTCAGTGAAAGGGGTTCTGCCAGCGACACTGGCTGCTGACAGCGTTGAGCGTTGCTTGGTGGTACCGCATCACAATGGTGATCAGGCAGCATTAGTTGGTAAAGGGGCGCATAAATCGGCTCAAACCCTGTTAGAAGTTTGTGCGGATATGTGTGGCCAGGCTCAATTGGGGTTGTATCGCACTGAGCAACATCAAGTCGATGTATCTGAGCTTCGCGACTTGCAAGACATTATTGGTCAACAACAAGGTAAGCGAGCATTGGAGATAGCAGCGGCGGGTAACCATAACTTACTTTTTCTCGGGCCTCCCGGAACGGGCAAGACCATGTTGGCATCTCGTCTGCGTGATTTGTTACCTGACATGAGTGATGACGAAGCGATGGAAACGGCATCGGTCGCCTCTTTGACTCAACAAGAGATTAATCAGTACAACTGGAAGCAACGTCCTTTTCGTGCTCCACATCATTCGAGTTCAATGGCGGCACTGGTAGGTGGTGGCTCTGTACCTCGGCCCGGCGAGATCTCTTTGGCGCATAATGGCCTACTGTTTCTTGATGAGATGCCCGAGTTTGAGCGCAAGGTGCTCGATTCGTTGCGAGAACCACTGGAATCGGGTGAAATCATTATCTCGCGGGTGGCAGGCAAAACTCGTTTTCCTGCGCGCTTCCAATTAATCGGAGCATTGAACCCTAGCCCTACTGGTTACTATGAGGGTAATCAAGCACGCGCTAACCCGCAGATTATATTGCGCTACCTCAATCGGCTATCTGGACCATTGTTGGATAGATTCGATATGTCGTTAGAGATCCCACTTTTGCCTAAAGGAACGCTCGCTGAAGGTGGTGATCGCGGCGAAACCACCCAAGTCGTGAAGCAAAGGGTTAAACTGGCTCGTCAAACCATGTTGTCTAGGAACCATAAATCGAACGCACTGCTCGGTAGTCGAGAAATTGAAAAGTACTGCCCACTGCGACGCGAAGATGCGGAGTTTCTCGAGACAGCACTCCATCGATTGGGGCTGTCGATTCGTGCTTATCACCGAATCATCAAGGTCGCACGCACCATCGCTGATTTGGACGGTCATGAACAGATAGAGAAGAAGCATTTATCTGAAGCGCTCGGTTACCGTGCGATGGATAGGTTGTTGAAGCAGCTCACGGCGCAAGCTGTTTAGTGCTAAACAAAAAGCCTGCTTATATGCAGGCTTTGATTGGATAGTCGTTGGTATTCGCTGAGTTTAGAACTTGTAGTTCAAGCCAACTGAAACAATGTATTGAGACTCATCATAGAAGGTAATGTTCGAGTCGCTTGTGCCGTAACCAGCAAGGGAGACGAACGACCAGTTTTCCCAATCCATGAACTGATCATACTCATACGCGGCAAATAGGTTGATGTTGTCATCGCTGCGCTTCTTTTGGAAAGTTATGCTGCTTGCATCGTAAGAGCGTTGGTTGTAACCCGCTGTTAGTGCGTATTGATGACGTCCCATACCACCAAATAAGCTGACCTCACCACCGAATTGCTCGAACGATGCCGCATCGCCGTCTGCATCACTAGATTGATAAATTAAAGACGGTACTAGCATCATGGTGCGACTAATCGGTTGGCGGTACTGACCTTTCAGGTACAAGGTATTGGCGTCGCGTTTTAGCGCGTCTTCAACTAGATCGCTTTTCACATCTTTGGTCGCATACGCCATATCCAGTGAGAACGCAGAGCCAGCAATACTCTCTAGTTTTAGGCGGAACGCATTTCCGGTTTCATCGGTTTTACTGCGAGCTGAGCTCGTGTTGTATGGATCAGCCCAAGTTTCACCAGACATAATGGTTGGCAGTAGTGAAGCATCGATAACCATGCCTGATTCAAGTTGGTATTTGTAACCAACCTCAAGTACTACGGTACCCGTCGCAACATCATCACGAGCTGTACCTGTGTAAACCTGATGGTTCAGTTTTTCACCAAAGGTATAAGCGATACTACCTAGCGGCGCGACAAGAAATGAGCTTTCAGACGAAGCTTTTTGATTGGTTGAGGAGATCTTACTGTCAGCGTCGGTATTAAAATTTGAGGTCGAAGAAGTGACACCGGTGTTGATAGAGATTTCACCACTGAAACCTGGCTCATCAGCAAGCTTGGCAAACGCGGGCGCAGCAGCAACGCTTAACGCTAATAACGTATATTTGATTTTCATTCAGAGGCTCCTTGCCCCAGTGATTGGCAGTAATAAATAGCTATTAATAAATAGCTATTAATAAAAGGTTATAGAAAACAACGAAATCTAAAGGTTCACTTTATCGCACACCTTATAAAGGTAAATTGGATAAATGGGAAACCGAACCTCATCCAAAGATAGTGTCTCTTGCAAGAAGTCATTAAAAAGCGTCAGGCACAAAAAAGGAAGCCGAAGCTCCCTTATTTTGTATTTTTGATTGTTTTTTTACTTTTTCAGTAAGAAGTTAACCAATTCAAAGTACTCATCTAGGCTGCTGATACCTTGCGCTTCTACTAGGTAACGATTGTTAACAACAACTGCTGGTACACCAGACAGGCCGCTGTCTTTGAATGCTTTATCGAAGCGACGAACCATTGAATCTACCGCAAAGCCGTTGTATGCCGCATCAAATTTCTTAGCATCAACACCTTCGTCTAGGAAGATTTGACGTAGTTCTGCTTCATCGCGTGGTGGCTTGTTCATGTTGTGAATGCGGTTAAACATCACTGGCACCATTTTGTCTTCCACTTTCAGTGCAATCATGGTCGCGTAAGCTTTGCTCATTGGCAGACCCATGTTGCCACCCATGAATGAAACATGGTTTTTCTGTAGCTTAGCGTCTTTCGGTAACTGCTGTTTTAGCTGCTGGATGATTGGCTCAAAGCTATTACAGTGTGGGCAGTAGAAAGAGAAGAATTCAGTTACTACAGGTTTCTTTGATGCTTCTAGATCAAGAACTTTGTAGTGCTCACCTTCGTTAAATTTCGCAGCGTGAGCGGTAAGGCTCAACATGATCAATGAGAAAAATGCGAATAGCTTTTTCATTTATTCAATCTCCATTATGTTTGAATTTTTATCTAGTTGTATGTTGCGATTGCGGTTACCACTGAGGCATTAACGAAAGTGGTGGCTCTTGCAGGGTAGCAATTTGCTCTTTACAAGCAAGTACTTGTTGCTCCCAATATTTCGGGTCATTGAACCATGGGAAGGCCAGAGGAAACGCCGGATCGTCCCATCGCTTAGCTAGCCATGCCATGTAATGCACCATACGTAGACCGCGTAGAGGCTCAATTAGTTTCAGTTGTGAGTTATTAAAATCACAAAACTCTTGGTAATTCTCTAGCAGAATATCGAGTTGCATCAGCTTATCTTGGCGCTCACCATTGAGTAGCATCCACAAGTCTTGTACTGCTGGACCGTTACGTGCGTCATCGAGATCGACGAACATTGGCCCATCGCGCCACAAGATATTACCTGGGTGGCAATCACCATGCAGGCGGATGTTCTCAATATTGCTTGGCCATTGATTCTCTAATTCTTTGATCAGTAGATCGATATCATTAAAGAAAGCGTTCTCTAAGTGCATTGGAATAAATTGAGAGTTTTCTAGGATCTTACGTGGTTGATGCAGGTATTCATCTAGACTGATCGTAGGACGATGCTGAAAGGTTTTCGCTGCACTCGCCTTATGAATTCTGCCAAGGAAGCGGCCAACGCCTTCTAATTGAACTAGGTTATCTACTTCATACTGTCTGCCACCAACGCTCTCAAATAGCGCGAATAGATAGCCTTGGTATTCATGTAGGGTAGCGCCGTTAATCCGCATTGGTGGAGCAACGGGAATTTCTTGGTCAATCAATTCTAATGCGAAGTCATGTTCTTCTTGGATTTGCGCTTTGTTCCAGCGCTGAGGACGATAAAACTTAACGACGTAGCGTTTACGGTCTTCATCGGTAAATTGATATACCCGGTTTTCGTAGCTGTTAAGAGCAAGAAGCCCAGATTCAGCACGAACCCCAATGCTTTCCAGTGCGTACCACATGAAGTCGGGGGTCAGGTTATCAAAGTTAAAGGCTTGCATCGTCATATAATAAAAAAGGCTCATTACTGAGCCTTTTTCCATTTATTAGGTGTTGTACCAATCGTGTGTGATTAGTATCAGAGTTTCTTGATAAAGCGGCTTTCTACTTCCATCGTAAACTCTTCATTATCCGAGAGTATAAACTGAATTGTCGAAACTGGTGAGCTCAGTTTTTCAGGATCGGCACCTAAACTGATAGGTAGGTTCAAAACCTCGCCTGGAGCAACGGTTACTGTCTGTTTGCCGTACCAAATTGAACCTGGTAACCCACTGACATCAAGTTTGTACTCTTGTTCTTGTTGAGTCTTGTTGATGACTTTGAGGGTATAGGTATTTTCAACTAGCCCCTGAGTATTGACTCTGAACAGTTGGTTTCTATCACGCAGAACGCTCAAGCCTGCAGGATCGACACTGGCGATTTGTACGAAGAACAAGCCAAGCATCAGAACAAGTATTGCACCGTAGCCCAATAATTTAGGACGCATCACCTTAGTTGAGTGACCTTCAAGCCTGTGCTCCGTGGTGTAGTTAATCAGACCTTTCTCATAGCCCATGCGCTCCATGGTCTTGTCACAGGCATCAATACACGCACCACAGTTAATACATTCGTATTGCAGGCCGTCACGGATATCAATGCCTGTCGGACACACTTGCACACACAGGTTACAGTCAATACAGTCGCCAAGACCAAGCGCTTTTGGATCCGCCTTGCGAGAACGAGGGCCACGGTTCTCACCACGCTTGTTATCGTAGCCTACGATAAAGGTGTCTTTATCAAACATCGCAGATTGGAAGCGAGCATAAGGACACATGTGCAGACACACAATCGAACGCATCCAACCAGCGTTTGCATAGGTACAGCCTGCAAAGAACAGCACCCAGAACACAGGCCAGAACGATGAATTAAAGGTAAAGAAGCCAACCACCAGCTCTTTGATTGGGATGAAGTAGCCAACAAAGGTTAAACCGGTCGCAATCGCAATCGCCCACCACGCAATGTGTTTGAGGGTTTTTCTGACCATTAGATTGGTGGTCAGTTTGCCGGAATCTTGTTTTCTTCGTTTGTTAGCCGCCCCTTCTAGTTTCTCTTCAAACCAGATGTACATGAAGGTCCACACGGTTTGTGGGCACAGGTAGCCACACCACACGCGGCCCAAAAAGGTGGTGATAAAGAACAGGCCAAAGGCGGCAATCATGAATAAGATCGCAAGTAGGGTTAGATCTTGCGGGTATAGAGTGGTGCCAAAGAAGTTGAACTGTTGGCTACCAATATCGAGCAAGATTGCTTGTCGCTCACCAAATGGAATCCATGGGATCAGCGCAAAAAGTAAAAGTAAGAACCAACCACCGTAGCGGCGTAATTGTTGGAATTTACCTTTGCTTTCTCGAACATAGATTCGGTTACTTGGGTTAAATCGATCTCCATTACCTTTATGTGTCTTAGGATTAAAGGTTTTAGGAGTCACATCTTTGATATCGATTTTATCCTGACTCATGGATTATCCTTTTGGTGGCTATACCCTTCTTCGAGAGTATTGACGACATTGCTTTAAAAATATGATGTTAGAGGATCTAAGCTTTAAGTTTGGTGCCTAGGCTGAAAGAGCACTCACTCTTATTATTTTAGAAGATCCTTATGGGTGGCGATTATAGCGACAATCTTGTTCTCATTTCTTTAACGCTATCAACCTTTAACAACAAAAGTCATAACAGTTGTGACGAAAAAATAGCGAACAGAAACAAAAAAGCGACCCAGAGGTCGCTTTTTAGAATTGAGCTATTTATCTATAAGGCAATGATGCTTTAACACATTGAAGTGATTAAAGTAGGCCGCGCGCTTTTAGGATTGCGGTTTTGAAATCATTCTCTTGGTCCTTTTTCAGACCTGGAATCATTTCATCTTTCTCGCTGTTGCGCATTTTTAGATGGTAGATAAGCACATCGTCAGTCAGGTCTTCAAGCTTGCCCTCGTAGCCTGCCTCTTTTGACAGCTTAATGATGAACTCTAATAAGTTAAGCTCCTGATCTTTCTGCCACTCAGGCTCCATCAGTTCAAGCAGTTCTTCTATGCGGTGACACTTCATACTTTATTCTCCACAAATTTTATAATGATTTGTGGCTAAGGTATCAAATCGGTTAAGGAATACCAATGTGTAAACGCATTTCAAGAGAATACCAGGCAAGAAAAAAGCGCAGTAAAAACTGCGCTTTTTGTTAAGCGGCTTTAATTACTTTTGTTGTAGTCGGTGCTAATAAAGCAGTCTTCTCAACTAAAGTCATTGTAGGAGCCAATTTCTTTGCCGTTGGAGCAGCAACAAAGCCACTACGACGACGCATCGCACTACGGTTGGTGTGCGAGAACCTGACAGCTGTTGGGCGCATTAATTTACCTAACGGTCAGGCATATCCATTGCCAATCTAATGGCCTGATTCACTATGAGATCCGCTTCAATTGCTTGAAAAGTCACTCGTCTGGCTTCCGCCAATCCGAATAATAAATCAGGATAATGATATGCATGCATATCGGGTATTAGATTATCACTATCTCAGTTATCGATCGACGCTTGAGTGATAAATAGACGATATTAGAGCTAAAATAGTGTGAGCAGTATATTTGAGTTTGAACCTCTTTCAGGCTTAAGATGATGCTTTAAAGGAGGTGCATATGTCGTTCTTAAAGAAAACGTTAGCAAGTTTTGGTATTGGGTCGGCTAAGGTCGATTCTGTATTGCAACAGGAAGTGCTGTATCCAGGGCAAAAGGCGAGCATTATTGTGCATGTGTATGGTGGCGCTCAGCCGCAGGAGATCGACAATATCGATCTTAATCTGTGCTGTCGTTATGTCAAAGAAGTCACCATGAACTCGCAAAGGCAAGAGGGCGGCCAAACACGCCGCATGCATCAGACATACTCACTAGCGAAATGGAGCCTGCCATACGCGTTTGTGATTCAGCCGGGTGAAACTCGCGACTTTGAGTGTGAGTTTGATGTTCCGTTGAACACACCGGTGACGATTGGCGATTCCAAGGTATGGCTGGAAACTGGATTAGACATTGCGATGGCGATCGACCCGTCGGATAAAGATATCTTAACGGTTCGCCCAGATGCACTCCTTGATGGCATTTTCAATGAGCTAGAAGCCCAAGGGCTACGCATTCGCCAGGTAGAGTGTGAAGCGGTTGATGGTTTTGAGCTGCCATTTGTCCAAGAGTTTGAGTTTGTTCCGACTACTGGGCCTTATCATGGTCGTTGGCGCGAGCTAGAAGTGGTTGCTCATCGTGATGAGAAAGAACTTAAGCTATGGTTTGAAATAGACCGTAATCGTGACGGCGCAAAAGGTATGTTGGCAAGCTTGTTGGGTATTGGTCAATTACATCGACAGCTGAGTGTGCCATTGGATACCTCCCCAGAAGAGGCGGGTAAGATGGTCATTGAGTACCTAGAAAACGCGTCTTAATATTCTTCTGAATAAATGATGTCTAAGGGATCACTGTCTTCGATCTCTCAGAGCTTTACATGTCATGAAAATTTAAGCTTACACGTGTACGCTTAATGTGTAATACTAGCGTTATCGAACATTTACTCTAGTAGGATAATTATGTCTGCATCATCGGCGAGCGAATACAGTGACATTGAAGAACGCGCCAATGCGATAACCCATGGCTTGGGTGTTGTGCTTGGCGTAGTTGGTTTAATCCTGCTACTGAGCCGTGCGTTTGACCATCAAGCCGACATGCTGACGATTACCAGTATGGCGGTTTATGGCAGCAGTATTATCCTGCTATTTCTAGCTTCTACGCTTTACCACTCTATCACCACAGAGAAAACCAAACGACTGCTGAAAACTCTCGATCACTGCGCGATATACTTGCTTATCGCAGGCAGTTACACACCATTCCTATTGGTTAGCTTAAGAACGCCATTAGCGATGGGTTTGATGGCGGTGATTTGGGGGATTGCACTGGTCGGCATTATTATGAAGATAGCCTTTGTCTATCGATTTAAGCGCTTGTCATTAGTGACTTACTTAGCAATGGGTTGGTTGTCATTGATCGTGGTGTATCAATTGGCGATGAATATCGAGATGGGCGGTTTGGTGCTATTAGCACTTGGTGGTGTGATTTACTCATTGGGTGTGATTTTCTATGTGGCAAAACGCATCCCTTACAACCATGCCATCTGGCACTTGTTTGTGTTGGCGGGCTGCGCTTGCCACTTCTTCGCTATCTATCTGTACGTGACACCGGTTTAACGAGTCAGCACTTCAATGATTTCAGCTTTAATTTGGTACTCAGGGTGCTGTTCAACAGCTAGCTTGATAGAAGTACCTTCGGCATCTGTTTTTGGTCGAAGGTAGGTATCTGCCATACGCTTAATTGATTTCCAAACGGCGACCGTTTTCTCTTCTAATAATTCACCGCTCGCTGAATACAGATCGAGTTTTACCGACACTAAGATCACGGCTTGTGTGCTTTGGTTGGTAATCGCGGTTGGGATAATTAGTTCACCATCTTCATAGTGGCTAGCACCGAGTACCACATCAACCCCTGATTGTGACAACTGTAGGCTTGGCTTCTTACTATCAACAACAATCGTCGTGCCTTGTACATTGGTTGTAACCGGAACGGCGACAACAGGCGCGGCAGCAACAGGTACCGTGCTCTCTGACGTTACTGCTTCTTTTGTTTGCTGCTTGTGTGCCACGTACTGCCAAGTAAAGTCATCTTTCAGCAGTATCTGCTTGCCATCTTGTAGAGTGAGCATCTGATCGGCGAAAGCTGAACTGCTCAGCAGTGCGCTTGCGATAAATAGGTATGATTTCATCTCTGTTTCCTTAAATATTCGTGCAACTAGCGTCGCCAGAAGGCTGGGAAGAATAGAACGATCAGCGTCAGTATCTCCAGCCTACCCATCAACATACCAAAGCTTAATAACCACTTAGCGGCGTCTGGCAGCGGAGCAAAGTTACCTGTTGGACCGATTACGCTACCCATACCCGGGCCAACGTTAGCCACCGCTGTAATGGCACCTGAGATACTGGTGATTGGGTCTAACCCCATCGCACTTAATCCGCCAGCAATTAAAATAATCGTAATAAAGAACATCAAGCCAAATGCCACCAACGATCGCACGATGTCGTCGCTCACAGGACGCTGGTTGTAGCGTTGAACAAACACACCTGAAGGGTGAATCAGTTTCATCATCTGTTTATGAAGCATCGTCATCGCTATTTGGAAGCGGAATATCTTGATACCACCCGAGGTTGAGCCTGAACATGCACCCGCCATCATCAAGAAGGCAAACAAGGTGGTTGGTAATGCGCCCCATGCTGTGAAGTCTTCTAAACCAAAGCCGGTAGTGGTGACCACGGATACGATGTTGAACATCGAGACACGCAGTGCATCCAAAACGGTGTAGCCATCTCTCACCACTAACCATGCTGAAATGACC
Organism: Vibrio sp. Makdt; assembly: GCF_027587015.1. Lineage (NCBI taxonomy): Bacteria > Pseudomonadati > Pseudomonadota > Gammaproteobacteria > Vibrionales > Vibrionaceae > Vibrio > Vibrio sp. Makdt. Next base: position 66,174 of record NZ_JAPPTH010000023.1, read on the forward strand.
GCACTGGTGAACAAAAACAGGTAGGTGAAGCCTTTCACCTGAGCATCTTTGTAGAGGATAGACAGTTTTCTACCGCGTAATGCGCTAACGAATAGCAGGAATGGTAAGCCACCAAGGAACATGAACACTGTGCCCACCCAGTGAGCGCTATTTGAGAAGTGGTTCATCGAGCCATCAGAGGTCGAGTAACCGCCAGTTGATAGAGTGGTAAACGAGTGGTTGATGGCGTCAAACACGCTCATGCCTGCAAACAGGTAGCTCACTAAGCACAAGCCAGTTAATACCAGATAAACCGCTACGATGTTCTTGGCGACGGTTTTTGCTCTCGGGCTGCTTTTATCGGACCAATCGGAAGATTCAGTTTGGAATAGGCGCATACCACCGACGTTAAGCATCGGCAGTACCGCAACCGCCATTACGATGAAACCAATGCCACCAAGCCATTGCAATATCGAGCGCCACAGTAGGATGCTTGGTGCCATGCCGTCTAAGCCACTCAATACCGTTGAACCTGTTGTGGTAATCCCCGACATAGTTTCAAAGTAAGCGTCAGTAAAGCTGATGTGGTTGATGAATACGAACGGCAGCGCGGCGAAGGCACTGGCTATTGTCCATACCAGAGAGGTGATCAGGAACATATCCCGCACCCCGAGTCGGAACTTAGCTGAACGGCCCAAGCTCAAGCAGGTGAACGCTACGATGTGCGTGATCACTACGGATTGACCGAATTCGAGAAAACCACCGGTACCGGTAAAGAAGGCTACTAGTGTTGGGATGTACATGAAAAGGGCCAGTTTTGATAACACTAACCCTATCACTAATAATATAGGACGAAAATTGACCATAGCTTAATGCCTGAGCGCGTTCTACGTGAAGACTTATGAAAAAAGGCTACAAGAAGAACGGACTCGGTTGGAAAAGAGACTCAACATCAGGCACGTATTTCTTGTCTACTAGGAACATTACTACGTGGTCATCTTGCTCGATCACGGTTCTATCATGTGCGATAAGCACCTCTTCTCCGCGAACAATGGCACCAATGGTCGTACCCGGTGGTAGTTTGATATCGCCAATCGCTCGACCAACGACTTTAGATGTGGTTTCGTCACCGTGGGCAATCGCTTCGATAGCCTCAGCAGCACCGCGACGTAGAGAAGATACGTTAACAATATCAGCACGACGAACGTGAGTAAGTAGCGCAGAAATGGTCGCTTGTTGTGGGGAGATTGCAATGTCAATCACACCACCTTGTACAAGGTCGACGTAAGCACCGCGCTGAATCAGTACCATTACTTTCTTGGCACCCATGCGCTTAGCCAGCATTGCCGACATGATGTTGGTTTCATCTTCATTGGTTAGGGCAATGAATACATCAACCTGATCGATGTTCTCTTCGGTGAGTAGCTCTTGGTCTGCTGCATCACCACAGAATACGATGGTGTTTTCTAATTCTTCAGATAGCTTCTCTGCACGTGTGTAGCTACGCTCGATAAGCTTGATGCTGTAGCTCTGCTCAAGGCGTTTCGCTAGGCTTGCACCGATGTTACCACCACCAACAATCATGATGCGGCGGTACGGTTTTTCTAGGCGCTGTAGCTCACTCATTACTGAGCGGATATGGTTACTTGCCGCGACAAAGAACACTTCATCATCGGCTTCAATGATGGTGGTGCCTTGTGGGCGAATAGGGCGACCTTGACGGAAGATAGCCGCCACACGTGTATCGATGTGTGGCATGTGCTCACGTAAAGCAGATAGGGCATTACCAACCAGTGGGCCACCGTAGTAAGCTTTTACCGCCACTAGGCTGACTTTCTGTTCTGCGAAGCTCACCACTTGTAGTGCGCCTGGGTATTGGATCAAGCGTTCAATGTAACTGGTCACCAGTTCTTCTGGTGCGATCAGGTGATCGACAGGGATTGCACCTGATTTGAACAGCGCTTCTTTCTCTTCTAGATATTCTGGAGAACGAATACGTGCAATTCGGTTTGGCGTATTAAAAAGAGAGAAGGCAACCTGACACGCGGCCATGTTGGTTTCATCCATGTTGGTTACTGCAACCAACATGTCGGCATCTTGCGCACCCGCTTCACGTAATGTGTTTGGGTGGCTGGCATAGCCGTTTACAACCCTAAGGTCATATTTATCTTGAAGTTCACGCAGTCGGTCGGCATTACGGTCGACGATCGTGATGTCATTGTTTTCACCCACTAGGTTTTCAGCAAGGGTACCGCCTACTTGTCCAGCACCTAGGATAATGATCTTCATAGCCTTTCTCTTATTTTTGCCGTTGTAATTCTAGTGTTCTCATTTTGCTTTGATAATGCACTAGAAAGAAACAGCGGCTAAGAAATAAAATTCTTAGCCGCTGTTAATTGTTATGCCTGTTTTACTAGAACTGCGTAGTAGAAGCCATCCATATCTTCTTCACCAGGCAGTATTTGACGACCCGGATTTTCGATATCAGACCCAACTAGCGTTGCGTTCTCAGTGCGCTCTAGGAATGCTTTCACCTGCAGAACGTTCTCTTGCGGTGTGATAGAGCATGTCGCGTAAACCATGGTGCCGCCTTCTTTCAGCTGGCGCCACATTGCATCCATGATCTCACTTTGCAGTTCGGCAAGCGCTTCAATATCAGATGCTCGACGTAGCCATTTGATGTCTGGGTGACGACGGATTACGCCAGTCGCAGAACAAGGAGCATCAAGCAGGATACGGTCAAATTTGTCGCCCATCCACCACTCTTCAGGGTAGCGAGCATCGCCACAAATTACGTCGGCACGCAGTTGTAGACGTTCAAGGTTATCGTAAACACGGTCTAGGCGTTTAATATCACAGTCAATCGCAACCACTTCAGTGTCGTTGGTGTGCTCAAGGATGTGTGCGGTTTTACCGCCAGGGGCTGCACAACAGTCTAGGATTAGCTCACCATCTTTTGGTGTTAGATAATCTACAGAAAGCTGAGCCGCTGCGTCCTGTACTGAAACCCAACCTTTGTCGAAGCCCGGCAATAAAGTTACATCACAAGGTGAAGCCAATTTTATTGCATCCGCTGCTTCTGAGTGCAGGGTGTATTCAATGTTTTCGTTTTTAAGCAGTTCAACATACTCGTCACGAGTGTGGTGTTGGCGGTTTACGCGCAGCCACATTGGTGCCTTGCTGTTGTTGGCCTCAATCAGTTGCTCCCATTGATCTGGGTAGCTCTCTTGAAGCATTTTTAGAATCCAGCTTGGGTGGCCGTATTTGCCTGCGTTGTGGCTAACGGCTTTTTCATCCAGCTCTTCTTGGTCACGTAGGTAGCTACGTAATACTGCATTGATCAAACCACTTAGGCTTGGACCGCGCAGTGTTTTGGTGCCCTCAACCGTTTCCGCAACAGCAGCATGCGAAGGGATGCGCATGAAGCTCAGCTGGTAAATGCCCACCAAAATTAGATGGTGGAATACGCGCTTTTTACCTTTCAGCGGGTTTTCCATCAGTTCGTTAGCGATTGACTCTAGACGAGGCAGGTAACGAAGTGCGCCGTAGCAAATCTCTTGCAGTAGAGCATGGTCTCGCGGGCGGATCGTTTTTTGAGCCGCAGGGAGAGCGTGTGAAAGAGAGTGGCCTTTATCGACAACTTGAAATAGGACATTTGCAGCAGCAGCGCGAACATTCATGAGGGGTACCGAATATTTATTTGAATACATGAGGGCATCTCTGCCCTCGTAAAGGTTTTCTAAACTGCGTTATGGCAGCTTTAAAGCGGTTAAGAAAGTTGAGTTCCAACTTCAAACCAGCTTGCACGGGAGTTCAAGATATCCTGAACTGACATGGCTTTTTTTCCTGGAACTTGTAGCTGCTCAAGAACAAGTACACCTTGCCCCGTTGCTACATAGATACCAGTTTTATCAGCTTGCAGAATAGTACCTGCAGCCTTATCAGAGGTTTGCTCTGCTACACGGCTTTGCCATACCTTGATGCTGTTTCCCGCAGCTTCAAAGTGGCTCATTGGCCATGGGTTAAAAGCACGAACGCAGCGCTCAATATGAGCTGCGTCATCACTCCAGTTGATACGCGCTTCTTCTTTGCTTAGCTTCTTCGCGTAGTTCGCAAGCGCATCGTCTTGCTTTTCAGCGACTGCTTTGCCTGAAGCGATGTCAGCTAAACACTCAACAAGCGCGTCAGGGCCAAGGCCTGCTAACTTCTCGTACATCGATGCGCTGGTATCTGTCGCTTCAATTGGTAGCGTTGCGATGCTTAGCATGTCACCAGTATCTAGGCCGATATCCATCTGCATGATCGTTACGCCTGTCTCTTTATCACCCGCCCAGATAGAGCGTTGAATTGGAGCAGCACCACGCCAGCGCGGTAGGATAGAGCCATGCACATTGATACAACCTAAGCGAGGTGTATCTAGAACCACTTGTGGGAGCAATAAGCCGTATGCTACAACAACCATGATGTCCGCATTCAAATCCGCTAGCTCTTGCTTAGCTTCATCTGACTTAAAGTTTTCTGGTTGGTAAACCGGAATATTGTTTTCAAGTGCGATGTTTTTTACTGGGCTCGCAGTCAGTTTCTTACCGCGGCCTGCTGGACGATCTGGCTGTGTATAAACAGCAATAACTTCATGCTCCGAAGACAACAACGCCGCCAAGTGACGGGCGGCGAAATCCGGAGTACCTGCGAAGACAATTCTTAAAGACTGACTCAAGGTAGGCTTCCTTCTTAATTTAGTAATAGCTGCGATTAATTGCCTTGCTTCTCATTGAAGCGTTTGATTTTCGCTAGCTTATCTTGAATACGTTTACGCTTAAGTGGCGATAGGTAATCAACAAATAACTTGCCTTCTAGGTGATCAAGCTCGTGCTGAACACAGATAGCCAGAAGGTCATCAGCGTCGAAGGTGAATTCGTTGCCGTCACGGTCTAGTGCTTTAACCGTTACTTCTGCAGCGCGAGGTACTAGAGCTCGAGCGCCAGGTACAGATAGACAACCTTCTTCGATACCATCTTCGCCGCGCTTCTCGATAATTTCAGGGTTGATAAGAACCATTGGTTCATCACGCGTTTCTGAAATATCAATTACTACGATACGCTGGTGGAAATCTACCTGCGTTGCCGCAAGGCCGATACCTTCTTCGTCGTACATGGTTTCAATCATGTCATCAACGAACTTTTGAATCTCTGGGGTAACTTCTTTTACCGGTTTCGCCACGGTACGTAGACGATCATCTGGTAATGTTAATACTTGTAATACAGACATATACACTCGAAATATTGAACTGTGCCGAAACAGCTTTAACCTTGTTGGCTCAATTCTAGACATTTTAGAGGTCAAATGACAGCATCCTGATGGTAATTCTCCAATCCGATGTCATATAGACAGACCAAGGAAGCTAGGTCATGCGTCATATTTACTCCACTTTATCGCTTGTTTTTTTCTCAATTTCTTTTGCCGTGGTGGCAGAGAATAGTGAACAACCTTTAACCATTAAGCGAGGTGCGCCAGAGGCTTATGTGGTGGTTAAGGGCGACACCTTGTGGGATATCTCTGCGATGTATCTCGATAGCCCTTGGTTGTGGCCAAGGTTATGGCAGGTGAATCCAGAGATAGAAAATCCTCACCTTATTTATCCCGGAGACAAACTGTCGTTGGTTTGGATTAATGGTGAACCTGTCTTGAGCCTCAAGCCTGTTATCAAACTCAGCCCTAAGATTCGTGTCTCGGAGAAGAAAGCAGTACCTACCGTCAACGAGGGGTTGGTTTTACCTTATTTGCAGTCTGATCGCTTGGTTGAGCAGCAAGATATTGACTCGGCGCAACGAGTGTTGGGAACAAGCGATGGAAAACGCTTCTTGTCTGGGGAAGACCGATTATTCATATCTGGAAACCAGCAGCATCCTAAGTGGGGTATCTACCGCGCCGTTGAAACTTATCAAAGGCAGCAGCCTCAAGCGAGTATCACTTCTTTGCGCTTGGTTGCCACTGCGCGCTTAAAAGAAGTGGACGATGAGTTCAGTAGCTTACAGATAGACACTCAGCTGCAAGAAGTTCTACTTAATGACCTAGTACTCCCCGAACTGGGCGTCGATCAAGTGAATCTTTCTACTACGTTTTATCCCACCCCTAGTGCGGCGGGTCAGTTCGCCAATGTTTTAGGTTCTCTCGAGGGTAATCAGTACAGCGCTAAAAATCAGGTGGTGGTAATCAATAAAGGATCGCAGGATAACCTTCGTCAAGGCTCCATGTTTACCCTAAGTGAAAGTGGTGCAGTTGTGTTCGGCAAACAAGGTGAATACAGTTACAAAGAGTCTGCAGCGAGTAATAAAGTGCAGCTACCAAGTACCCCGCTCGGTAGCTTGATGGTCATTCGTCCTTATGAGTATTTCAGCCTCGCCTTGATCACTCAAAGTTCAAAGCCAGTGAGTAACGACATTGTGGCGGTATCGCCTTTGGACCTTGCAGTGACGGAAGAGGGAAGCGAGTGAATGAACAGCAACTGATCGCTTGGTTAACGTTAAGCTTTATTCCGCAACTGGGTGGGAAGCGTCTTGCTCGCCTACTGAGTGTTGATTCTCCTTTAAACATTGTTGGTTACTCAGGGCAACAGCTACAAGCACTAGGTTTATCAACCAAACAAATCTCCTATCTACGAGAACAAGCCCCAAGAGAGGTAGAGGCTTGTCTCGCTTGGCAAGCTAAACAACCCAACCATCACATCCTTACTCCGAGTTGCCTACACTATCCTAAATTGCTGAGTGAGATTGCCTCGGCGCCTACTGTGCTTTTCGTTAAAGGTAATGTTGAAAAGCTGATAGAACCTCAAATCGCTATGGTCGGCAGCCGTAATGCCAGTATCGAAGGGCTACAGACGGCGAAATCATTCGCTAAAGAGTTTGTACAAAATGGTTTGATTGTCACCAGCGGCTTAGCGTTGGGTATTGATGGTTATGCGCATGATGGCGCACTAGATAAAGGAGGCGAAACCTTTGCTGTGTTGGGTTCAGGCTTGGATTCTATTTATCCTGCAAGACACAGAAACCTCGCGGCTAGGATATGTGAAAGTGGGGCGCTAATTTCAGAGTTTCGTCCAAGTGCCAAACCGCGACCTGAACATTTCCCGCGTCGCAATCGTATTATTAGTGGCTTATCGTTAGGAACCTTGGTTATCGAGGCTGCAGAGAAAAGTGGCTCACTAATTACCGCTCGCTATGCTTTGGAGCAAGGACGTGAAGTATTTGCGCTTCCAGGTTCTATTCATAGCCCGACGAGCCGTGGAGGCAATAGCTTAATCAAAACCGGCGCTTGCTTGGTACAGAGTGCTCAAGATGTATTGGTTGAAATAAAGAGTCTGTTAGACTGGTCTATAGATCAACAGCCTAATTTATTCGAACCTGCGCCAAGCTTGGAAGAAAATGAACAATTGCCATTTCCACATCTGTTAGCTAACGTAGGATTAGAGGCGACACCCGTTGATATTTTGGCACAGAGAACCCATATACCTGTGCATGAAGTCATGATGCAGCTTTTAGAGCTTGAGCTCTCAGGGCATGTTGTTGCAGTTTCCGGTGGCTATATTCGAAAGGGGAGAGGCTAGCTATGATGATGGACATACTGATGTACTTGTTTGAAACCTACATCCATAGCGATTCTGAATTGCAGGTGGATCAAGACGAACTTGAAGATGAACTTCTTCGAGCGGGGTTTCACCAAGATGATATTTATAAGGCTCTCCATTGGTTAGAAGACCTTGCTGCACTGCAAGATACCGATAACCAAGCGGCGATTACTATGTGCTCTAATACCTCGATGCGTGTTTACACAAGTAAAGAGATATCACGTATTAATATGGAGTGTCGTGGTTTCTTGTTGTTCCTTGAGCAGATCAACGTCCTCACGACAGAGATTCGTGAAATGGTGATTGATCGTGTGATGGGTTTAGAAACCAATGAATTTGAGTTGGATGATCTGAAGTGGATTATCTTAATGGTGCTGTTTAACGTACCGGGTAATGAAAGTGCTTACACGCAAATGGAAGAGCTGTTGTACACCAAAGAGCAAGGTATCTTGCATTAATACAGGCTTATCATGAGTAGTAAGATTGATAATCAGCTTTTTTCAGCACATGAACATGCACTAGAGCATGAACCGTGTCCACAGTGTGGCGGAGAGCTTCAGCTTCGCCATGGTAAGCACGGCCCGTTTTTAGGCTGTAAGCAGTATCCGACTTGCGACTACATCAAGCCTTTGCACCAAAACGATGGCCATGTAGTCAAAGAGTTGGGTGTACCGTGCCCTAAATGCCAAAACGAGCTGGTGTTGAGGCAAGGTCGCTATGGCATGTTTATTGGTTGTAGCAGCTACCCTGCGTGTAATCACATCGAATCTTTAGACCAGCCCAAAGAACAACCTGAAGAGCAGCCGTTGGTTGGCTGTCCTGAATGTGGCAAAGGCCATTTGGTCGAGCGTAAATCTCGCTACGGTAAAACCTTCTACGCGTGTGATAACTACCCTAAGTGTAAGTTTGCAGTAAATCAGCCGCCTATTATCGGTCGTTGTGAAGTGTGTCAGTTCCCGCTGTTGCTTGAGAAGAAAACAGCTCACGGGATGAAAAAGCAATGTGCCGACCGCAAGTGTCACCACATTCAATCTGAATAGCCTCAGGTTATAGAAATAAAAATGGCGCTCACTGAGCGCCATTTTTTGTATCTAAACTAACAAAGCCATGTTGGCTTATTTCATCTGATCAGCAAATTCATGAATAGCTGGATAAGCTTTTTTGTCGAGAATATCAGCCAGAGAACATAATGTTCTTTGCAGTTCGGCGTTGTAGTCTGCGCTCACGTTAATGTGACCCATCTTACGGCCTGCTCGTTTCTCTTTACCATACCAATGCACATGACAACCGCCTTGAGCCCAAATAGCGTCAGGTAGAGTATCTTCACCAAGGATGTTGATCATTGCGGTTGGACGAATCAGCTTGGTGCTACCTAGTGGCATTCCACAGACTGCACGAAGGTGATTCTCAAACTGACAAGTCTCAGCACCTTGCTGTGTCCAGTGGCCTGAGTTATGAACTCGTGGTGCAATCTCGTTAACCAGCAGTGAACCTTGAACGTCAAAGAACTCAAGTGCTAGCACGCCAACGTAATCTAAGCGCTCAGCAACCGCGGTAAACATGGCTTTCGCTTGTTCTTGCAGCTCAATATCATCAATTGCGGTCGATAGGCTTAATACGCCATCGGTGTGAACGTTTTCTGCCAATGGGTAAACTTGAACCTCTCCATTAGTTCCACGAGCACCAACCAGTGATACTTCACGGTCGAATGGAACAAACTCTTCTGCCACGATTGCTTGATTGTCGGTTGCAGCAATGCACTTGGCCATTTCTGTCCAAGTTACTTCAACCTTGTCTAATGTTTTTAAGCGCCACTGGCCTTTGCCATCGTAGCCGCCAAGTGTGCTCTTCAACACCATCGGTAGGCCAACATGAGCAATTGCAGCGTCAAAGTCTTCGCGAGAGTTAATCACATAGTACTTAGCGTTCTTCACGTTCGCTTCGTCTAATAGCGCTTTTTCGAGGCGACGGTCACCGCCAGCTTTGATTGCTTCGGTAGTCGGTAAGAACTTACCGCTGCGCTCACATACTTCAAGCACATCATGAGGGATGTGTTCGAATTCAGCAGTAATCACGTCCGCGCGCTCAATCGCATTTTCTAAGCCGTTGCCTAGAATCGCTTGCGTTAATGGGTGAACAATATTTTTGCTGCCAACATCAAAAGCAGAAATTTCAATATTCAGCGGTGCCCCAGCTAGGGACATCATGCGAGCAAGTTGGCCCGCGCCTAACACAAGAACATGCATGGGAATTAGTCCTCTGCAGGGTTTGGATTAGCAAGTACCGTTTCTGTTTGCTCAGAGCGGAACGCTTCTACTTTCGCCAGTACTTCTTCATTGTGTGTACCAATGATTTGAGCAGCTAGGATGCCAGCGTTCGCTGCTCCCGCTTCACCGATAGCTAGAGTACCCACCGCGATGCCTTTTGGCATTTGCACGATAGAAAGCAGAGAGTCCATACCTTTCAGCGCTTTAGACTGAACCGGAACACCAAGAACAGGTACGCTTGTGAAAGCAGCCGCCATGCCTGGTAGGTGTGCAGCACCGCCAGCACCAGCAATAATGACTTTAATACCGCGCTCTTTCGCACTGGTTGCGTAGTCTGCAAGCAATTGAGGTGTGCGGTGAGCTGAAACCACTTTTGTTTCGTACGCCACGCCAAACTGATCCAACATGTCCGCAGCTAGCTTCATTGTTGGCCAATCAGATTTAGAACCCATGATAATACCGACAGTCATCTCAAACTCCTTCAGGTACGATTTAATTAGTGATTAGATATTTTGCGCGCATTATACGGGTAAAATTGCTCAAGGAAAACGTTTGCGTCAGTCTAAATTGCCAATTGATACATTTTATAAACAAATAGCTTTAGTAACAGTGAGTGATAATTTGTACACTTAGCGAGTTCGATAACTGACTTAATAAGGCAACCCGTGGATAACTTTCAACATACATTGCAGGCATTACAACTGGGCGAAGTCATTGCTTACCCGACCGAAGGCGTTTTTGGGGTTGGTTGTGATCCTGATAATCCACAAGCCATAAAGAAATTACTCGAGTTAAAGCAACGACCAGTTGAAAAGGGCTTGATCTTGATTGCGGCAAGTTACGAGCAGCTGCTTCCTTATATAGATGAAAGCCAACTGACCGATGAGCAATTGGCGACGGTTAAAGCAACATGGCCAGGGCCAGTCACTTGGATTATGCCAACCAGTGCTAAAGTGACTGATTGGGTGAGTGGTCAGTTTGATTCAATCGCTGTGCGAGTGACGGATCACCCTTTGGTTCAAAGAATGTGTAATGAATTCGGTAAGCCGTTAACCTCTACCAGTGCTAACCTGACGGGCGAACCGCCTTGTATGACGACTGAAGAAGTACAACAGCAACTTGGTCAACACTTGGTTGCGATTCTTGAAGGGAAAACGGGTGGTCGTGATAAGCCAAGCGAAATCAGAGATGCAAAAACGTCGAAAATATTAAGACAGGGTTAAACCCTGCAAAGGAAAGTAAAATGTCAGCAATTGATAAAGAAGCAGTAAAGCAGTTTTTACTGAGCCTACAAGATTCGATTTGCCAACAGCTTGAACAAGCTGATGGTAGCGCACTATTTAAAGAAGATGCATGGGAACGCGAACCTGGCGATCGCCTTGGTGGCGGTGGTCGTACTCGTGTTATGACTGACGGTGCGGTCTTTGAACAAGGTGGTGTAAACTTTTCTCACGTTGCAGGTAAGGCAATGCCCGCTTCAGCAACGGCTCATCGCCCTGAATTAGCAGGACGTAAGTTTGAGGCGATGGGGGTATCGTTAGTTATCCACCCTAAAAACCCTTATATCCCAACTTCTCATGCTAACGTTCGATTCTTTATTGCCGAAAAGGAAGGCGAAGACCCTATTTGGTGGTTCGGTGGTGGTTTCGATTTAACGCCATTCTATCCTTTCGATGAAGATTGCCAGTCTTGGCATCAAACCGCTAAAGACCTGTGTGCGCCATTTGGTGATAACGTGTATCAAGAACACAAAGAGTGGTGCGATAATTACTTCTATCTGCCTCACCGCGATGAAACGCGTGGTGTTGGTGGTCTGTTCTTTGATGACTTAAATGAGTGGGGCTTTGAAAAGAGTTTTGCTTACATGCAGGCTGTTGGTGAAGGCTATGCTGCGGCGTACCTACCTATTGTTGAGCGTCGTAAAGAGACACCTTATGGTGAACGTGAGCGTGACTTCCAACTTTACCGTCGTGGTCGCTACGTTGAATTCAACCTAGTCTATGACCGTGGCACCTTGTTTGGCCTACAAAGTGGCGGGCGCACAGAGTCTATCTTGATGTCTATGCCGCCATTGGCTCGCTGGGAATACCGTTATGAACCTCAAGCAGGGTCTCCAGAAGCGTTGCTTTATACTGACTACCTAAAACCTCGAGCTTGGTAGTTCTTCCTTCCTTATAGGGATAGTGATAGGGTCATCTATATAGATGACCCTTTTTATTATTTCTGTTAGGTAAGGATATGACACAGCAAGTAGATCGTTATGCCGTTTTCGGTAACCCTATTGGGCAAAGCAAATCGCCATTCATCCACACGTTATTTGCTCGCCAAACTAACCAGCAGCTTACCTATACAGCACTGCAGCCAGAACATGGCCAGTTCATTACCTCAGCTAAAGCCTTTTTTAGTGAAGGTGGAAGAGGGTGTAACGTCACAGCACCATTTAAAGAAGATGCTTATCAGTTTGCTAATCGATTGACTGAAAGAGCTCAACTAGCTGGTGCCGTTAATACATTGAAGAAGCTAGATGACGGAGAAATCATTGGTGATAACACTGATGGTGAGGGGCTTGTTCAAGATTTACTTCAACACCAAGTAGTATTAGAGGGAGCTCGAGTCCTCTTACTGGGTGCTGGTGGCGCAGCAAGAGGAGTGATTCAACCTTTGCTTGATCAAAAGCCAGAGCAATTAGTGGTGGCTAACCGCACCAGTTCAAAGGCTGAATTGTTAGCTGAAATGTTTGCTTCGCATGGAAACATAAAAGGGATGGGGCTAAGTGATGTGAACGAAGGCTTTGATGTCATTATTAACTCCACGTCATCAGGTCTAAGTGGTCAACTACCAGAAGTTTCTCCAGCTATCTTCAACGATAATAGTGTCGTCTACGACATGGTTTATGGAGCGGGCAATACGGTATTCAACCAATGGGCATTTGATAATGGTGTTCATGCTGCTTATGACGGCTTGGGGATGTTAGTAGGGCAAGCGGCTGAGAGTTTCATGTTGTGGCGTGGTCTTCGCCCGGGCACAAAACAGATTTTAAGAGAATTACGTAAGAACCTAGAGATATAACAAGGTATTCAGAAAAAATGAATCAATCAATCCTATTCCCAGATATCCAAGATTGGGATGAAGAGAGTCAATCTATTATCTTCCAAGCTCAGCAGTCAGGCGCACTGATTGAGTGTGAAGTGTCGATTGAAGAGTTGTCATTATTATCAGACAAAGAAATCGAAGGCGGCGTACAAGCTTTGGCTATCTTTGCAGAGCTTCGTTTTGATATTGAAGAGTTAGCGGAAGAGTTAATAGAAGAAGAGGAGTATGACTCCTCTAATCGAATTCAGATTAAAGCGCTTTAAACGGGAAGCACAGAGTCTAGGTAGTCGTTTTTATTCTGAACATAGTTGTCAGCTGATTTCTGTAAAAAAGCACGTTCCTTATCATTCAGTGGGCGTGCTTGTTTAACCGGGCTTCCTACATATAGATAGCCACTTTCAAGCACCTTGTTAGGTGGAACCAAACTTCCTGCACCAATCATCACGTCTTGTTCGACGACCACACCATCTAATACGATAGCGCCCATACCCACGAGTACACGATCTTTAATCGTGCAACCATGTAGCATCACTTTATGGCCGATAGTGACATCATTGCCGATTAATAGAGGATAACCTTCAGGGTTCTCAGCATTCTTATGGGTAACATGGAGAACACTACCGTCCTGGATATTAGTTCTATCGCCAATATGGATATGATTCACATCTCCTCGAGCTGCGACTAAAGGCCATACACTAGAGTCATCACCAATTTTGATATCACCAACAAGTACTGAGCTTGTATCTATATAGACACCTTGTCCGATCTGAGGTGATATACCTTTGTAACTACGTATTGAACTCATAAATCCTCCTTTATATAGGCACCATAAGCCTTTATTTGTGGAGAATACTAGTGAAAATGGCGTGTTTTGAACAAAAAATACTCGAACAATCAAAAAAGTAAG
>NZ_JAPPTH010000024.1:0-78423 GCF_027587015.1 Vibrio sp. Makdt
TGTTCAAAACTTAAAAAGACCGCCTAGTGCGGTCTTTTTTGTATCCGGCGTTTCTCCCACCAAGTTACAAAGAAGAACCGCATACCTATGACAAAAAAGGCTTACTCTTATGAGCAAGCCTTTGAAGTAGTACGATTCAGTATCGACAATTAAACGGCAGGAGCGCTCTTTATTAGAACTTCTCGAATCGACTTCAGTGTCGTTTCTGATGAGTGGTAATCCAGCTCGACTTCAGTGAAGATACCGTCAACTTCAAGCATTAGGGTTGGGTAAGAATGCACACCCATCGCATGTTTGAAGCTCAGCTGATCTTCTAGTTCACCCTCTAGTAACTTACCAGCAAGGTCATTCTCGAATTGCTGAACATTCATGCCTAGCTCTTCAGCCAATTGCTTATGAGTCTCTTCACTGTGCGGCAGCATCGCACGCAAGTAGTATGCGTGTTGAATCGCTTCAAGCATCTGCTCATAGTGATCTTGGAAACCCGCAGCAATAACAGCGCGACACGCAGGGTAAGTGCTGCGAACAGGTTTACACTCAGTCCAAAATTCATGATTGAACTCTGTACCTAGCTTAGCTTCGATCTGCTTCCAGATAGCTTGCAGCTTACTTTTCATCTCTTCTGACATTGGCTCGTCAGAGTCCGGAGCCAAACCACCGACTACGTAGTTAAACTCAATACTCGCAGGCAATTGTTGTTTTAGTAACTCCAGTGTCGGCTTATATCCCCAACACCAGCTGCACATTGGATCATGTACATAATGCAGTTTTACATCCATTGTTCGTTCCTTATCGAGTCAATTCTTCTCTCAGTTCCAACAAAAAAGGAGCCTGATTAAGGCCCCTAGTTTACTGTTCAGCATAAAGGCTAGAACTTACTCTGCGTCATCGCCAGCAACTTTAGCAGCCGCTTCTTTGATGATTGGCTGAAGTTCGCCTTTTTGGAACATCTCAAGAATGATGTCGCAACCACCGATTAGCTCACCTTCAACCCAAAGTTGTGGGAAAGTTGGCCATTGTGCGTAAGCTGGTAGCTCTGCACGGATATCAGGGTTTTGTAGAATATCTACGTAAGCAAATTTTTCGCCACATGCCATTAGAGCTTGAGACGCTTGAGAAGAGAAACCACAGCTAGGTAGCTTAGGAGAACCTTTCATGTACAGTAGAATAGTGTTTTCTTCAATTTGCTGTTTGATTTTATCGATAGTTTCCATTGCTTCCTCGTTAATGGATTACGGCTTTTATTGCCTTTATTCTACCCCAAACCAAAAGAATAAAAACCATATAAAAAAAGCGGTTAACAAGCTAGACTAATAATTCACATAAAAGTGATGAAATATGCTTTTAATAAAGTAAAAACTTGCTAAACTAGAAACCAAGTCAGCAAATTGACCATGGTTGGCTGCATAGCGAGCCATGAATAATAATATCACTGGAAGCAATCGAAAGAGTTAACTCTTTCATATCAATGGAGAATTGAGCAATGGCATTTGAACTACCAGCTCTTCCTTACGCGAAAGACGCACTAGAACCACACATCTCAGCAGAAACGCTAGATTTCCACCACGGTAAGCACCACAACACTTACGTTGTTAAGCTAAACGGTCTTATCCCAGGTACTGAGTTTGAAGGCAAAACACTAGAAGAGATCGTTAAGACTTCTACTGGTGGTGTTTTCAATAACGCTGCTCAAATCTGGAACCACACGTTCTACTGGCACTGTCTTGCTCCAAAAGCAGGCGGCGAACCAACTGGCGCTGTTGCAGAAGCTATCAACGCTGCATTCGGTTCTTTCGAAGAATTCAAAGCAAAATTCACCGATTCAGCAATCAACAACTTCGGTTCTTCTTGGACTTGGTTAGTTAAGAAAGCTGACGGTTCTCTAGACATCGTTAACACTTCTAACGCTGCGACTCCTCTAACAGAAGAAGGTGTTACTCCACTTCTAACTGTTGACCTATGGGAACACGCTTACTACATCGATTTCCGCAATGTTCGTCCTGACTACATGGCTGCATTCTGGAACCTAGTAAACTGGTCTTTCGTAGAAGAGAACCTAGCTAAGTAATCTATTACTTAAGCTGCGCTATTTATAGCGAGTTAACTATTAAAAGCTCATGCCTCGGCGTGAGCTTTTTTGTATCTACGATATGCTACATAGTAAACAACGAACATAACGATCAATAATCTAGCCCTTTTAACTACCCTTTCCTAGCCTAAATTAAATCTCTATTCGCTTGTAATTAAAGGCTAAAGTTTGCTGCCTTCATGCCGTTAAAGATGTATCAAATGAGAGGCGTCATGCAAATACATACTTTAGATAAAGCAGGAATCATCAACGAACTGAAGTTCGGCATCGGAATCAGCCAAGCGGTTGAGCAAGGTCGCCGTGCGGATTTCGCGTTGCTGTTATCTATGTTCTCTAATGATGTTCGAGACTGTACGCCTATCGATACTATTGAAGTCACAGAGACAACGGAAGATCGCCTCCGTAAACAGTTTGGCATCGCCGAACCTCAGCAACTGCGTTCAAATCAATCGTCTTACGAGATATCAGCACAACAGTCTAATCACTTTCACCAATCAAGCTTGGTGAGTGCTAAGCTCTGTCACTACCTAAAACCAGAAGCACTGGCATTTATGCCAGAAGACACTGGTGACTTACCTGAAGAAGTTTACCAAAACCTATCTGGTCACGATCGTCGTAAGCTAGCAAACAAAAACCAGCCTGACTTACCATCAGCAACGCTGTACAACGTGCTATCTACCGCTCAACGTAAGTATCAGATCCAGGCTCAGGTATAGCTTCAGTCTCACTTTATTCCTGCATCTCTATCTGCTTTATTCAATTCACGCCATTCGAACGATTCACTAGAGTGATATGAACCACCAGCCTTAGGCACCCTCAAATTAACAAATGTCGATTACTGCTTGAAGTTACTACAAAATGTGACCTGCCACTAAGTTCATAAAAACTTATTAATTCACCTAACTTAGTTTGAACCAATTCACACCCATTGTATAAAATTTAACCCATCCTTATCCTACATGGATGATTTGTTTAGGTACTGGGATGGAAATAAAAAGCTCAATCATATTGGTAACAGCTGCCGGTTCGCGACTAGGAGGGACGATTGCGAACCACTTTGTGAACCTTGGAGCCACCGTCATCCTTTGTGATAACGATACCGAAGCGCTTCAGGCTACTTATTTACAATGTGCTCGGTTCTCTGATTCCGTTTACCACTACCCACTCGAAAGCCATGACAGCCAGTCGATTCTCAGCGTGTTTGATTTTATCCAAACCACTTTCAACACCACCCCCGATGTACTGGTCAATAACTGGATAAGTTCACCGATGCCGAGCCTAATTGGTGATCAGCCCGTCAGCAGCTTTATTAATGATCTTTCCTCTATGGCATCGACCCTTTTTGCTTTTGGCCAAATCAGCGCTGAGAGGCTACGAGAAGAAAACAAAGAAGGGGTTATCGTGAATGTTATATCGCACGACGACTTTCACGATGTATCCGGACTAGAAAGCGCCAATTCCATGATCACCGGTTTTACCCACAGCTGGGCCAAAGAACTCACCCCATTTAAGATCCGTGTTGGCGGTGTCGTTCCTGCGATTCACAACGCCGATGGTAAGTTCAACCGTTGTCACTGGGCACAACTGCAAGACGAACTCACCCGAACCGCTGAATACATTATCTCTAATGATTACTTCAGTGGACGAGTTGTTGCAGCAGAGGTTTAGACTCACCCATTCCTACTCAGATAAAGTCTCAACTCTAAGGGCAGTTCACTAATCAACAGCCATAAAAAAAGCCCCAGTCTTTCGACTGGGGCTTTTAACTTTTCCCGATAGATAAGTATCGTGCTAGCGAAAACTTATCTCAAAACTAATGCTTACTTATTATGCGTTAGCTTTTTCTTTCTTAGCTTTTGGCGCTTTTGCTTCAGCTGGTTTTTGGTCTGCTTTCTTAAGGATAACTGTAGTACCTTCGAAAGTTTCACCTTCAACGTATGCTTCGCCGTAGTAAGAAGTTGTTAGTACTTCTTTAAGCTCAGTGATTAGTGGGTAACGTGGGTTAGCACCTGTACATTGGTCATCGAACGCTTCAACCGCTAGCTCGTCTAGCTTAGCAATGAAGTCAGACTCGTTAACACCCGCAGCTTGGATAGATAGTGGGATGTCTAGGTCTTTCTTAAGCTCTTCTAACCAAGTTAGTAGACGTTCAATCTTCTGAGCAGTACGGTCACCAGCTTGGCTTAGGCCTAGGTGGTCAGCAACTTCTGCGTAACGACGACGTGCTTGTGGACGGTCGTACTGAGAGAATGCAGTCTGCTTAGTTGGGTTATCGTTCGCGTTGTAACGTACCACGTTTGAGATAAGTAGTGCGTTAGCAAGACCGTGTGGTAGGTGGAACTCAGCACCAATTTTGTGAGCCATTGAGTGACACACACCTAGGAATGCGTTCGCAAATGCTACACCAGCGATAGTTGCTGCGTTGTGTACTTTCTCACGAGCGATTGGGTCAGCCGCACCATTTTTGTAGCTTGATGGTAGGTATTCTTTAAGCATCTTAAGTGCTTGAAGAGCTTGACCGTCTGAGTATTCGTTCGCTAGAACAGATACGTAAGCTTCAAGAGCGTGAGTTACTGCATCGTAACCACCGAACGCTGTTAGAGACTTAGGCATGTTCATTACTAGGTTCGCATCAACGATAGCCATGTTTGGCGTGATTTCGTAGTCAGCTAGTGGGTACTTAGCACCAGTCTTGTCGTCTGTAACAACAGCGAATGGAGTAACCTCTGAACCAGTACCTGAAGTTGTAGTGATACATACAAGCTCAGCTTTTTGACCCATTTTAGGGAACTTGTAGATACGTTTACGGATATCCATAAAGCGCATTGCTAGTTCTTCGAAGTGAGTTTCTGGGTGCTCGTACATAACCCACATGATCTTAGCAGCATCCATTGGAGAACCGCCACCTAGAGCAAGGATTACGTCAGGTTGGAAGCTCTTCATTGCTTCAGCGCCTTTCTCAACAACAGATAGCGTTGGATCCGCTTCTACGTCGAAGAAAGTTTGAACTTCGATGCCTTGTGCTTTAAGCAGGCTAACTACGTCATCAGCGTAACCGTTGTTGAATAGGAAACGGTCAGTTACTAGGAATGCGCGTTTCTTGCCTTCTAGGTCGCTCATTGCGATTGGAAGGCTACCACGACGGAAGTAGATAGACTTAGGTAGTTTGTGCCACAACATGTTTTCAGCTCGCTTCGCTACAGTTTTCTTGTTGATTAGGTGCTTAGGACCTACGTTCTCAGAGATAGAGTTACCACCCCATGAACCACAACCTAGAGTTAGAGAAGGTGCAACGTTGAAGTTGTACAGGTCACCGATACCACCGTGAGTAGTAGGGATGTTGATTAGGATACGAGCAGTCTTCATCTTGTCACCGAAGTAACGGATGCGCTCTGCGTTAGTATCTTGGTTAGTGTAAAGACCAGATGTATGACCGATACCACCGATTTCAACCATAGTTACCGCTTGAGCAACAGCGTCTTCGAAGTCGTCTGCGCGGAATAGACCTAGAGTTGGAGATAGTTTCTCGTGAGCGAATTCGTCATCGTAAGAAACTTTACCAAGACCTTCACCTACAAGTACTTTTGTATCAGCAGGCACTTTAACACCAGCCATTTCAGCGATTGCTGGAGCAGGTTGACCTACGATTTTAGCGTTTAGGTTGCCGTCGATAAGAAGTACTTTACGTACTTTATCTGCGTCAGCTTTAGACAGAACGTGAGCTTTGTGAGAAGCGAAACGCTCTTTAACTTCTTCGTATACATCGCTAACAACGATTGCAGCTTGCTCAGAAGCACATACAACGCCGTTATCGAATGTCTTAGACATAAGGATAGATGCTACAGCACGTTTGATGTCAGCTGTTTCATCGATAACTACAGGAACGTTACCAGCACCAACACCGATAGCAGGCTTACCAGAAGAGTATGCTGCTTTAACCATGCCTGGACCACCAGTAGCAAGGATAAGTGCGATACCGTCGTGCTTCATAAGCGCGTTAGAAAGCTCTACAGATGGTTGGTCGATCCAACCGATGATGTCTTTTGGAGCACCCGCTGCAACCGCTGCGTCTAGTACGAGTTTCGCTGCGTCGTTAGTTGAGTTCTTTGCACGTGGGTGTGGCGAGAAGATGATGCCGTTACGTGTTTTAAGAGAGATTAGAGATTTGAAGATTGCTGTAGAAGTTGGGTTCGTTGTTGGAACGATACCACAGATGATACCTACAGGCTCAGCGATAGTCATTGTGCCTAGGTTGTCATCTTCTTCTAAGATGCCACATGTTTTTTCGTCTTTGTATTTGTTGTAGATAAATTCAGATGCAAAGTGGTTCTTGATAACCTTATCTTCAACAATACCCATTCCAGATTCAGCAACTGCTTGTTGTGCAAGTGGAATACGAGCGTGGTTAGCAGCAAGAGAAGCTGCGCGGAAGATTGCGTCTACTTTCTCTTGAGAGAATGTTGCAAACTCTTCTTGTGCTGCTTTAACGCGAGCTACTAGAGCATCAAGTTCCGCTAAGTTAGTTACAGGCATGGTGGATCTCCTAAAATAATAAATATTAAAAACTTTTTATTAAATTCGCTGCTTGCCGTTAACCTTAAACACCAGCGTTCTTAGTAAATTGCTTTCAGGGCTGAGTATATTATTTCACAGTGTGAAAAAAATTGACCCAGATCAGTTACCCTAAAGGAATTAACCAGAAAGTAGTAAGGCAATCGCATAAATGAACTTAAACTTATGATTTACATAGATTAATATCACATTTTTAGTTCGCGCAAAAAACAAGCAAACAGACAACTTTTTTCTACATAGCGTCATAAACTGTAAAAAAGTTTCATTTTTAGTCAGCTCACTTACATGTATACGGCTAAAACTGTGCTACTGAGAGTATATCCATACCGTTGCAACCAGCTAGAAACTGTCATAATTTTTATTAAAAGCGTGCGTGAGGTAACATTTAATTCAAATTACGTTACAACACGAAACACGAGAAAACACTTTGTAACAATGGTATTACACATCTCACACTCAATTAGTTTTTCTAAAAAATAGCCCCCTCTTCACGTTAGTTTTTTTCATTCGCTCTGATTGAATTTGTCCCTTACATTACGCACTCTGATAAAGGTCAGATCAAACCCACTATATTACTTTACGTTACTTGGAGATCGCTCCCATGCAAGGTTTAGAACTCGCAATCTTTATGCAATTCTTCCTTGGGCTTGTTGCAGCCGTTAACCCAATCGGCATCATGCCTGTTTTCGTTTCTCTTACTGCTCATATGCCGCCAGAAGAGAGAAACAGGACTGCCTTACAAGCTAATATTGCCGTTGCTGTTATTTTAATCGTGTCGCTAGTTGCAGGTCAGTTGCTACTCGATATGTTTAGCATTTCACTAGACTCGTTTCGCGTAGCGGGTGGTTTACTGTTATTGAGCATCGCATTTTCGATGATGAGCGGTAAGCTGGGTGAAGATAAACAGAATAAGCAGGAAAAGTCTGAGTACATCAGTAAAGAACAAATCGGTGTTGTGCCTTTAGCAATGCCTTTAATGGCTGGTCCAGGTGCTATCAGCTCGACCATTGTTTACGGGTCTCGTTACCCTGCGGCAATTGATACCATTGGTATTGGTATCAGTATTATTGCATTCGCAACTTGCTCTTGGCTTTTGTTCCGTTCAGCGCCTGTTATCGTGCGCTTTTTAGGTCAAACTGGGATCAACGTTATCACCCGTATCATGGGCTTGATTCTTGGTGCACTTGGCATCGAGTTCATTGCGAATGGCTTGCGTAACCTATTCCCAGGTTTAGCATAGCGACTAACAGCACATGGTCGCTTAACTGCGGCTATTTAATGTGGAACACATATGAGGCGAGTAAAGCGATTTGGCTTTCACTCGCCTCGTTATTATGAAGCTTGTATAATGACGGTTAACGCATTTAATAGAAGACAAAGCTTTCCTTATGTCACGCAAGCCACTTAAGCATCATTTATACGTCATTATCTTTGGCACGCACACGCCAGCCGGACGCGCATTTGATATTTCACTGATCGTTGCAATTTTGGCTTCGTTGCTGGTTCTTATTCTTGAGTCTATCCCTAATGTCATGACGGAATGGTCGCAAGAGCTTCGTTACATAGAATACAGCTTTACCGCCTTATTCACCGTCGAGTATCTGCTAAGGCTCTACTGTTCTCCAAAACCGAAATCTTACGCCACCAGCTTTTATGGTGTCGTTGACCTGTTAGCGATTCTCCCAACCTACCTAGCAATCATCTTCCCGGGCGCTTCGTTTATGGGGGTCGTGAGATTGCTACGTGTGATGCGTATCTTCCGAATTCTCAAGCTAGTTCGCTATTTACAAGATTCCAACATATTGCTGCGCTCACTGTTAATGGCGAGACGAAAAATTCTCATCTTCTTCAGTACAGTCGGCATCTTGGTTGTGATCTTTGGTGCTTTGATCTTTGTTATTGAAGGACCTGAGAATGGCTTCACCAGTATCCCTCACAGTATCTATTGGGCGATTGTGACGATCACAACCGTTGGTTACGGAGACATGGTTCCACAAACAGCAATCGGCAAAGCTATTGCATCTTTGACCATGTTGTTAGGTTATTCCATCCTTGCGGTGCCGACCGGGATTATTACCGCAGAACTCAGTAACGAAATGAACTCGCATAAAGAGTTAGTCAAATGCCCAAACTGCAATCGCGCGGGTCATGATTCTGATGCCATCTATTGTAAACACTGTGCCAGTGAATTGGCCGACCCTGACAAACGAGTCGTTACTGAAGAGAGATAAAAGCAGATACGGGATTCGAGTAGCGAGATGCGAAAGGCTATAAGAGCCGATATGGGAGCCGGATAACGAGATATCTAGGGACTAGAAAGGGTGACATTTATCGTCACCCTTTTTGTTGTTGGTTCACTGAGCAAAAGCTAGATTCCCGACTACGCTCCTTCGTCGCTATCGGGAATGACGCAATTTAAGTTAGAAGAAAATGTCATCCTCAAGAGTGAGGAACGAACGAATTGGGGGCCTCTTCCTTGTCCCATAGCAAACGAGAAAAGTTAAGTGAAGTTGCGAGTGAAATTAATCAACCTTCCGCGATCAAAAAAGCCGATGTATTAACACCGGCTTTTGTCTCTCACGAAGCTAAGCATTCACAAAGAGTGGCGCCTGCTTAACTTTTGAATGGAAAGAGCTTTCGATTACGCTTTTTCAGCTAGGATAATACGTAAAGTACGACGTAGTGGTTCTGCAGCACCCCAAAGCAGTTGGTCACCAACCGTGAATGCGTTTAGGAAGTCGTTACCCATAGACATCTTACGCAGACGACCTACTGGTACAGACATAGTGCCTGTTACTTTAGCCGGAGTCAGTTCTTGCGCCGTAATGTCACGGTCGTTAGGAATCACTTTAACCCAATCGTTATGGGTCGCGATGATCTCTTCGATCTCGTCCATTGGGACGTCTTGCTTAAGTTTGATCGTAAGTGCTTGAGCGTGACAACGCATTGCGCCGATACGTACACAAGTACCATCGATTGGGATAGGCTGACCATCTAGGCCAAGAATCTTGTTCGCTTCAACGCCCGCTTTCCACTCTTCTTTGCTCTGACCATTTTCACGCTTCACATCGATCCAAGGAATCAGAGAACCCGCTAAAGGAGCACCAAACTGGTCTGTTGGGAATGAAGATGAACGGATGGTGTCAGCAACTTTCTTATCAATATCAAGAATTGAGCTTGCAGGGTTCGCTAGCTCAGAACTCACGCTATCGTTAATCACACCCATTTGTGAGATAAGCTCACGCATGTTCTTAGCACCAGCGCCTGAAGCCGCTTGGTAAGTCATGGCACTCATCCACTCAACCATGCCTTTCTCATACAGGCCGCCCAGTGCCATAAGCATTAGGCTCACTGTGCAGTTACCGCCAACAAAAGTATTCGTGCCGCTGTGAATGCCTTGTTGGATTTGAGCCAAGTTAACAGGGTCAAGAGTGATGATTGAATCAGCGTCCATACGTAGAGTAGAAGCAGCGTCAATCCAGTAACCTTTCCAACCCGCTTGACGCAGCGCTGGGTAAACTTTTGATGTGTAGTCACCACCTTGACAGGTAATTACGGCATCTAACTGTTTTAGGCTATCAATGTCAAAAGCATCTTGAAGTAGACCCGCATCTTTACCACCTAGAACAGGGGCAGGAATACCAATCTGAGATGTGCTGTAATAAACAGGCTCAATCAGGTCGAAGTCTTTCTCTTCAACCATACGTTGCATCAGTACAGAACCCACCATACCGCGCCAACCAACTAGACCTACTCTCATCGCTCACTCTCCATGTATAAAATTAAAAAATTGCTCTCCCCCATCTATAAGTTTTTCAGAAACAGAACTCAAGTGCTTTTTGTCAAAAAGTGTAACTTTTTCGTTTCTTTTAAGTGAACGCGATGAATCACAAAGTTATCTCAGTACAGAGATTCAGCCTCCAGCTTATTGATAGGAAGACCAACACCGAAAAATTCAACGATTTAGCACGCTAAACCTAACAACAGAACTCCGATCACAAACAGTAATTCCCTCTATTAAACCATGGTTAATTGGCATTTTATTTTACAAAACGAAAACAACGTGCGACATAATTCAACATGTAACAATCATGAATTTAACAAAAATTTAGATTATGAAACCATAACAGGTCCGATATGCAGTCAAATATCACAACTTAAGTGTATTTTTTCGATATAATAATCTAATTACTGTAGTGTCCATTTCGTACCCCACAATATAATGAAGCACTATAAATGCTCGAAATCACAAGAGGCTTTTATGAAGCAGAGTAAAACTCGCCTACCGAACCTGATGCAGGTATTCATCGCGTTAGGACTATTTCTATCCCTTGCTTTTTCCTTTACAGCAAAGCTTGACCTTCCAATCCAACTTGCCTTGTACATTGGTTGGTTCATTATCATGGTGCTTGGTATTCGTCTTGGACACCAATACAAAGACTTAGAAAAAGCAGCACTCAAAGGAATATCTAACGGTTTAGGCGCAGTTTTAATACTTTTAGCCGTTGGTGCTCTTGTTGGTACTTGGATCTCTGGCGGGATCGTACCGACCATCATTTACTATGGTCTGAAAGCTATCCATCCTTCTATCTTCCTTTTGGCGACCATGATCATCTGTTCTCTAACAGCGTTGGCTACTGGTACTTCTTGGGGTGCCGCTGGTACAGCGGGTATTGCGATGATGGGTATTGGCCAAGGCCTAGGCGTTCCAGCGCCAATTACAGCAGGCGCAGTACTGTCAGGTTGTTACTTCGGTGACAAGATGTCTCCACTTTCTGACTCAGTAATTTTGGCTTCTTCTATGTCAAATGTTGAAGTGGTTGAACATATCAAAGGCATGCTGCCTGTAGCATTAATCAGCTACGTTATTACTGGCATTATGTTTACCGCGTTTGGCTTCCACTACGCCGGTAACGTTGACATGAGCCAAGTAGAATCTGTTATCAAAGCGATGGAAGTTCAGTTCTACATCACGCCATACTCATTTGTTCCGGTACTGATCGTATTAGGCCTACTGGCTTTCCGTATGCCTTCATTCCCAGTAATCAGCTTTGGTTCTCTGCTCGGTATTATCTGGGCAGTTATGATTCAAGAGATCGACTTCCTAACAGCATTCAACACAGCATGGGCACCGTTCTCCATCTCATCTGGCGTCGACTTCATTGACTCAATCCTAAACCGCGGTGGCATGTCTTCAATGCTTGGTTCAGTTGCAGTTATCGTGTTCGGCCTTGGTTTTGGTGGCTTACTGGATAAAGTAGGCGTACTAGAAACCATCGCAAAAGTCTTCGAACGCCGCGTAAACAGCGCAGGGTCGCTAGCAACCAGCACGATTGGTACGGCTTTCATGGGTAACGTGTTTGGCTCTGCAATGTACGTATCACTGATCCTGACACCAAAAATCTGTGCCAAAAACTACGACCGCCTAGGTTACAAACGTAAGAACCTTTCTCGTAACGCTGAGTTCGGTGGTACGTTAACATCAGGTATGGTGCCTTGGAGTGATAACGGCATCTACATGGCGAGTATCTTAGGCGTTGCAACGCTGTCGTACGCACCATTCATGTGGCTAAGCTTCATCTGTATCATCGTTACTATCGTAACCTCTTACATGGGTTGGTTCGTTGATAAGTGTGAACCAACAGCTCCGGCCGTTGAAACGGAAGAAGCGGCAGAGCTGACAAAGCAACAAGCATAGTAGTCCATCGTTCAAAAACGTTAGAACGTAAAACAAACCGTTAGTGATATAAATGCAAAAAGAGCGCCCTAGAGCGCTCTTTTCTTATCTGATGATTTGCTTATTTGTTGGCGGTTCGTTTACCCAACCAATAACCGATACCTAAAGGTGCAAAGAACACCACTAAGATAAATAAGATGAAGTAGATAATCACACCTTTGATTAGCTCCATCAGCTTATCAATCGCAAGTACAACGACCTCTTGAGAGACACGGTCTAAATCCTGAGTGAACAGTTCTCTTTCAGATGTCACGATACCTGCAATCTCGATACGCTCTTTCTCAATCATCTGCACCAGAGCTTCTCTCTCACGCGTTACCATCTTTTCTAACGCCACACGCTCATCACTCAGCATAGCCAGCTTTTGGTCTGTTTTGTCGCTAAGATCATTAAGCAGCGGCTGCATTTCTGCCGACATAATGGAAGCCAGTGTTTGCATGTATTCAGGGTTGTTCTCAATGAAGTCCTGCATGCTTGCTGACGTTTGGCGAAGGCTTTCTAGTGTCATAGACAAATCTTCACCCGTCAGTGAGCTGTTCATCGCCACTAACTCTGCTTTCCAAGACATCAGTTTTGGCGTTTGGTCCGCCATTAAGCTTAAACGGTCTGATGCGTCGCTCATGGCTTCTGGCATGGTGCCTAGGCTCTGAACGATCTGTGATTCATCTTTACCAAGGTAAGCAAGCCATTCTCGATAAGCGGGCGTACTTCTGAAGGTAAGATCTTTAAAGGGATTGCTCGCAACAAATTCGGCAACAAATGCCTTGCTCTTTATAAAATCACTCGAGCTCAAAACGCCCTTTGCTAGCTTTTCCGCTTCTTGGTTGAGAGAACGTGCAGTGTTAACCGCATGATCCGTCGTGAACAGATCCGCTCCTTCACCTTCGGCATAGAATTGATTCATTTGTGCAGTAAACACCCAAGTATCGATGAGAGCAGACATAGGAGAAGTTTGGTAAGCCGCTTGTTGTAAGCCCTGCTCAGCGTGGATTTTCCAAAGCAACACATAAGATTGATGTAAGGTGTCATCGGCAGGATAAGATTGCGCGATTAAATCAGCCGAGTCTTCTACTTGTGTAAAAAACAACTTAGCGTATTCACGCGTCATGAGCCGAGCATTCAGCTCTTGTTGAGTGAGAGGCGTCGTCTGACTATCTAACTTAACTTCTAAGAGAGAACAACCACTTAGCACAATGCTAAGCACCAACACCATCCAACTTCGACTCAAAACTCGTAACATAAAAACCTCTGACAAAGACTAAGGGCGCGGATTGTATGAGCGCTTCGTCAGAGTATTGTCAAAACTCCCGCAAAAGTTAACGCTGATTATCTAAATATTCGACAGCGGAATCCACCGAGGCTTTTATCGCCTGCTCAAGCTCAGTCAGATCATGTTCACTGATGGCTCTTGATTGCTTCATCGTCATCTCGATACTTGCGGCAATAATAGCTAATCGCGATGCTTTAATACTGCCTGCCACACCTTTTAGACTGTGCACAATACGAGCAGCTGAGGTTTCATCTTTGGTCAACAGCGCTTTAAACTTTTCAAAATCGTTAGCGTGGTCTTGGACAAAAACCCCAAGCAACAATTCTACCGATTCCGCATCGCCATCAAGTGTTTCGAGCATATCTTCAATATCAATCGCGGGCTTTGAATCGGTCACACTGGCAACATGCCTCTCAGTCAAAGCCGCCTCTTGCAAATCAGGTTGGCTTGCAGTGTCCATTGTTTGTAGAGGTTGTGTCTGCTGATTCGACGCGGCGTCAGAATCACTTTCAAGCTTTTCAGTTACTGAGGGAGGCGGTTCCACGCTGGTTTCAGGAAACAATTCTTCTTTATCAGAAAATTGAACCACCTTCTCCATGCTAGGTTCGGGATCAGCACTCAGCTCCGCTTTAGGTTGCTGCGCCGATTTTCTCACGTTGATACTCCAAACAACCAATGCACCCATCGCCACTAAGCCCAAACCTAACATCACAAGTAAAAGGTTAAACTGACGTTCATGATACTCAGCCTCCAATTTGATGATCTGCTTATTCACTGAGTTCTGTTTAATCTTATCGACTAGAAAGTTAAGTTGAGCATAATCCACCAATAAAGCAGAAGCATCAGCCAACAACTGTTGGATGGCGTCCTGCTCCTCCGTCTTTAACTTGTAAGATCTTTCAAGAATAGAATCAAAGGCTCGATAGGTTGCCGACGAGCTTTGGCTGTCTGAATACATAGCTTCAAAAACAACCACACCGAATTCATTAAGCAGTGGCTTTAACTTCGGAGAAAGTGATTCGTCTGCGCGTAAAAGTCTGATGTTGTCGACAATCTCTTGGACCTGACTTTCAATTGGAATGAACTCATCAAACTTTTCGAGAAACTGGTCTGCCACATAAAGCAGTTGATTTACGTCAGGGCGAAAAAACGCGTGTTGAAAATCAGATTCAATCTGCAGTCGGATCGAGTAAACCAACTGAGCATCAAGTGCGAGATCATTGATACGAGAAACTCGAAGCGGCTCAGAGAAATAAAGCGATTGCCTCAATTCATTGACGCGAATGCCGAGTTCTTCGATTTGAGCAAGAGAATTGGTGTAGGAACGGCTTAAATTAAGAAGTGCCAATGAAGGAAGTAGCCACAGAGCCAAGAGCACGACCAAGAAGGTGGCTGGTTTGTTAAAGCGTTTGGGCTTTGCTACTGATTGTTCCATCTATATTCCTTGTGCGTGTTAACTTGAAGCTGTGACAGTAGCTAAAAGATTAAGCACAAATAAGCGGCAACTTCCTGCTGCCGCTTCTATACGCAAACTCCGGACTATGACTTATTGCGAGTCAGCTGGTCACGTAAGTTCGGTGGTGTGCCTTTAATCGTTAGCGTGTCTGTCTCCGGATCGTAAAAGATACGTTCGCCTAGAAGCAGACTATCAAAACTAACATTCAAACCGCCACCAGCACCAACAAATTTTGTTAGTTTACGCATAGTTGCGCGATCGGCTGGGAAGCTGTCTTCTAATTCGTAGCCTTGCTCACTAGTATAGTCAAAGAAGCTGGTGCCATCTGAACTCGCCGGTAATTCTCCAGAAAGTTCACGCACTTGAACCTCATCACCCGCTTTTAGCTGCTCGTTACAGTAATCCGCAACCTGCTTTTTGTAGCTGATCGCTTCTTCTTTCTCTAGTTTAGAGTCAGAAACAAAGTCTTCTACCGCTTGCATCAACACTTGGTTTTGCAGTTTTGCATCCAGGCCTACTTCAGCTTGAAGAAAATCTAAGAAGAAATCTGCCACTTTACGACCGACACGTCCTTTGATGTACGTTAGGTAACGGTTTGACTCTTTGTCTGTCTCGTAAGTAGAAAGATCTAAACGAGCTGCGATGTCCATTTTAGAAATATCTAAGTAGTCAGTCGCGCTAATATCTAGCCCTTCAGTTACCTTCAAGCTCTGGTTTGAAGGCAGTAGACCAATGAAAAGGTAATCAGTTGCAAGTGACTGATATTCAGCCATTACCAAGATGCCTTCGTCAGCAAATGGGTATTTTGAAAGCTCGTCTTTTAGACGTTGCGCACTCTTTTGAGAAAAATCGTAAAAGTTTGTCTCACCAGCACGAAGTTGATGCAACCACTGTTGGAATTCGCTGTCAGATTTGAAAGAACCAAACCCTTTGCCTGCTTTTGAGTTAAAAACACGATGAAGTTCAGCAACTAGGCTTTCAGAAGAAGCATCGTTTTCTAGAGATTCAGCACGATAGTTAACAATCAGTTCTTCCTGATCGTTCTTGCTCAGCTGGTGTAAAATTACGTTGGAAAGGTGAAGGCTCATAGTGAAAATATTACCGTTCAGGTTTCAGTTGTCGTGCATAGTAGGTTATCATAAGCCGCTTTTACTATCATTATTAGAGTCCTTATGCCGATTATATCTAAATACACAGATGAACAAGTTGAAAAAATCCTAGCTGAAGTAGGTGCTGTACTATCTAAGCACAAAGCTTCACCAGAACTTTCACTGATGATCGCTGGAAATATCGCAACCAATGTCTTAAATCAGAACGTTGCTGCTTCACAACGCAAAGGAATTGCTGAAAAATTTGCCGAGGCTTTAATTTCTTCTCTTGAAGATAAAAAGTCTCACTAAATTTGATTGACGGATAAAAGAATTATAAATGGTAGACAGCGCAAACTCATATAGCGATCGTGTATCTCGCCTAGTTGGTTGGGGTCACTGGTTTGCATTTTTCAACATCATTGCTGCGATGTTGATTGGTACTCGTTATATCACTCAATCTGCTTGGCCAGAAACCCTGCTGGGTCAGTTCTATTTGGCTGCGTCATGGGTTGGTCATTTCGGCTTTTTGGTATTTGCGCTCTATCTATTAGTGCTGTTCCCGCTCACATTTATTCTTCCGTCGAGGAAGTTATTACGTTTGGTTGCCGTTTGCTTTGCGACCATAGGTTTAACTGTCCTATTGATTGATACCCAAACGTATCAAGATATAAACCTCCACCTGACGCCTGTCGTGTGGGAGGTTTTATTCAGTGGAGAGGAGTCTGCATTCACATCTGACTTGCAGCACCTCTTCATTGTTATGCCGCTTATCTTCTTGCTGCAACTCGGTCTATCTGAGTGGGTTTGGCGTAAGCAGCGTAAACTGTCTCATAAACACATCGGCCGTCCTATTACCGCCGTCTTCTTCTTGTGTTTCATCAGTAGCCACCTGACTTACATGTGGGCTGATGCGTATTTCTATAACCCAATTACCAGCCAAAAAGCCAACTTCCCACTGTCTTACCCAATGACAGCGAAAAGCTTTATGGAGAAACATGGTCTGTTAGACCGTGAAGAATATCTAGAGCGTTTAGAAGCGAACAAAGGCAATGTAAACCTTGTTAGCTACCCGCTAGAAGAAATTCAATACAACCGCCGCAGCGATGACTTGAACATCCTGATGGTGAGCGTAAATAACCTACGCTCAGACGCTCTTAACGAAGCATCAATGCCGAATAGCTATGCATTCGCGCAACAGTCGATCAACTTTACTAACCATTACAGTTCTAGTAACGACATGTTTGGTATTTTCGGTTTGTTCTACGGCCTTCCTAGCAGCTATGCGAGCAGCATTGAAGCTCAAGGCGCGAGCTCAGTACTATTGGATGTATTAGATAATCACAATTACAAGTTGGCCGCATTCAGCGGTGACAACTTTGACGATACACTTTACTCGGACATCATCTTCCGAGGTCGTAAGATCATGTCAGAGCAAGCGACGTTTAATGACCAGAGTGCAATCCAAGCTTGGTCAAGCTGGGTGGAATCACCGAAAGCTAAACGCCCTTGGTTTAACTTTATTGAGCTGACAACACTGGACAACTTTGCAAGTTCAGAAGCCGAGTCAGACTCAGCGTTAACAACCGCAGAGCGCTTTGCTGCTGATTACCAAAAGTCAGCTCAAGCAGCGGACGCACAGCTTGCGACTATCTACGCAGAATTGGAACGCTTAGACCTTATCGATAATACGGTGGTTATCATTACCTCCAATCATGGTACTGAGTTTAACGAAACCAAGACTAACAGCTGGGGTGCAAACTCTAACTACAGTCGTTATCAATTGCAGGTTCCGCTGTTTATCAGCTGGCCAGGTAAATCAGCGTCTGAGTACACTCACCGCTCTAGCCACTTAGATATTTCAGTAACACTAATGCAAGAGCTACTGGGTGTATCTTCAAACCCAACTGACTTTAGCAGCGGCCGCAGCTTGTTTGATGAGCGTAAGAGAAAATGGGTTCTTGCGGGTGATTCTCGTGAATTAGCGCTTGTGACAGATAAGCAAACTACTGTGCTAGATAAGTTTGGTAACTACAAACTGTACGACCAAGATTACCAACGACTAAAAAATGTAAGCCCTCGCTTACCAGTGCTCATGCAAGGTCTCACTGAATTACAGCGATTCTACGCAAAAAATGATTAAATGATCACCAAACGAAGAAGGGAAGCCAATGGCTTCCCTTTTTTATTGCCGTTAATGCCTAGAAAACAAGCAGCAGAACAAATTTATGTAAATTAGGGGTTTACAAGATCCTCATGCCCTTATATTATTCACGCCACTGGAGGGATGGCTGAGTGGTCGAAAGCACCGGTCTTGAAAACCGGCAACCGTTAATAGCGGTTCTAGGGTTCAAATCCCTATCCCTCCACCACATTAGAGAAAGCCGCTGAGAAATCAGCGGCTTTTTTGCATCTAGGGTTTATCACTTATCTCTATGCTTTCCCCCTCACACTAAGTGAATCTTGAGTAGCTGTTAATACCGCAGTCTCTCGGTTATCTAGCGTTACTCCTTCTATTACTTTGCCAAACTTTCAGTTAAAGATTCCTGTTATTACCTATTTAGTTCACCAGGCTTAGGACACATGCAGTTCTTTGGCGCTCGTTTTTAACTTTTAGCTATCCGTTTTTAGTTGGTAGTTACGATAAACCATCAGAAAGTGCACAATAAACGGCCATTCAATACAAAAACACCAAAAAACGTTCATAAAAAAAGCAGTCAGTTAATAAGGGTATTTACAAGCGAAAGCCACCCTTATATTATACGCGCCATTGGAGGGATGGCTGAGTGGTCGAAAGCACCGGTCTTGAAAACCGGCAACCGTTAATAGCGGTTCTAGGGTTCAAATCCCTATCCCTCCACCACATTAAAGAAAGCCGCTGAGAAATCAGCGGCTTTTTTGTATCTGGCGTTTGCGTAACGAACTTATGCAGTTTCTACTACGCCACCTTTCGGCTCACTTCAAAACGCCCGATCAATTGGTCTAAGCGGCTCAATGCATTGCCCATCAAAGAAACTCGACGTGCGAGTTGCTTAGTAGACAGTTGTAAGTCAGATATTGAACGTTGGGCTTTATCTGCCGTTTGTCCGTTTTTCTGACTGTTCTCATCTAGATTGGACATCGTGGTAAAGAGATCGCTCACCGCTGCTTGAATTTGCTCACTGCGAGCATTTGAGTCGACTGTTAAGTTTCCTTTACTCACATTCTCGACGCCTCGCTCCATGGACTCAACAGCACTACGAGACTTACTATGCAGCTCTTTCATTAGGTCACTAATATGGTTAGCAGCTTGTGAAGTTCGGTCAGCCAGAGTTCTTACTTCAGAAGCGACGACAGAGAACCCTCTCCCGTGTTCACCGGCTCTTGCCGACTCAATGGCCGCATTCAAGGCCAAAAGGTTAGTCTGCGCAGTAATGTCAGTAATGATATCTATAATGTCAGACACCTTAGTCATTTCATTATTCACCTCATTCACGCTATGCGCCGAGCTTTCTACGATATTGCGAACAATCTCCATACCTTCGACGGACTGATTGTATTCCTTCTCCGCACTCAGAACGGCTTGTTTCATCACCGTATCCATTTGCGTTGCTGAGACACTCGCATGAGTAATTTCACTCTGTTGATACTGACTCAACTGAAGCATATTGCTTAGTGCTTGTGATGCATCATCACTGGTTTGCTTCATCACGACACTGCGACGAAACATCGATTCCGAAACCTCTCTAACTTCGTGACTCGCATGGATCAACTCACTCACCGTGTTATCTAAATTGTCGATAAAACTGTTAGTCCAGCGCCCTAAGTTGCCAAGTTCATTATGACTGAATGTGGTGGGATCAAGTCTCCGACTTAAGTTGCCATCACCTTCAGCTAAGGTCTGCATTACCCCGGTCATTTCGTGAATCTTCTTCGCTAGTGGTTTGGCGCTAACTAAACGGAATAAGCCCAATGAGAGCAACGCGCAAGCGAACATAATGCCACTCTGCATAAAAGGTGTGAGTGAATAAAGGTTGGCAAACAGTAATGGAACAAATAGGGGCAGTAGCATGCAACTGATGAAGTGCTTAGATAAGGTATAACTGAGGCTTCGGTCTCTGTAGACCTCTTCTAAATCGGACTCACACATCATGCCAAAGGTATCTGGTGAACCATCCAATTGAAAAGTGATACCTTTACCAATAACAGGTATGTGGCGATAATCGGAATACCCGGGATAACCTATAAACAGGTTACTGCCATTTTTAATGGTTTCTCTTACGCCTGGGTGAAGCTGATTAGTGGCTGGGTCCGTAAAGCGAATCTCAAATTCGGTATGCTGCTGGATCTTAACCGTTCCCCAATCAGTATGAATCCCTTGCTTTAAGTTCTCGCCGTGTGAAAAGGTATTATCTTCAAAGCGAGAACGAGAGAGCGCAACACCCGGCTGAGTATGAGGCTCATGAATGGAGTCGACCATAAAGATATAGTTATCACCCGATTCGCTATAAATATGCCCCGCTTCTCTCTGAATAATGTCACCAATAACATCATTTGGAACACGACCACATAGGAATTGCTGCGCCCCTTCATCCCGAGAAAATGGGACATAAAACATCAGCGTCACTTGGTCATGAAACGATGAACTCGAGGCCCCTACGTTCAACGTGCGTTGATCCATATACGGCCCATGAAGATAACGCTTTGAAGCCCCTTCAACTAAGGCCTTCTTGTCTCCAAGATTAACCCCTACATGCTCATGATAACTCGATGCTTGTGCGATCCCCTTGGCATCGACGATCGCCAACTCAGAAAAATCCGTACTGCGTTTAAGAAGGCTAGCTAACGTCCCCTGTGCTTGCTCTTCCGTTCGACTTGCCAAATAAACAGCAGAGTCTTCTAAAAAATCCCATTGATTCTTGACCCAGTTATGCAGAAGTTGAACTCGCGTGTGAGCAATACTTTCAAAAGCTTGTTCAAGCTCTTCCGTCCTACTTCGATTGAGGAAGCAAGCTCTGCGCATAGCCAGTTTTCCTGTTTCGCCAAACCAATTAAGCCAACTACGTTCCTTGTCCGTCAGGTTCATTTTTATCCCTTGTGTTTTTATAGACACATGGGTAAAGCAATTTACAGACCACAATTAATCACACAAATACGTAACTAATTAATAAAAAAGCACTTTATATGAATCACAATGGTGCAAGCGTGTCTTTCATGGTGCAGAGGCCTTATTTCACACCATCATTTCTGATGAGTTTTCAGTCGTTAATTTAGGAAGCTAACCGTGAACATGATAAGCCGCTTTTAACAGCTGCATGTGAATCGGCACCAGATCTTGGTGTTGAGTTCGATACCCGCCACCGACTACGCAGGCCATCGGAATAGACTCTGATTTCGCTAATTCAATCATGAAACAGTCACGTTCAAATATCCCTTGTGTCGAGACATTCAAATAACCCAGTTCATCGTCTTGATGGATATCGATCCCCGCATCATAAATAATCAGATCCGGTTGATGGTGAGCAATCGCTAACTTAGTGACTTGTTCAAAACAACGTAAGAACTCTGCATCTTCTGTTTCACGACTTAACGGCACATCTAAATCGGATAGTGGCTTTCGTGCAGGGAAGTTTTTATCGCAGTGGAACGACAGAGTAATGATGTCGTCGTTCTCCTGGCAAAGAGTTGCTGTGCCATCACCATGATGAACATCGCTGTCAACGATCAGCACTTTATCGATATGTTCAAAGGTCAGTGCGTGTTTTGCCGCTAAAACCAAATCGTTCAACAAACAAAAGCCACTGCCAAAATCATGATGCGCGTGATGATAACCACCACTCAAATGAATCGCTAAACCAGTCTCTATTGCCATTTCAGCGGCCAAGCAGGTTCCACCACTTGAGTAGAGTGTTCTCTCAATAAGTTGTTCACTCCAGGGGAAACCGATACGTCTCATCTTTGCTGCGGGCAAATTACCAGAAACAAGTAAATCCACATACTCACTATCGTGAACCTGCTTTACCTGTTCAACCGAAACCGGCGTTGGTTGGAAGATTTCAAACTGACTCTTCCATAGATGATCGCGATCCATTAACGCTTCAACAGCACTGTGTAACAACTGATATTTGTTAATTGGGTAACGGTGACCTTCTGGTAAAGGTAACTGCGAATAGATTGGGTGGTAAATTAAAGGAATCATAATCAGGTTAATTGCGTATCTTTCTCAAAATCATAACAGTCTCAGCCTAGGCGACAACATTAATTGATGATAATAGTTATCATTAACTTAACTTTCAAAAAGAGACAGCAATGAAAAACCTAATACTCATCTTTGGGGTGATCTGCGGTTCAGTAGCAGCAGTAATGATTTTTGTAGGAATGCTAATGGCCAGTTGGTGGAGCGTTGATTTTCTCGTGTTAAGCCATCAAACTTAACTAATTGAACTGAAAAGGAATCACCATGAGCGTTATTTTTATTACTGGGGCGAACCGCGGCATTGGCTTAAGCCTGACTCAACAATACCTGAAAGGTAACCACAAGGTGTACGCGACTTATCGTGATGACTACTCAGCAAAAGAACTGCTCTCACTGGCAGGCCACAACACCAACCTTACCTGCATTCAATTAGAGATAACCGATTACCAAGCAGTAAGCCAACTCCCTTCGCAAATAGAGTCGATTGATATCTTGATCAACAACGCTGGCTACTATGGTCCAAAAGGCTATGGGCTGGGTAATACCGATGTTGAAGAGTGGCGTCGTGTATTCGAAGTCAACACCATTGCTCCGCTGAAACTTGTCGAAACGCTATTGCCTTTATTAGAAGACAGCGATATCAAAAAGGTCGCTTGTTTATCCTCTAGAGTCGGCAGTATGTCAGAGAACACCTCAGGCGGCGGTTACATCTATCGCTCCTCTAAAGCCGCTCTAAACTCCGTGGTGAAGAGCTTAAGCAACGACTTAACCGATGATGGCTTTACGGTGTTAGCACTGCATCCAGGTTGGGTACAGACTGAAATGGGAGGGCCAAACGCTCTGATCGACACCGACACCTCAGCTTCTGGCCTTATTAAAGTCATCGAGTCAGCGAATATCGAAGTAAGTGGTCACTTCTTCAATTTCGATGGCAGCGAAATAGACTGGTAATCCACAGATGAATTTAGGCCCTCTCTCAAACCTAGTTAAGCACTCAACGCTGTTTTGTCTGACAGTGATGCTAGCTGGCTGTTTCAGTGATGGTCCCGGCGACTTGTTCGACGACTATCAAACCAAGGTAGCTAGAGTACAAGATGCTGACGAGATAAAAGAGGAATGGGAATTTGAAAGCCTACCGAGAAAACGAGAACTGCTTCTTGACGTGCCCTCACTCTCTATCGGCCTCATCGACGGCTACCAGCTTCGTCAATGTGGACTGTTCAATCTGATAGCAGAAAGAAATTCGGTTCTGGGCAAGGTGGCGGATGAGTTTCGTAACTACGATTATCAAATCGCGCTACTTGAAGGCGTGGGCAAGTGTTTATCCAGTAATGAATTAGACCCAGAGATCGTAGAATTACTAAGAGAAATTGAGCAACAGAAACTCGCACAGTTTCCACTACATCAATGGAATCTCATCTATGCCAGCGATGCTATGCAGTCTCAGATGCGTGGTAGTCAGTGGTTACGCGCTGATATCGGCGATCAGGTACGACAAACCAGTGATGCTTTAGAACATATCAATCAAGCGTTAAACACATCGCTCGTTTCGGGCAAAACCACAGAGGTTCAAGAAGTACTAGAGAAAAGTTCGACCCTTGGGGATTTGTACTACTCGCTGGCTCGTGCGTCGGTTGAGCTGGATACCATCACCAAGCAACTCACTACTTTTGATGCCAACATCATCTGCGGCAAGCAGCGAGACACCACAAAGTTTCGCTATCTCAACAATGTGTTCGAGCAACAATACATAGGTAAGGTTCAGCCTTACATGGCGCAACTGGATGGCTACTATCAGCAATTAGCCCCGCAACTAGGAATGTTTGACGCGCAACCTGAACTGCACAGTTATTACTTTCCCATTCAAGATGCACATCAAGCCTTTCGATCATCAACTCGCCGCCATGTCGACTATTGGCAGCAGCTGTTTAAACGTTGTGGGCGTAAAGTCGGACGTTAATCCTTAACTCAATAAGTCTTAGCTTTTGGTGCTCTTTTTAGCGGAAGTACCTTTCTTAGCATACGAACCTGTCTTGGCATAAGACTTCTTCGCACCACCGCCTTTACGGCGTTTAAAAGCTGGTCTTTCGACTTTAGGAAGATGACGCAGAGACTCAGGAACTTCGCCCGTTTTTACCTTGCCCATCAAACCATCAATCTTGCTTTCTAACGCTTGCATGAAAGGCTGATAAGCTTGATTTCGCTCTGCCATGCCTTGCAGTTGGTGCTCCCAATGTGCCGTCATGTCTGGAAAGGTAGAGTCCTCAGGTAAGGCATGAATCAAGCCTCTGCCCGCAGGGCTACTGTGAATACTCTTACCTTGGCGCGTTAGCAGCTGTCTTTTAAATAGAGTATCTAGAATGCCTGCACGAGTTGCTTCTGTGCCAAGGCCATCGGTCTCTTTCAAAATGGCTTTGAGATCTTTGTTCGCAACAAAACGCGCGATACCTGTCATCGCTTGAAGCAATGTCGCTTCCGTGAAGTGTTTTGGCGGCTCTGTTTTCTTATCACCAATCACGCCTTCACGACACGTCAACACCGTACCTTTATCCAATGGAGGAACCGTATCCGTGCCATCGCCTTTTTCTTCGGTATCCGTTTTACCCATCAACACCTTCCAACCGGGGTTGATAAGCTGACGTCCTTTCGCAATGAACACGCCACCAGCGATATCAAAGACCAGCTTAGCATCAGCAAAAACGGCAGGTGGGTAGAATTGCATCAGATACTGACGAGCGATTTGCTGATAGATTTTCATCTCGTTGGCAGACAGGCCGTTCACCGATGATTTCTTCGGTGTCGGGATTATTGCGTGGTGAGCATCGACCTTACTGTCGTTCCATGCTTTGGATTTAAGAGAAAGATCCGCACCTTGAGCGCCACTTTGCAGCTCTTTCGCATTATTAGCGATAGCATCAACGATCGATTCTCGCTGCGAGTAGTGCTCTTTGGGTAGATAGCGGCTGTC
Organism: Vibrio sp. Makdt; assembly: GCF_027587015.1. Lineage (NCBI taxonomy): Bacteria > Pseudomonadati > Pseudomonadota > Gammaproteobacteria > Vibrionales > Vibrionaceae > Vibrio > Vibrio sp. Makdt. The sequence continues at coordinate 25,356 of NZ_JAPPTH010000024.1, forward strand.
AGAACGTGGGTAAGTGATGAGCTTGTGCTTCTCGTACAAAGACTGACAAGTGTCCAACACCTGCTGAGCACTCATACCAAAACGCTTAGATGCGTCAATCTGCAGTGCTGACAGCGAGTAAGGCAGTGGCGCAGCTTGTTTGCTCTGCTTTTGCTCTGATTCCGTCACCGTCGCTGGTTGATTCGCAATTCGGTTAGCCACATTCTCAACCAGCTTTCGATTGAGCACGCGCCCTTCTTCATCTTGCCATGGTTTACATGCTTCGCTTGGTTTCCAACGAGCACGAATATCAAAACTCTGACCGTTGTTTTGGTAAGGGATCAAAGCATGCAAAGTGAAGTAATCTTTTGGAATGAAGTTTTCGATCTCTTCATCGCGCCTTACCACCAAACCAAGTACCGGTGTTTGCACTCGCCCGACCGACAACACGCCTTGGTAACCGGCTTTTTGACCCAGCAAGGTATAAGCGCGAGTCATGTTCATGCCATACAGCCAATCAGCTCTAGAGCGTGCCAATGCTGAAACAGAAAGAGGGATAAAGTCGCGATTGCTGCGCATTTGAGAAAGTGCACGCTTCACGGCAGGTAAGTTCAAATCACTAATCAGCAGCCTTTCCATCGACTCTTTCTTGGCTTTAGATACCTTGCAGTAATCAATCACTTCATCAACCAGCAGCTGCCCTTCTCTATCCGGGTCTCCGGCGTGAACAATTTGAGTGGCGTCCTTCAATAGCTTTCGGATCACCGTGAGCTGTTTGCTTGAAGTCTTGCGTGGTCTTAGCTGCCACTGCTCAGGCACAATAGGTAAATCGGCCAAGTTCCATTTCTTATAGCGGTCGTCATAAGCGTCTGGCTCAACCTGCTCCAATAAGTGTCCAATACACCAAGTCACTACATCACCGTTACCACATTTAATGAACCCTTGGTCTTTCTTCTGTGGATTTGGCAGTGCGGCGGCGATCGCGCGACCGAGGCTTGGTTTTTCAGCAATAATAAGGCGAGACATGTTTTTCCAGATGCTACAAACAATTAGGGCCACATTATCTAATGTGACCCTAATAAATCAAGAAAAACTGGTTGTTTATACAGTTAGCATTCCACTATTCAGCTTCAGTGCTCTTTATAGGAACTCAACAAACTTAGAGAAGTCACGCTCTGGCACTTTCATTGGTGTGCAGCCCGGCGTACCTAGGTATAGGAAGCCAACAATTTCGTCATCGCCTTCTAGACCGAATGCTTGATGTACCTCTGGGTGGAACATCCATTTGCCTGAGCGCCAAAAACCTTGGAAACCTTGAGCGACAGCCGCCATTTGCATTGCTTGCGCCGCACAACCTGCAGAAAGATGTTGTTCAATCGCTGGTACTTTCTCGTGCTCGGTTACTTTCGCGATGACAGTAATTACCATAGGAGCACGGAACGGCGCCTTTTTCACTTTCTCAATCACCGCTTCTTCGCTGTCTTCCGCTTCAGCAGCACGAACCAAGATATCAGATAGCTTCTGTAGCCCTGAACCTTGTGCGATAACAAAGCGCCATGGTGTTAGTGCACCGTGGTCAGGAGCTCGTAAGCCCGCTTTGATGATGTTTTCTAACGCTACACCTTCAGGTGCCGGATCAGAGAGTTTTGCGATAGAGCGTCGGTTGAGCAGTAGATCCAAAGCATCCATTTGAAGTCCTTACTATTTCTTTATTATTTGTATACTTGAACTTTAGCACAGAATACAAACGATAATAAATCTCAACGACTCCCCATATAGACTAGATTAGAAACAATAAAGGCTCCTAAATCTACGACTTAGGAGCCTTGTTCAAACATCTATCTCAGTAACTTAGCTAACTGGCTCTATAACTTAATCGCTAGTTCAACACCTTGACGGATAGCGCGCACAGCATCTAGCTCACCAGCATAATCAGCACCACCAATCACGTGCAATTTGCCACCAAACTCTTGCCACATATCTTCGAATGGTCTCACCGATACTTGACCTGCACACACGATAACAGAATCGGCATCTAATACCTGATCTTGTTTACCAACACTGATATGCAAACCTTGGTCGTCAATCTTGTTGTAGCTCACGCCACCAAGTAAGTTCACACCGCGTTTTTCTAGTGTGCGTTTGTGAATCCAGCCTGTGGTTTTGCCCGGACCTTTACCAACGCGACCCGCTTTACGCTGCATAACCCAAACCGTTTTGTCACTGAATGAATCCGGGTAAGGATACAAGCCACCTGGGTGTTCCATATTCTTATCGATGCCCCACTCATGTAGCCAATCGTCTAAACTATGGGACGTCGGCTCGGTGAGCATGGTTGCCACATCGACACCGATACCACCAGCACCAACAATCGCGACCTTTTCACCTACAGGTGTCTTTTCGCGGATCAAGGTTTGGTAATCGACCACGTTCTCGTGATCAATACCTTCAATGTTCAATTTTCTTGGCTCAACACCCGCAGCCATCACCACTTCATCGTACTTAAGTAGCATCTCAAACGTAGCTTCAGTATCCAGTTTCAGGTTCACGCCCGATGCATCTATTTGGTTAGCAAAATAACGAATCGTTTCTCTGAATTCTTCTTTGCCCGGGATCTGCATTGCTAGTCTAAACTGACCGCCTATACGATCATTTTTCTCAATCAAATCAACTTTATGCCCGCGTTGAGCCAAAGTCGTCGCACAAGCTAAACCTGCAGGGCCTGCACCTACAACCGCTATAGTCTTAGTCGCTGGTGCGGGTTGAACGACAATTTCAGTCTCGTGACACGCTCGTGGATTAACCAAACAGCTCGCACGTTTCCCTTTGAATACGTTATCAAGACACGCTTGGTTACAACCAATACAGGTGTTGATGAACTGTGCTTGATCTTGTGCGGCTTTATTGACGAAATCAGGGTCTGCCAAGAAAGGACGAGCCATGGAGACCATATCGGCCTGACCGGAGCTGATAATACGTTCTGCTTCTTCAGGTGTATTGATACGGTTACAAGTGATCACTGGAATAGAGACATACGGTTTCACTTTCTCAGTTACCCATGAGAAAGCACCACGTGGTACTTGTGTCGCGATAGTTGGGATACGTGCTTCATGCCAGCCAATACCCGTATTGATAATGGTAACGCCCGCCTCTTCAAGCTTTTGAGCCAGTAACACAACATCTTCAAAGGTACTGCCTTGCTCAACCAAATCCAGCATCGACAGTCGGAAGATAATAATGAAATCATCGCCCACAGCTTCACGAATCGATTTGACGATCTCTAGTGGGAAACGCATGCGCTTCTCATAAGAGCCACCCCACTCGTCGTAACGCATGTTGGTTCGCTTACAGATAAATTGGTTAATCAAGTAACCTTCAGAGCCCATGATTTCAATGCCGTCGTAACCTGCCACTTGAGCAAGCTCGGCACTGTTAGCAAAGGCATTGATGGTCTTTTTGATTTGACGAGGGCTCATCTCGCTTGGCGCAAATTTGGCGATTGGTGCTTTTATACCTGACGCACTCTGCGCGAATGGGTGCATCGCATATCGACCAGCATGCAACAGCTGCAAAGCGATCTTGCCACCGTGTTTATGTACCGCTTCGGTAACAACCTGGTGGGCTTTCGCGTGCTTAACTTTACTGAATTCAGCACTAAATGGGGATAATCTGCCACGTAAGTTCGGAGAAAAGCCGCCTGTAACAATTAGGCCAACGCCTCCTTTTGCTCGCTCTTCGTAAAACGCGGCGAGTTTATGTAGGCCTTCTTTGTGCTCTTCTAAGCCGGTGTGCATTGATCCCATCAATACACGGTTACGTAACTGAGTAAATCCAAGATCGAGTGGTTCAAGTAAATGTGGGTACATGGCAGACATCACTTCTATTATTTATCCTTGTGGTCTGACCACAGTATAGCTCAATCACCAAAAGTTCAAACAACCGTTTACATTTTTGTAACACCGATCATAATGCTGAAGGTATTAATCGTTCAAAAGTCCTAGGGGCTGTTAACCTTTCGAGATTGGTTTTGCAGCATCTTGTGGGAAATTTATACAAGGAAGAGGCTTTGATGTGTAGCTGGCCTACATGAAAAGCCGATAACGCAGTAGAAATGAACCACAAGAGCTGCCCGAAGGGTTCGTCTAAAATCATTTTATGCTTTGTTGAAGAATATTTGCTTAGAATGCTAGGCTACATACTCTTCGCCGCGCCTAAAACGATTTTATCTCGAACAAAACTTAACCACGAAAGGTCAACAGCCCCTTATCTGACTACACTTAATGAGAATATAAATCGATTAACACTTCTTGGTATAGTTTGAATTAGGGAATTATCGTAGGATACTAAGCAGTTCATATTATTGAGATTAATGGTACTGCTGCTTGTTAAAGCGACATAATCTCACTGCGGAGACAGAATGAAAAAAATATTCAAATTTATAGGCATGATCTTCAAAGGGATATGGAAGCTGATTACGTTTGTACGTGTTGCGCTTGTTAACCTAATCTTCTTGCTCAGTATTGCCGTTATCTACTTTGTGTACTTCCACTCAGACACAGCGCCGCCGACCGTGCCACAACAATCTGCTTTAGTGTTAAACCTGTCAGGTCCGATTGTTGAACAAAGCCGTTATATCAATCCGATGGATTCCGTTACCGGTTCGCTGCTGGGCAAAGATCTGCCAAAAGAAAATATTCTCTTTGATATCGTTGAAACCATTCGCTATGCCAAAGACGATGACAATGTAACAGGTATTGTTTTGGCACTTAAAGAGCTGCCAGAGACCAACCTAACTAAACTGCGCTACATCGCTAAAGCCTTAAATGAGTTTAAAGCTTCAGGAAAGCCAATTTATGCGGTGGGTGACTTCTACAACCAAAGCCAATACTACCTAGCAAGCTACGCAACTAAGGTATACATGTCGCCTGATGGTGGTGTACTTCTTAAAGGTTACAGCGCCTACTCGCTTTACTACAAAACCTTATTAGAGAAGCTCGATGTAAACACTCATGTGTTCCGCGTGGGCACTTACAAATCAGCGATTGAGCCGTTCATTCGTGACGACATGTCTGACGCAGCAAAAGAGTCGGCATCACGTTGGTTAGGCCAACTATGGAGTGCTTACGTTGACGATGTGAGCAATAACCGCCAAATTGATGCGAAGACACTCAATCCAAGCATGGACACTTTCTTGAAAGAGCTTGAATCTGTTGATGGCGATATCGCGAAACTGGCGGAAAAACTTGGTTTGGTGGATGAGCTAGCCACTCGCCAGCAAGTTCGACTAGAGCTTGCAGATGTGTTCGGCAGTGATGGTCAAGACAGTTACAACGCACTTGGCTACTACGAGTACCGTGCAACCATGCTTCCAGACATGAGCAGTGAGTCACACGATGTAGCTGTGATTGTTGCTAGCGGCGCTATTATGGATGGCAAACAGCCACGTGGCACCGTGGGTGGCGATACAACCGCGGCTCTACTTCGCCAAGCTCGTAACGATGACAAAGTTAAAGCCGTTGTTCTTAGAGTGGATAGCCCTGGCGGCAGCGCATTTGCTTCAGAAGTTATTCGCAATGAAATAGAAGCGATTAAGCAAGCGGGTAAGCCTGTAGTTGTGTCAATGTCTAGCCTTGCCGCTTCTGGTGGTTACTGGATCTCAATGGGCGCAGACAAGATCCTCGCTCAACCAACGACGTTAACTGGCTCGATTGGTATCTTCAGTGTCATCACTACCTTCGAAAAAGGCTTAAATGATATTGGTGTTTATACTGATGGCGTTGGCACATCACCGTTCTCAGGTCTTGGTATCACCACCGGCCTAACTGAGGGCGCGAAAGATGCGTTCCAGATGGGTATTGAACATGGCTACCGCCGATTCATCGGTCTAGTTGGAGAAAACCGTGGAATGGATGTTGATGCGGTCGATAAAATTGCTCAAGGTCGCGTATGGACAGGCCAAGACGCTATGCAAAACGGTTTAGTCGATGAAATTGGTGACTTCGATGACGCGATTGCAGCCGCCGCTTCACTTGCAGAACTCGAAAGCTACAACATCTACTGGGTAGAAGAGCCACTTTCAGCCACTGAGCAGTTTATTCAAGAATTTATGAACCAAGTTCAGATGTCGATTGGCCTTGATATTCAGTCAATGATACCAAGCAGTTTGCAGCCGGTTACGCAGCAGTTAGCTCAAGATAGCCAACTATTAAGCAACTTTAACGACCCACAAGGCCGTTACGCTTTTTGCTTAAACTGCCAAGTTCAATAATTTAAGCTCAACGCTTTATTATCAAGGGGCGCCTCTGTGTGAGGCGCCTCTTTTTATTACATAATAATTCGCTATAATCGCCCACCTGTTCCCTACATCACACTAAAGTAATAATCGCCATGGAAAGAAAACACATCTATATCGCGTACACCGGCGGCACAATCGGCATGCAAAAATCGCATGATCACGGCTATGTCCCTGTTGCTGGATTCATGGATAAACAGCTTGCTGGTATGCCTGAATTCCATCGCCCAGAGATGCCTGAGTACACCATCCACGAATACTCGCCATTGATGGACTCTTCAGACATGACGCCACTTGATTGGCAGACTATCGCTGATGACATCCGCGCGAACTACGACAAATACGATGGCTTCGTTATCCTGCACGGTACTGACACCATGGCGTACACCGCTTCTGCGTTGTCTTTCATGCTAGAAAACCTTGGCAAACCTGTGATTGTTACCGGCTCTCAGATCCCACTTGCTGAGCTACGTTCTGACGGCCAAGCAAACCTATTGAATGCACTACACATCGCGGCGAATTACCCAATCAACGAAGTGACACTGTTCTTCAATAACAAATTAATGCGTGGTAACCGCAGCACCAAATCACACGCAGATGGCTTCAATGCGTTTACCTCTCCAAACCTTAATCCGCTGTTGGAAGCTGGTATCAATATCCAGCTAAGCAACAACGTTGTAGTCAACGAGCAACCTGAAGGGAAGTTCAAGGTTCATAACATTACACCGCAACCAATCGGCGTAATCACTATGTACCCAGGCATCTCACACGAAGTGATCCGTAACACGTTACTACAACCTGTTAACGCAATGATCCTGCTGACTTTTGGTGTTGGTAATGCACCACAAAACCCAGAGCTACTTCAGCACCTAAAAGACGCATCAGAGCGCGGTGTTATCGTGGTAAACCTAACTCAATGTTTAGCAGGTAAAGTGAACATGGGTGGCTATGCGACGGGCTGTGCTTTAGCAGAAGCTGGGGTTGTTAGTGGTTATGATATGACTCCGGAAGCGGCACTAGCGAAACTTCATTACCTATTAAGCCAAAACCTAAGCTACGAAGAAGTGAAAACTCAGATGCAGCAAGTACTGCGTGGTGAGATGAGCTTGTAAGCTCGTTAAGGTTCATCTTGAGCGGCTGCTCTTCTATGATGTGAGCAGCAGTTTAACGTGAGCTAAATCGTTTTATTACTTATAAATAAACGACTTAACGTAAAAGGGGTGGCACTGCGCCACCCCTTTGTTGTAATTTAAAGCCTAATGATTTGGGTTAACTCTCACAATGTCTTCTTGATCTGACTTAAACTGTTTTTTGAGTTCAGATTTAGACTTAAAGCTAATTTCACCACCAGCGGCAATTGTCATGTGTTGAGCTTCAGAGTTATGTTTAGATTGGTATAACATAACCGCCTGCATACACGAATCGCGCTGCTCTTTAGAAAGCGCTGTTCCTTCTGGCCATTTACCCGTTTCAACTGCGTAGGTTAAACGTTCGTAGACCTCGGGTGTCATTGCGCTAAGAAGTTGTTCTGCATCCATGGTAAAGCCTTAGTTTTAACAATTTTCACCAGAAAATAACCCGTAACAGAATTGAGTCAAGAACCTGACCAATAATAAGTGCATTTGATCACAAGTGAAGGAATATGAAAATTATGAAATGGTTGGCAATTGGCCTATTACCTTTCACTCTGGTTGGGTGTCTTGAAGGAAACAAAAATACCGATCAGTTGTGCCAGAGCAATCCTGGGTTGCGATGCGAACAGCTGAACATGAACGACGGACAGTGCCGCGTGGCGCGTACCGACCTTATCTGGCATCGCTTTGAAGTTCAAAAACATCCAACCGAAATCAATAAGATCAAAGAGTTCGAATTAGTCACAGCCTATAAAAAGTGTCTTGAGCTAGCCGCGCAGATAGAAACGATCGATCAATCTAAACTTCAAGAGCGTCGTTTTACTTCTTTAATGCACAGCATCGAAGAGTCTGAACGTATTGTCAGTGAACTGTCTCAATCAGACACGCCAGAAACGCTCTACTTCTTGTGGTCACAAACCGGGGATACCAATGCAAGACGCAGCTTCTTACAACTGGAAGGAACAGATGCGTTAAATACGGCAGAGATGCAGTATGCCCTAGCAACGTTCTACACCACTCGAGACCATGTGAAGACGTTAAAACTGCTTAATAACGCATTGACCTTATCGAGTAACTCGAACGTCAACACTGAAATTTTTAAGTCGATGGCCAGTATTAACCACAGCTTAGGTAATATGGAAGAAGCGTATGTATGGGCAATGGTCGCTAAAGACTTTAACGTGCCGATCGCCTCTGAATCTGAGCTCGCTGTTCTCTATCACTTTGAAAAGCAAAAATATAAGCAGTTGAATAAAGACGCAGACAAGATTGTCGAAGCCATTGAAGACGGCGTTTACAGCCCTGCTGTTGTGAAGAGCTACGAGTAATCTTAGGCGACCAATTAGCCTCTTCAACAAATTGTAAAAAAACAGCTACCATCATGGTAGCTGTTTTTATTTGTACTAGAGTTAACGCTGAAATCTTGGGCTGTTCATTACAATTTCATCGACAAATGCGATCTGTAAGGATTAAACAATAGTGACAAGTTATTTCGTACTTTCGTCATTTTTGTTGAAAATTAACGACACAGAATTAACACAAAAACGTTCGCCAGTTGTCTTCGGACCATCAGGAAAAACGTGACCTAGGTGGCTATCGCAGGCACTACAACGAATCTCTACACGCTTCATTCCGTGACTTAGATCTTCTATATAGCGTATTGCTGTATCGTTTACAGGCGCATCGAAGCTCGGCCACCCGCACCCAGAATCATATTTGTTATCCGACAGGAATAATGGGGCTTGGCAGCATGTGCAGCTGTAAACACCCGTCTTGTGGTTGTGTAATAACTTACCGCTATAAGGGGCTTCAGTACCACGTAGACGACACACTTCATACTCATCGTCAGTTAGGCGTTCACGCCAGTATTCATCAGGCTTTATCATCTTTTCTTCCTTTTGAATCACGTTAATATCTCTCCACATTCTCATTTATTATATTTACTTTTTTCTATAAAGGCTTGCATATGAGTCGTTTTGTAGCACATACTTTCTCACAAGAAAACATTGTACATATACACTCATAAGTGAATCGTCATTTAGAGGTATTTTACCCAACTGGAAGGGTGCAGAACCACTAGCAATGGTCAATTTTCAACCACTTACACTCAATTGTTAAGAAAAGCGTCGCTTTTTTTTGACATTAAACAAGTTAAGTCGGATTATCTATTGCAGATTTAGACTGGATTCTGTAATTTTACTACCAGTTATCTTTAATCAGAAATTAAGTTGTGGAGCAACTACAATGACTATCAAAGTAGGTATTAATGGTTTTGGCCGTATCGGTCGTTTCGTATTCCGTGCAGCGCAAGAGCGCAATGACATCGAAGTTGTTGGTATCAACGACCTTATCGACGTTGAATACATGGCATACATGCTGAAGTACGACTCAACTCACGGCCGTTTCAACGGTACTGTTGAAGTTGAAGGCGGTAACCTAATCGTTAACGGTAAAACTGTACGTGTTACAGCTGAGCGTAACCCAGAAGATCTTAAGTGGGATGCAATCGACGTAGACGTTGTTGCTGAAGCAACTGGTCTTTTCCTAACTGACGAGACTGCACGTAAGCACATCACTGCTGGTGCTAAGAAAGTTGTTCTTACTGGTCCTTCTAAAGACGCAACTCCAATGTTCGTTATGGGCGTTAACCAAGCAACTTACGCTGGTCAAGACATCGTTTCTAACGCTTCTTGTACTACTAACTGTCTTGCACCTATCGCTAAAGTTCTTAACGACAAGTGGGGCATCGAGTCTGGTCTAATGACTACAGTTCACGCTACTACAGCAACTCAAAAAACTGTAGATGGTCCTTCTGCTAAAGACTGGCGCGGTGGCCGTGGTGCTTCTCAAAACATCATCCCATCTTCAACTGGTGCTGCTAAAGCTGTAGGCGTTGTTCTTCCAGAACTAAACGGCCTTCTAACTGGTATGGCTTTCCGTGTACCAACAGCTAACGTTTCTGTAGTTGACCTAACAGTTAACCTAAAAGAAGCTGCTTCTTACGAAGAAATCTGTGCTGCAATGAAAGAAGCTTCTGAAGGCGAAATGGCTGGCGTTCTAGGTTACACTGAAGACCAAGTTGTTTCTCAAGACTTCATCGGTGAAGTTAACACTTCAGTATTCGATGCTAAAGCTGGTGTTGCTCTAACTGACAAATTCGTTAAAGTTGTATCTTGGTACGACAACGAAATCGGTTACTCAAACAAAGTTCTTGACCTAATCGCTCACATCTCTAAGTAATTTCTTTTTAGAAATAGCTTTAGATAAGCATTAGCAAAGACTGTTTTGAGCAGACTTTGAAAAAGGCGACCTTAGTGTCGCCTTTTTAATACCTGCTATCTTTTAACTTCGTCTATTTTAATCCACCAAGATAGCCCAAACGTAAAATTCAATTCCAATACTGGTTTGCTTGCACCTCTCATCACAAGCTTGAATCGAGTCAGCATTTGAATTCAATTTCCTTAGAAGGATCATGTAATGGATTTATCTACTCTACCTGCACTGACTGTACTTTCTGATAACGTGACTATCGTTGAGCACCAAGGTGTAAAACTAGTTCGTGTTAACCACGAGAAGGCAAATGCCGCGATTTCACTGTTTGGCGGTCATGTTGTGTCGTTCCAACCACAAGGTCAAGAAGACCTGATTTGGATGAGTCAACAAGCTAAGTTTGATGGAAAAACAGCATTGCGTGGTGGTATTCCAGTATGTTGGCCTTGGTTTGGTCGCATTGCGGCACCTGCGCATGGATTTGCACGCTCAAGTGAATGGCAATTAGTTGAGCACCGTGAAAGTGAAGCGGGTGTGATTGTCAGCTTAGGTCTAAAGCCTAGTGGAGAGACGCTGGCAGTATGGCCTCATCAGTTCGATGCTCGCCTAAATGTTGAGATTGGTGATGAGCTAAAAGTAACATTAGATGTGAAGAACACAGATTCTCAACCATGGACTTTCTCTGGTGCGCTGCACACTTACCTAAACGTTGCAGACATCCATAACACAACCACCACAGGTATGGGTGCTGAGTACATCGACAGCTTACAAGGTGGCAAGATCTGCCAAGGCGGTGCTGAGCTTGTGCTAACCGACACTATTGACCGAGTGTACACTCAGCCAGAAGCGCAAATCTTAGTTGCGGACAAAAAACTTGAGCGTACTTTAACAGTTGAAAACCAAGGCCATAACTCTGCGGTATTGTGGAACCCTTGGGCAGAAGGTGCTGCTGGTATGGGCGACATGCAAGATGATGGCTACCTCACCATGCTATGTGTTGAATCAACACTGCACGCGCCAAGTTTAGAGGCAGGTAAAACACTTCAGCCTGGCGAGAACCACCAGCTAATTACAACGATTTCTGTTCAGTAACCTTATTCAGGAATTGATTCTGTAATCAGTTCGCTACGCAAGACACATTAAAGGCCGGTTCACTCCGGCCTTTTTATTGCTCTCAATCGGCTAACGATTAAACTTAACTCTGAGAATATCGAACTAACGTCTCTCTATAGAGTGACAGCAGCGCTTCATCGTCTACTTTAACGCCGACCTTCTGCGCCGGGAATGAGCTCCACTCATCATTCATGTAACTACGCTGGTCGCTTTTCTGGATGGTCATGCCCTCTGCAGGTCCGTCAGTGACCACTCTAATCGCACCACTTCGGCACTCAAATAAAGAAGGTTGGATAACATAAGCAATGGCTGATGGATCGTGAACGTGACAGCCTTCCATTCCCACTTTTTCTGAGTAGAACTTCAAATAGTAACGGCTAACATCCCAGATGAACTGCCCGACCTCTCCAGCGTCATCTCTCAAATCATCCAAGTATTGAGCAGTAAAGAAGCTCTCCTCTGTTACATCAAGTCCGATAACCGTCACTGGCCATAATGCCGTGAAGACCTTGTCTGCAGCATGAGGATCATCGTGTATGTTCGCTTCAGCAAATGGTGTCACATTGCCCCTGTGGTCATTTTCGCCAAAGGCTCCGCCCATAATGACGACTTCCTTAACCAAATCGACAATGCCAGGATCCGCTTCCAACGCTAGAGCAAGGTTAGTGAGAGGACCAACCGCCACGAGTGTAATCTCTCCCGGCTCAGAACGAACACTATCAATAATGAACTGATAAGCGGGCTTCTCAATCGCTTTAACCTCTAGTGAACTCGGTGCTTTTACATCACCAAAGCCAGCCTCACCATGCACGACCACGGTAGCACCAACTGGGTCTCTGACTAATGGCTTATCAGTACCCTTTGCCACCAGCGCATTCATACCAAACTTTTGCTTCAGATAAAGCGCATTCTGAGTACCGTTATATATCGTCGCATTGCCATAAACCGTCGTAATTCCCATCAGCTCAATCTCTGGGTGAGCTTCAGCAAATAGAATTGCCATTGCGTCATCGATGCCTGGGTCTGTATCGAGGATAATTTTCTTTGTCATATCAGTTTCTTATTCACGCTAGGAAAGAGTGAACAATACCCAGAAAAACGGCAGACAAACGTGACCAAAATCGAAGCAATGATTTTTTATGTTATCAGCCCCAACACTCCACATCTCCAGAGCGACTATCAACGACTTTTTTGTTTAGCCTGACAGAGACCTTTTTGATAGAATTTGCCGCCCTACTCTATGCTCTGAGATCGTCATGCACTACCAATGCCCTTTGTGTCACCAACCTTTATCTCAACACGATCGTACGTTTAAGTGTGAAAAGAACCATCAGTTCGATTTAGCAAAAGAAGGCTACGTCAACTTGATGCCAGCACACCATAAACGTTCAAAAGATCCAGGTGACAACAAAGAGATGATGCAGGCACGTCGTCGCTTCCTTGAAGGCAACCATTACGATCCAATGCGCCAAGCGGTTGTCGGCTTATGTTCTAGCTACCTGCCAGACACAGATCCTAGCCTATTGGATATTGGCTGTGGCGAAGGGTATTACACCAACGAAATTGCGTTGAATCTTCAAAATAAAAACGGCGCGATTTTTGGCCTAGACATTTCTAAGATTGCCATCAAATACGCGGCTAAACGCTACCCTGCGGTTGACTTCTCAGTTGCCTCTAGCCATCGCCTGCCCTTTGCTGAAAACAGCTTAGACGGCATTCTACGCATTTATGCGCCTTGCAAGGCAGAAGAGCTGCAACGTACCATCAAAGATAATGGTGTCGTGATTACAGTGACACCAGCAAGCCGACACCTATATCAGTTGCGTGACGCCATTTATGATGGTGTGCGTTTACACGATGAAGATCCTGAATTGATCGAAGGTTTTACTCTTGAGCACCAAGAGCATCTAAACTATATGATGGAACTATCGGGGTCCGATGCATTCGACCTGCTACAGATGACGCCGTTTGCTTGGAAAGCAACTGAAGAGTTTAAACAACAACTCACCAACGCAGAGCAATTCAACTGTGAAGCTGACTTTATGCTAAGAGTGTATCGCAAACAGATTTAATTGATATTGATTATCGTTTGCATTGAAATCTCACCTTGCCTCCTTTAGTATGCGTGTTCTTCAAGGAGGCATTTCATGCAACGTATTATTCTTATCGGATTAGCTACTCTTCTCACAGCTTGTGCTAATCAACCTTCAGAAAACACTTCTCAAAAAGTGGTTCAACCGGAAACAGTTTCCACCTACTACGATTATCAGTTTGCCTCACCACAAGGCGAAGCACTCTCTCTTAACGCTTTACCTCAAGAGCTGCTAGACGCTGACGTTATTCTTATTGGCGAATGGCACACTCATTCCGCCATCCACCGCTTTCAAACTGACTTCTTAAAAGCGCGCCAAAACACAGGTTCAAACATTGCCCTGTCAATGGAACAGTTCACTCGAGAACACCAAGACACACTTAACCAATACCTAAATGATGAGATTGGTGAACAAGTGCTTATTTCTCAGGCTGCTGCTTGGCCAAATTACGAAAGTGATTACCGCGCATTAGTAGAGTTCGCAAAAGCGAATGACTTAGATGTTATCGCAGCGAATGCACCAAAGCCCTTTGTTCAGTGTATTGGCCGTAAAGGGTTACCGTATCTAGAGCAGCTTTCTTCGGAACAGAGAGATTGGGTAGCGACTGAAGTTAATATTGGCGATAGCCCTTACAAAGACAAGTTCATGTCATCGATGCACCACGGTACGCCTGAACAAACTGAAAAGCAGTTTGCCGCTCAAGTGACTTGGGATGAAACCATGGCGGAATCGATTGTCGATTACCTAGCAACGAACCCTGACAAACAAGTGATTCATGTCGCTGGTAAATTCCATACGGAAGGTGGTTTAGGCACAGCCGCTTCTATCTCGCGTCGCAATCCTGACCTGAGAGTCGCCATCATCACGCCTGTTGATGTATTGTCTTCAGATTCAAGTGATTACCAACTACAGGTATTGTCTCCACCCATACGTTTTGTTCAGAAAGAAAACCGCATGAAGGCATATAAACACCTATCTAAACGCAGCTCAGATCTACAATGTGATTGAGCTCGCTTAACCTTCTACAACAAACATATGTATCGGCATAGGAATTGCTTAAATACCAAGCAGTTTTGATTAAGCAGAAGAAAATGTAATGTGCGAATAAAAAAACATCACTATCGATGATTAATTGCACAAGTTTTTCACACCTCTGCCGATACTATGTTTAAGGATAGGTAAGGAGAGCTATATGACGCCAGTAGGAACGAGTAATACTCAGCTATATTCGCCTTCGCAGATGAACGCTAAGAGTTCAGCTAACGAAGCTGAAAAGCCTGCACCGCTTAAGGTTGAGCAAAATACGGTTAAGCTTTCTGATGAAGGCAAAGCACTCTTATCTGCCCTTAAAGAAATCGATAAAGAAGCAAAGAAAGTTGAAGCAGAAAACGCGACAGTCACCGATAAAGTCGAGTCTTTCGCTCACGGCGCTCTAGGTATGGATCACCCAGATAAGATCGAAGAAGAGGATGACGGTTCTTATTCAGCGGGGCAATACCTGTCCGCAGCGGCAACCGTAGGCGGTATTCTTCTTGCTCTAATATAGCCTTACCCGCTTAATTCTTTGATCGTATTTTATTCAAAATAAAAGCGATTTGTCGTCACGACAATAGACCCGATTAGGTCTAAAAAACGAGTTCATTCCATAATTCCGCTCTCATTTTAATGGAATAATACTCGTGAAAAACACTTTTGAGCTTATTGATAAGCCAACCTTCTTTGGTGCGATTGCACTCCTCCTCACGATAGTTTTCCCGCTCATTTTGTTCCCTGCACAGGGCGCAGACTGGATTGCGGTTGCGAAAACATTCATGACTGATCAACTCGGATTCCTGTATCTTGCTCTAGGTCTGGCTGCCTGTGCATTTATGGTGTACGTTGTGTTCAGTGATATGGGACAAATTAAACTAGGCGAAGCTGATGAAGAGCCTGAGTTTAAAACTGCTTCATGGGCTGCCATGCTATTTTGTGGTGGTATCGGTGCAAGTATTTTGTACTGGGGCTGTATTGAGTGGGCTTACTACTACCAATCACCGCCTTTCCAACTAGAACCTGGCAGTGAAGAAGCAGTACGCTGGGCAGCGACCTACGGCCTATTCCACTGGGGACCAATCGCATGGTCTATCTACCTAATCCCGGCAATACCTATCGCTTACTTCTTCTACGTGCGTAAACAACCTGTTCTAAAGATCTCAAGTGCACTAATGCCTGTTCTTGGTGAGCACCGTAGTAAAGGCGTACCAGGAAAGATCGTTGATATCCTATTCATTTTCGGCCTATTAGGTGGCGCAGCAACAACCTTAGGTTTAGCAGCACCTCTAATCACCGAAGGCTTGAATCACCTGTTTGGCCTACCGAAAAACAACCTGACACAAGTGACGGTTCTTTTGGTCTGTACTGCTATTTTTGCTTACTCGTCTTACGCAGGTTTGGAAAAAGGCATTAAGATCCTGAGTAACATCAACTTCTGGGGTGCAATGGGTCTATTGGCTTTCGTACTGATTGCTGGTCCAACAATCTTCATGCTAGAAACCGGCTTAGACTCGATTGGTCGTCTATTGTCTAACTTCTTCGTGATGGCGACATGGGCTGAACCATTTGGTGGCTACGGCACATTCGAAAACACGCACTTCCCACAAGACTGGACGATTTTTTACTGGGCGTGGTGGCTAGTATTTGCACCAAGTATGGGTCTATTTGTAGCGCGTATCTCTCGCGGTCGAACCATCAAACAAATGGTGTCAGGTTCTATCTTCTTTGGTTCGCTAGGTTGTTTCCTATTCTTCATGATCTTGGGCAACTACGGTCTGTCTCTACAACTGTCTGGCGAGCTAGATGTTGTAGCTGTACTAAACAATGAAGGCGCAACTAAGGCTATCTTCTCGATGCTGGCACAGTTACCGATGAGCACAATCGTTATCGCGGTATTTACACTACTGTGTATCATTTTTACTGCGACTACCTTTGACTCGATTTCATACATCCTTGCTTCTGTTGTTCAGAACAACGTGACAGAAGAACCAATGCGTTGGAACCGTATGTTCTGGGCATTCACATTGTCGTTCTTACCAACGATTCTGATGTTCCTGGGTGGCTTGAGTACGTTGCAAACCGCAGCGATTGTTGGTGGCCTACCACTACTGGCTATCTCTGTGATGTTGATGATTTCAGCAGTGCGCGCAACTAGCCTCGATTTACGTCACCAAGATGCGTACATCGAGCCAACCATCAATATCGAAGAGCTGCCAGACATGGACCCATGGTCTGCAGAAGGTATGGCACTGGCTCAGTTTGAGAAAGAGAGAGACGCTGCGCAAGAAGCTGCAGAGCTTGAGCGTGTTGCTTATACAGAACTAGCAGCAGTGAAAAAAGAAATTCGCGCTTATGTGCTAGAACAAGGTTCACAAATGGAAACTCACGAGTTACCAGAGAACCTTCAGCAAGCACTTGAGCAGGCCGAGAGTAATCTTAGTGCCGCACAAGCGAAAAAGGTCGAGTTATCTGAGCAGGCTCAGAATGCTCGAATCGCGTTCAACCAAGTGGTTGCAGAACTACCGCTTGCTTGACTTTAGCCATGACGCTGCCCACGAGTTTGGGCCCTCCTAAATAAGCCAAAGGCTCACAGTGATGTGAGCCTTTTTTTATTTCTGTTCCAAATAGTTTGAGCTATTAATCAAATTTATATTTATGAAATAAATATGAAACAGAATTGACACATTTGGGTGTTTTAATCACCCCGCTTATATAAAAAAGGACAAACAATGAAGCACCTTATAAAACCTGTTATCGCCGCAGTGGCAACGTCAACACTCTCATTCAATGTACTTTCAGCAGAAATCAAAAATGTCATTCTAATGATTGGCGATGGTATGGGACCTCAACAAGTTGGCTTATTGGAGACTTATGCAAACCAAGCACCTAACTCAATCTATAAAGGTCAAAAGACCGCACTTTATCAGCTTGCTCAAGAAGGCGTGATTGGTTCATCTCTTACCCACCCAGAAGATGCGATTGTGGTCGACTCTGCTTGTTCCGCAACCATGCTTGCTACAGGTATCTACACAGGTTCAGAAGTTATTGGTATTGATTCCCAAGGCAATCACGTAGAAACCGTGCTGGAGAAAGCAAAAAAAGCGGGTAAAGCAACCGGGCTGGTTTCCGATACGCGCTTAACTCATGCTACACCTGCAGCATTCGCCGCGCATCAGCCACACCGCTCGCTAGAAAACCATATTGCTAGCGATATGCTGGAAACAGGTGTCGATGTGATGCTTTCTGGCGGGCTGCGTCACTGGATCCCGAAGTCAACAAATAACAAAGGCGAAACCTACAAACAACTTGAGCAACTGACCCAAGGTGACGTTTACCTCAAGTCAAAACGTAAAGATGACCGAAATCTTCTTGCTGAAGCCCAGAAAGATGGCTATCAGTTAGCGTTTAACCGCAATATGCTCGACAACGCTAACGGCGACAAATTACTTGGTCTATTCGCGTACTCTGGCATGGACGATGGCATCGCATATAGCAATAAAAAGTTGAGTGGTGAACGCACACAACCGAGCTTAAAAGAGATGACGCAAAAAGCGCTTAACGTCTTATCAAAAGATGAAGATGGCTTTTTCCTAATGGTTGAAGGCGGTCAGATAGATTGGGCTGGGCACAGTAATGATGCAGGTACTATGCTGCACGAGCTACTTAAGTTTGATGAGGCCATTCAAACGGTATACGAATGGGCAAAAGATCGTGAAGACACTATCGTAATCGTGACTGCAGACCATGAAACCGGATCTTTCGGCTTTAGCTATTCATCAAGTGAGCTACCAAAGCCACAAAAGCGCCCAGGTGAAGCCTTTACCGATCGTGATTATGCGCCAAACTTTAACTTCGGTGCATTCGATATTCTTGATGGTTTATACAATCAGAAACAAAGCTACTACGGCATGATCAGTGAGTATCAAAAACTCGACAAAGCTGCACAAACGCCTGAGAAATTCGCTGAGATCGTGAACAAAAATAGTGAATTTCCAATCACCGCAGAACAAGCGAAAAAGGTACTCGCAAGTAAGCCAAACCCATATCGATTGGCGCAACACAAATACCTTTCTGAGGAGGATGTTCCTGCCATCAACGATTTCGATGCATTTTTCCCATATAACGACCGTGGCAACCTACTTGCTCGAGAACAAGCTACAGGTCAAAACATTGTTTGGGGTACAGGCACACACACCCATACACCTGTGAATGTGTTTGCTTGGGGGCCTGCCGAAAAGATATTACCAGTATCAAAAATCATGCATCACTCAGAGCTTGGTGAGTACATCAAACAGCAAGTAAATTAGCCTGATCTTTTTTGTTAGCTTCACTTAACGCCCTGCGGGGCGTTTTTTGTTGTAAGCGTTTAAGAATTTAAGCTTCAAATTTGGGTAACGCCAAATAGCAAAACAGCCGCTGTGAGCGACTGTTTTTTTAATCATTAACGATTTGGGTGGTTCAAGATGTGGTCTTCCCAATCCACAACATCAATTTCGTACACGACTTTGTTGCGAACGCTTTCACCCGCAGCATGCATCTCAGACTTAGAGCCTGTAATTAATGGGTGCCACTCTGGAAGCGGCTTAGATTCGGATAGAAGACGATAAGCACACGTATCTGGCAGCCAATGAAACTCGTCGATCTTGTCACGAGTTAGCTTCAAACACTCTTCACCTGAAGTGAAACGGTTTGGGTAGTCCTTACAAGAACACGTTTTGTCATTCAGCCAGCTACACGCGACATTGGTGTAGTAAACTTCATCGCTATCTTCATCCATAAGCTTATGTAGGCAACACTTACCACAACCATCGCACAGAGATTCCCACTCTTGCTCGGACATCTGCTCTAGTGTTTTTTCTTGCCAAAATGGATTAGTCATAGGATTACTTCTTACTCTTTTACTGGGGTGCGTGTTATACCGCTAGCCCATAAAAAGTTCAAGGATAATAATTGTTCATTCTTTGATCCAATCAATAGCTGTCACTGCGATTGTTTTTTGCTACTATCGCGCACCCTGTTATTTAGTGAGTTTAATTTGATGGAATGTCGCCTAGGTTGTGGAGCATGCTGTATCGCTCCAAGTATTACATCTGCTATTCCTGGAATGCCAAATGGCAAACCTGCGGGTGTGCGCTGCATTCAGTTAAACGAACAGAATCTCTGTAAGCTGTTTGGTCAAGACTCACGTCCTAAAGTGTGTCACCAGTTTAAGGCTTGCCCTGTCGTTTGTGGTAAAACCGATCAAGAAGCACTCGATAACCTTATTGAGCTCGAAGCAATAACCTAGCAAAATTTTTCTTTTTATATATGCCCAAGATTTCACAACTTTGATAAATCTAAACTATCTTGTTGATACTGGTACAGATTAATAAGGATCGTTATGAATAGGTATATCGCAGAAATGTTTGGTACGTTTTGGTTGGTGTTAGGTGGTTGTGGTAGTGCCGTCTTAGCCGCCGCTTTTCCCGATGTAGGTATTGGCCTGCTTGGGGTCTCTCTTGCCTTTGGTTTAACCGTACTCACCATGGCTTTCGCTATTGGGCATATATCCGGTTGCCACCTCAACCCAGCTGTCACTATTGGCCTTTGGACTGGTGGCCGTTTTGATGCCAAAGATGTTGTCCCTTACATCATTGCTCAAGTACTCGGCGGTATTATTGCCGGCGGCGTATTGTTTGTGATTGCCTCCGGTCAAGCTGGCTTTGATGCTGTTTCGTCTGGCTTCGCGTCAAATGGCTTTGGAGAGCACTCTCCCGGTGGTTACTCACTAACCGCAGCATTGGTTTGTGAGGTTGTGATGACCATGGTGTTTCTATTCGTGATCATGGGCGCGACCGACTCTAAAGCACCCGCGGGATTTGCACCCATCGCGATTGGTCTCTGTTTAACCCTAATTCACCTTATCAGTATTCCTGTAACCAATACCTCTGTGAACCCAGCTCGAAGTACGGGTGTAGCGGTATTTGTTGGTGACTGGGCCATTTCTCAACTATGGCTATTCTGGGTTGCTCCAATTATTGGTGCGGTGATCGGTGCAGTGATATACAAAGCCGTTCGAGGATCGGATTAAGCTCTGAGAAGACTCGGATAAAAGAAGCTTTAAGTGATAAAAGAAAAAGCCGCTTAGTGATGATTCACCAAGCGGCTTTTTTAGATCTTATGACGACCGAGTAAGGAGTGCGAAAGCGTGGTGCCATCCACCAGCTCTAGCTCACCACCAACGGGAACACCATGAGCGATTCGGCTAGCGTTCACTTCATGGGCATTACAAAGCTCGGCAATGTAATGTGCTGTCGCTTCCCCTTCAACAGTCGGGTTAGTCGCTAGGATAACTTCAGAGATATCACCACGGCGTAGGCGGTAGTCCAAAACATCGAGGCCGATGTCACTTGGACCAATACCATCAAGTGGTGAAAGGTGCCCCATAAGCACAAAGTAACAACCAGAGTATTGGCCAGTTGCTTCGATAGCTGCAATATCAGCTGGGCTTTCTACTACACAGATTTGACCATTTTCCTGACGTTTAGGATTGGTACAAATGTGGCAGGTATCTTCTTCAGTAAAAGTACGGCACTCATTGCAGTGACCGATTTCAGTCATTGCTTGGCTAAGAGCATCAGCCAACTGAAGGCCGCCTTTTCTATCGCGCTGTAACAAATGAAAGGCCATACGCTGCGCCGACTTGGGGCCAACCCCAGGTAGACAACGTAAGGCCTCCATCAAATGCTCCAGCATATGACTGGTACGCATATTTAACCGTTCTAATTTTCAAATAACGGTCCGCTCAAGTAAGACAAGAACGAACCCTTAGAAATAAGTCGCTTAGAAAGGCATCTTCATGCCTGGTGGAAGTTGCATTCCGCCAGTGATGCTAGCCATTTTTTCTTTTTGAGTTTCTTCAACACGACGAGCCGCATCGTTGAAAGCAGCAGCGATAAGATCTTCAAGCATCTCTTTATCGTCTTCCATTAGGCTTTCATCGATATCAACACGGCGAACGCTGTGGCTACCAGTGATTGTTACTTTTACAAGGCCAGCACCAGATTCACCTGTTACTTCCATATTTGCGATTTCTTCTTGAAGCTTTTGCATGCGCTCTTGCATTTGCTGGGCTTGCTTCATCATGTTGCCCATACCGCCTTTACCAAACATGTTAATACTCTCTGGTCTAATTGGTTTATTAAAATTTATTAAGCTATAAGCGCTTAAATGGGGGTTAAAGCAGTGTGATTCAACCCCTCGGTGTTCAGTTCTTCGATCGGCGTATCTAAGATGATACGCCCATCACTAAATCAAAATTAACGTTAGATAGGACGAACACTATCTCTGTCGAGCTCTGCGGCGAAGCGTCTTTCGATAAACTGTACGTTGGCATCGTTTTCCAAACTGGTAAACGCGTCTTTCAACTTACCTTGGTACAGCCTTTCTCGTAATTCTAGTGGTGTTTCACCACCATCGCCGATTTCGACGCTCAAGTGACACTCTTCTCCGAGTACCATATTCAGAGACTGTAACAGTTCACTCTGCGCTCGATCCGTATTCAAGTGAGCCTGGCTCGATCTCAAGGTTAACGTTATCGATGTATCATTCTTAGTAAATACAGAGTTCAACGCTAACTGTTCAACGAGCTTAGCTGTCTCTAGCTTTTGAATCGTGGCAGACCATTCATCTTGAGCAATCGACTCATTAAGCAGCTTTTCTACCATTTCCGGTGTTTTGACGTGCTCTAACGCTCGCTTGATCTGAGTAGGTGTAAGCTCTTTGCTCGCCTCTTTTACAACAGGTTTAGACGGTTTCCAGCGATAAGGTTCATTATCATTGGTAACATTTTCTGTCGGAGAGGTTGGTAAAGAAGCTGGCGACACCCGCTCAGAACTACCGTGTTGCTGAGCAACTCGGTCAAGAACTGAAGTTTTAGCTGGTGCCGCTTTGGCCTTTTTTGGCGCTGAACCTTTGCTGTCCTGTGCTGCGTTACCTCTACGCTGAGAGCGTAATTGATGGCGTAAACCACTGACAGGTGATGCCGGACGAGCAGGCTGTCCTTCAGGCGCAGACGGTGCAACGTTTTGTGGCTGAGGCTGTGCTTGTTGAGGCATAGGACTCATTGGCTGCTCTGAACCGTAGCTAGGACGTTCGTCATAAGCTGGCGGCGCATCATACTGGCTTTGCGGGTAATCCTGCTCTGAATAACCTTGATGACCAGAATGCTCAGGGTAGCCTTGTGAATTCGGATACTGAGCCGGACTTTGCTGCGGAGCTTGTTGTGCAGGTTGCTGCTGCATAGCTTGAGGAGCCTGCTGCATCTGCGGCTGTCTCGGAGCGGCCGTTGGCGCTGGTTGACTAACCGGCTGAGCTTGACTCTGAACCGGCGCAGCAACAGGGCTTGTCGACTGAGTAGAGATAGCCGTTGCTACGCTTTGCTCTGCAGGCCTAAATGCCAACATGCGTAAAACCACCATCTCAATACCAACGCGTGCGGTTGGCGATAACGGTAAGTCTTCACGACCTTTTAGCACTATCTGGTAATAAAGCTGAATATCTTGAGGGCTTAACGCTTTACTCAGCAGTTCAAGCTTCTCTGCGTCAGGCTGCGCTTTGTCTAAGGTAGACGGCAACGCTTGATACATGGCGAGACGATGAAGTTGCGCAGCAAGTTGATTCAGCAAACCATCCCACTCTACGCCATTCTCAGCCAAGTTTTGGATACAAGCCATCGCTTCTTGTGGCTGCTTACTGCTAATAGCCTCAAGTAGATGGATCGCTTGATCGGTATCCAATGTGCCAAGCATGTGAGCAACCGTATCAGTCACGACATTGCCGTTGCCTAATGCGATAGCTTGATCTGTCAAGCTCAAGGCATCACGCATACTGCCGTCGGCAGCATGAGCAATCATTCCAAGCGCACGAGACTCAGAGGTTACCTTCTCTTGTTCAAGAATATGGTCGAGTTGCTCGTGAATATTATCAACGCTGATCGGCTTAAGATGGAACTGCAAACAGCGTGACAAAATAGTCACTGGCAGCTTTTGTGGATCGGTCGTTGCAAGCAAGAATTTCACATACTCAGGCGGCTCTTCTAACGTCTTTAGAAGCGCGTTGAAACTGTGCCTAGAAAGCATGTGTACTTCATCGATAAGGTAAACCTTAAAGCGACCACGCGCAGGTTTGTACTGAACATTGTCCAGAAGATCGCGGGTATCTTCTACCTTGGTACGTGATGCCGCATCGATCTCTAGTAGATCAACAAAGCGACCTTCATCGATCTCTTTACAAGTTGCACATTCACCACAAGGGGTTGAAGTAATGCCGGTTTCACAGTTAAGTCCCTTAGCAAACAAGCGGCCGATGGTCGTTTTACCGACACCGCGAGTTCCGCTAAATAGGTACGCATGGTGCAACCTATTTTGGCTAAGGGCATTCTCTAATGCTGTTAAAACATGGGCTTGACCAACCACTTCTTTGAATTTGGTTGGTCGCCATTTTCGCGCTAACGCAAGATAGCTCATGAATAATTCCGAAAAGGATTAGTGGCCGTCGAATTCGCAGATGCTAAACACTTCTAGACCTAAGCCTTCTAAGCGCTTGTCACCACCGATTTCTGGAAGATTAATTACAAATGCAGCGTGCTCTACCACACCACCAAGCTGACGAATCAACTTTGTTGTCGCTTCAATCGTACCGCCAGTTGCTAGTAGGTCATCAACCATCAACACTTTATCGCCTTCAACGATAGCATCAGTATGAATTTCTAACGTGTCTGTGCCGTATTCAAGCTCATAAGATTGTGCCACAGTTTCACGAGGCAGTTTGCCCGGCTTACGCACAGGAATGAAGCCAACACCTAGCTCTAATGCTAAAGGCGCACCGAATAGGAAACCACGAGCTTCAGTACCAACGATCTTAGTAAAGCCCATGTCCTTGTATGTTTCCGCTAACAACTCGATAGTCGCTTTGTAAGCTGCTGGGTCTTCCATCAAGCTTGTTACGTCACGGAACAAAATACCCGCTTTAGGGTAATCAGGAATGCTTTTGATGCTTGCTTTGATCAGAGAGATTTTTTCTGTGTTCATAATCTTATGCACTTCATTAGGCCGCTTTCCAAACTCTGGTTAACGAATCAAACATCAACGCTTGAAATTAAGGAAAGGTACGATTGGTATTCATTGCAACGAGAGTCATAACTCTAATTGCTGAAATAATAAACGCCCGCTATACAAGCAGGCACACTGGCTTAATGGTAGTGATTTTCTTTGCTGTCAGCAACCAACTCATGGGTTGGAAGTCGCATAAACCATGTGAGAAGAATAACAAGTACACAAATTAGGAAAGCCTTGACCCAAATGAGTGGAGCAAAGTAGATAGATAACGCAAAACTCAACAAGATAAAGAATACGCCACGCGTTTTAACTTGCTTGGTGACAGCGCCGTGTTGGTACCAGTTTTCTAACAGAGGACCGAGCGTTTTATGCTCATGCATCCATTTGTGAACTTTTGGATTGCTTCGCATGAAACATGCGCTAGCAAGAAGAAGAAATGGAGTGGTTGGCAGAACGGGTAATACAATCCCTAGAACTGCAAGAAAGATACAAAGGCCACCAGCAATATTCAGGCTTAAAACTCGAACGCTAATTGTGGCCTCCTTGAGTTAGCTATCACCATTTGGCGACGACAGCTTAACTAAAATGTTGCGTAGCCATTAAATACACGGATCAACGTTAGTGTTGCTGGTAGTAATGGAATCATTAAAAATGCGGCTAGAAAGCCTAAAAAGTAGAATACATTAAACGGGTCTTTAAAGTCTTGATTATCTGCCATGATTGCTTCTTGTTTTTATTAGTAAAGGTAAGTCCAGTGGCGAACCAAACCCGCTTTGCTAAATAGACATTTAACAAAAAAGGCATAGCCACACCATTTGCGCAACTATACCTTAATCAATTATTCACAAAAACCGAGGAAATATAGGGTTAATCGGTTGTCCCTTGATGGATATCCAAACTGAAACTTGCCGCTCCAAGCAGGCTCAACGACAACTGACAGCCCTGCTCTATTGGTAAGTCTCTGGTGATAAAGTTCTTTTTACAGTTATCGCCTAAGCGTTCACCTGCTGCAATATGTTGATTCATTTCACCATTCGACCAACGCCCATCCAAACCCGCAGGCAAAATTGAGATGGTGCCCTCAGCGAGGTTAGCAACTCCAAACAGCGCGTTGACAGGTGTTGAACACGCCGAGCAGCGAATCCCTTTCTCCAAAATTTCAGCAATATCTTTGAGGTCAGCACTAAAATCTTTTCTGTTTCTTAAGTAATCGTGGAACAAAGCTCTCACTAACAAGGTAGTCGCAGACCCACCATTTTCAGAAGACGCTGAATCGACAAGGTAGAAAGCAAACTGCCCATTCATCGTCCATGCATAATCAAATACAAGCGGCATCATTTCCGTTGATTGCAACAAACGGTAGCTGCAACGCCATGAGCCTTGTCTTGTGTCTTTGTCTGGTAACAACGCGTGCAACAAATCTCTTGCTGCGCTTGGGTTGTCCTGCAAGTAATTCAGGTGCCAATGTAACTCTTGGTCTTCCGGGATCTCTCCTCCATCATCCACACAAAACCACTGGCTTGAGAAATCTCGTTGATCTGAAAGGTTGTCGAACGAATCTGTTAATGTGTTGGCAATCGCACTGCTTAGATGACCGTGGTCCTCTAATGGCTTAGCTAAAAAGTCTTTAATACCAAATCGTAGTGCTTTCGCTACATCAGACATGTCATCTGTCGCAGACACCACAATCATAGGCAGCGATGGGTACTCTAAACTGAGCTCTTCTACAAGCTCGATGCCGTCCAGGATCGGCATTGATAAGTCACACACAATTAAATCTGGCGCTGCATCTCTGAGCTTCTGCAAAGCGTCCAGTCCGTTTTCAGCCTCAACCACTTTATAACCAACCTTCTCAAGGTAAGCACCGGTTATACGGCGAAAAATAGGATCATCATCAACCAACATTACGCGTTTCCGGTTAATCACTTCCTGTGCCGAGGTCATTACTGGCTGACTGTGAGTTTTGTACATAATTTCTAACCTCACAAAACTAAGTCGAATTATTATTGTTATCTGTTCTAAGAACTAATATAAAACTTAGTAATAAAATGCTAAATACACAAATGTTCACTCTTTACTGGTAATTCGTGACAAGGCTTGGAATACTTGTAAATAGTGCAACAAGTTGACATGACGCAAACATTGATCTCAATGTTACGTATAAATTAGATGAGATTGTAAACAAATGTGTCTGGATTTATGAAATTAGATGATTTAAACCTCTTTCGACTCGTCGTTGAAAATGGGAGCTACACCGCAACATCGCGCAAGACTATGATTCCGGTTGCGACCATCACACGACGCATCCAAGCTCTAGAAGACTCGCTAAACCTGAGACTTCTCAATAGACACGCGCGTAAACTCTCTTTAACAGAGGCTGGCGAACGTTTCTTTAATGAATGCTCTCCACTGCTGCAACGTCTCTCTTCGACTGCCGAAGAACTGACGGATGTTTGTAAAGGTGCTTCCGGTAAGATCCGCATTACTGCGCCTTCCAACCTGACTAAGCGCATGATGATGCCAATGTTCAGCGACTTCATGACTCAATACCCAGATATCAATATTGAGTTGATGATGAACAACCAAGCCGATCAACTCGACCCTACAGAGTGGGACGTGATTTTCAGAGTGGGTCCGCAACGTGATTCAAGCCTCATCGCTCGAAAAATCAGTGAAGTAAAAGATATTCTTATCGCGAGCCCTGATTACTTAGCGAAGAACCCTGCACCGAGCCATGCTGAAGAACTAGCGAACCATTCATTACTGAAAGGCTACCCACTGATTAAGTGGCAGCTAAGTAACTCGAATGATGAGACAGTGGTTAACAGTGAAAAAGGCCGCTTCAACGCAAACGCACTTAATGTGGTGAGACAAGCTTGTTCTGAAGGTCTAGGTATCACACTGATGCCAGACGTGATGATTCGCGAATACATTGAAGATGGTAGCCTAGTACAAGTACTGGAAGACTGGAGCGCTAACCCGCGTGACATCTACATGCTTTATAACCACAAAGACCATCTACCTGAGAAAGTTAGATTGTTTATTGACTTTGTGATCGCTTACCACATTCACTAGGTTAATCCCCTACTTCAAAAACAAAAAAACCAGAGCCGATACTCTGGTTTTTTATATTCTTGCCACTAACGAAAACTAAGCGCCTTCGTTGTGTAACTCTAGGTTCGCTAGATCTTGTTGGATCTCACGCTGAATCTTAGAATCGTCATTACGTAGAGAGTCTAGGAAATCTAGGTACGCTTGGTCGATATCACCCGTTACATACTCGCCATTAAACACAGAAGTATCGAAACGCGCGATGTCTTGGTTGCCCATGCCTACCGCAGAAATCAAGTCTGGTAGCGTTTGGAAGATCAGAGCGTCTGCGCCAATCTGCTTACAGATCGTTTCATTGTCACGACCATGAGCAATTAGCTCTGTCGCGCTTGGCATATCGATACCGTAAACGTTAGGGAAGCGAACCTCAGGCGCCGCTGACACCATGAACACTTTGTTTGCGCCAGAGTCACGAGCCATCTCAATGATTTGCTCTGAAGTGGTACCGCGTACAATAGAGTCATCAACCAATAGAACGTTCTTATCCTTAAACTCAGAGCGAATTGCGTTGAGTTTGCGGCGAACTGACTTCTTACGCTGCTGCTGTCCAGGCATGATAAACGTACGACCAACGTAACGGTTTTTCACGAAACCTTGACGGTATGGCTTGTCGATAGCTTGAGCGATACGCAGTGCAATGTCGTTAGAGGTTTCTGGAATTGGGATAACCACATCAATGTCTAAGTCTGAATACTCTTCTTTAATACGCTTACCGAGTAATTCACCCATCTCAACACGTGCGCTGTACACAGAGATTTTATCGATAAATGAATCAGGGCGTGCAAAGTATACAAACTCAAAGATACATGGGTTTAGTTGTGGGTTGTCTGCGCATTGCTTAGTGAAAAGCTCACCATCGAATGTTGCATAGATAGCTTCGCCAGGTGCCACATCGCGCATGAAATCAAAACCAACAGCATCCAGTGCTACCGACTCAGACGCTACCATGTACTCTGTTTTACCTTCGACTTCACGCTTACCTAGACACAGTGGACGAATACCGTGTGGGTCGCGGAATGCGATCATACCGTGGCCGATGATCATAGCTGTTACTGCGTAAGCGCCACGAATTGTGCGGTGTACGTTTGATACAGCGCGGAAAACATCATCAGAAGTCACGTTGCCTTTAACCGTATCGATCTCATGAGCCAACACGTTCAAAAGCACTTCTGAATCTGAAGTTGTATTCACATGACGACGGTCTTTTTCGAACAACTTTTCACGAACTTCGTTCGCGTTCGTTAGGTTGCCGTTGTGAGCCAACGTGATGCCAAAAGGCGAGTTTACGTAGAAAGGCTGAGCTTCCGACGCGCTTGAGCTACCTGCAGTCGGGTAACGAACATGGCCAATACCAACGTTACCTTGGAGGCGTTGCATGTGTTTTGCTTCAAAAACATCTTTTACTAAACCGTTCGCCTTACGCAGACGGAAACGATTGCTTTCTATGGTACAAATACCAGCGGCATCTTGGCCACGATGCTGCAATACCGTTAAAGCGTCATAAATAGACTGGTTTACAGGTGTTGAACCCACGATTCCAACAATACCACACATGTCCTAATCCTCGATTTTTCGACATTAACTGGCGCTATAGCGCGCCAGATAAGAAACTAGATGTTGCTTGTAAATGCTCGAAGAACGGCGCAATGATTCGACTAAATTCCGGAACCAACTGCGAATTCTTCCACCACTCAGAACTTGGGAATGCAGTAAACGCATCCATGAAAAACAACACTGCAGAAACAATCAAAACACCACGTAAGCCACCAAAGACGACACCGAGGATTCTGTCTGTACCTGACAGGCCTGTTTTCTGAACTAGCTGCCCGATAACATAGTTAACTAAAGCACCGACAACTAACGTTGCAACAAACAATGCTGCTATCGCAGTTCCGTTTCGAAACATCTCATCTTCGATATTGGTGAAGTACACCGCTAATTTTGCGTAGTACTGGCTAGCAATAAAAAATGCTCCAAACCAAATAACGAGTGACAACGCTTCTTTAGCGAAACCACGAACTAAACTGATCACGGCAGAGAAGCCGATCACGCCTAAAATGACAAAATCTAACCAATTCATGAATTCTTCATCTTAAGTTGGCGCGCATTTTAACAGAAAAAATGCTGACGCAAACGTTTTCTTATGGATTTAACGGTTTAAATTTGAGCAATTGGCCTTTTGAACCCGTAATTTTTTCTAATTCCTTAATTTGTCGCTCAAGTTTGGATTTAGATACATCTGGGCCAATAATTACTCGCGTAAAAGTTTTTTCTTGCTTGGTATGAGCCTGATAACCACGCTTTTGCAAATCCTTAACCACGCTTTTCGCGTTGTCAGCATTCTTCAAAGCCATCAATTGAATGATCCAAGCGCTGTCTTGGTACTCATTTTTTTCAGGTACTGGCTTAACCACAACCGCCACTTTATCTGCTTCTTTTTCAGAAGCCGATGCCGTTTGGGTTTCTGATGACCCACCGCTTTCGACCACTCGCTCTACTGGAGAATCCGGCAGTGCAATCTGATCTTCCACTGGGTCAAGCACCTCAAACACTTCCACATTGCTATCAAGTTCAGGCTTAATAGGAATGCTCGCAAACTCTTCTTTGTAGTGAAGCTTTTTACCATCAAGCACATCTGGCAATACAATCACGCCAATGGCCACTAAAATGATGGTGCCGACTAAGCGGCTCTGAAATTTACTTGCCATCTAGTTTCCTTTTTTCTGCCAATGCTCCAGCACTTCCCCTACTGTATGGAAAGAACCGACCACCAACACGACATCGTCTTCACCTTTCGCTGATGCTAACGCCGCCTCAAACGCCGCAACCGGGTTTGTATGCTGCTCAACACCTTGAGGAAGGCTCTGACAAAGTTCAGCTGCCGTTGCTGCACGTGGCCCTTGTAGAGAAGCTGGGTACCAGTGTGTTGCAATTGGCGCTAACACTTCTAATGTTGCTGGAATGTCTTTGTCATGAAGCATAGCGACTACAACGTGCAAGTTCTTGCCCGCATATTTTTTAGTAACTTGCTGTGCAAAGTATTCTGCTGAATGTGGGTTATGAGCCACATCGAGCACAATCACAGGCTGGTCGCTAATTTGTTGCATGCGCCCAGGAAGCTGAGCGTTCTTCAAACCATTAACCACGTTCACATCGCTAATATCTAACTCTGATGTGCCCAGTGCCATCAATGCCGTTGCCGCGTTCGGGAGTGGCAATGTTGGGATAGGAAGCGACTCCAGTTGGAATGCACCGCTATGCCAGTTCCAAGTATCGCCATCAACGGCATAGGTATATTGAATTCCGACCTGATAAAACTCAGCTTTGATATCATCGGCGTGCGCAGCAACCGTCGCTGGAGGCTTAGGTTGACCACAGATAGCCGGCTTACCGCTACGATAGATTCCCGCTTTCTCAAAACCAATCACATTGATGTCATCGCCAAGCCAATCAACATGGTCAACCGCCAAGCTTGTGATGACAGACACATCGTGATCAACGATATTAGTAGCGTCTAAGCGCCCGCCGAGGCCCACTTCTAACAATACAACGTCGACCGCTTCCGTTTGAAAAGCGCGCAACGCAGCCAAAGTACCGTATTCGAAGAAGCTCAGGCTGATTTCACCACGTTCTTTCTCAATAAAATCAAAAGACTGAACCATCTTTTCATCAGATAGATCTTGACCATTGATTCGAACACGTTCGTTGTAGCGAATTAAGTGAGGAGAGCTGTAGACACCAACAGAGTATCCCGCATCTAATAGAATGGCTTCCATCAGTGCGCACGTTGAGCCTTTGCCGTTGGTTCCGGCAACGGTAATGACGTGTTTAGCAGGTTTGGTAAGATTTGCCTTAGAGGCGACGACCTGAACTCGGTCTAGTCCAAGATCAATAGCACTGGTGTGGATGTTTGATAAATAATCAAGCCACATCTCCAAAGAGGATGTGGCTTGAGGAATAGGTTGTTGACTCATCTAACTCATAACCATAATAAAGTTGGTTTGTTAGAAGGTACTTTACCCTTTTTCTGGCGCTTCTGGTACTTCATAAGCAGCTTCATTCGGTGAATCGTTCACAGAAACTACTAATGGTGAAGGCTGATTGGTCATTTTTGCAACTAGGCTAGCTACGCGCTGACGCATTTCACGACGGTCAACGATCATATCGATAGCACCGTGGTCTAGTAGGAACTCACTACGTTGGAAACCTTCAGGTAGGTCTTCACGGACTGTTTGCTCGATTACACGACGACCAGCAAAACCGATAAGTGCTTTTGGCTCACCGATGTTGATATCACCTAGCATTGCCAAACTTGCAGAAACACCGCCCATTGTTGGGTCAGTCATTACTGAAATAAACGGCAGGCCTTTCGCAGATAGACGCTCAAGTGCAGCACTGGTTTTTGCCATTTGCATTAGAGACATTAGTGCCTCTTGCATACGCGCACCGCCACTTGCAGAGAAACAAACTAAGCCACAGTTGTTTTCAATAGCAGCATCTACAGCGCGAACAAAACGAGCACCTACTACAGAGCCCATTGAACCGCCCATGAATGAGAATTCAAACGCACACGCTACGATTGGTAGACCTAGTAGTTCACCTTTCATTGCTACAAGTGCGTCAGTTTCACCACTGTTCTTTTGAGCAGCAGAGATACGCTCTTTATAACGCTTAGAGTCTTTGAACTTCAGTTTGTCTTGCGGCTCAAGATCAGTACCAAGTTCAACACGCTCACCTTTGTCTAGGAATGTTTCTAGGCGGCGACGTGCTTTCATGCGCATGTGATGGTCACATTTTGGACATACTTCTAGGTTACGCTCTAGCTCAGCATGGTAAAGCACCTGCTCACAAGAAGTACATTTAGTCCAAACACCCTCAGGGATAGACGCTTTACGAGATGTTACAATGTTGCTTTTTTCTAAAATCTTTTCAAGCCAACTCATGGAAGACCTTTTGTTTCGATTCTTCCGCTTGATTGCGAAAGAAATAAATTTGGGAATTATGCGAGGAGATTAAAGCACATAAAACAGCAAGTGTAGATAAAAAACTGGTTGTACCTATTTTCTTGAGCTATTTTACGCACGATTTCGCAATATTTTTTGAACCTAAGTCCCACATTTAGTTCAAATTATCTGGAAGAAACAGAGGACCAATTGGCTCTCTTGGAAGACCGAATTCTTCTGGATAATCCACATCCACTAAATAGAGACCTTCAGCTTTAGCAGTCGCTCCAGCCAACTTACGGTCTTTCGCTTCAAGTAACCACTTGATCCACTCTGGCTTCTGCTCACCTTTACCAACGGCAATTAGGCTACCCGTAATGTTTCTCACCATATGGTGCACAAACGCATTCGCCTTAATATCAATCACGATGTAGTGGCCATGACGAGTCACGTTCAAGTGAATCATATTTCGCCACGGGCTATGAGACTGGCAGTGCGTAGCTCTAAACGACGTAAAATCATTTTCACCCAGCAGGTACTGACCTGCCTCATGCATCTTTTTCTCGTCAAGGTGACCATGATAATGGCTCACACCTGAATTTAAGATTCCAGGGCGCAGTGCATGATTGAAAATGATATAGCGGTAGCGACGTGCCGTTGCAGAGAAGCGAGCATGGAAATCTTCATTCACTTCTGTTGCCCAACGAACAGCGATGTCTTTAGGCATGTTGGCGTTTGCACCCATTGTCCATGCCACCATTTTGCGGTCGACATTGGTTTCAAAGTGAACGACTTGTCCCGTACCGTGAACACCGGCATCCGTTCGTCCTGCGCATTGAACTTCTACTGGGTGATTTGCGACAACCGAAAGAGCCTTTTCCAATTCTTCTTGGACACTTTTCACGTCTCGTTGGCGTTGCCAACCAAAGTAGTGGGTACCGTTATATTCAATACCTAAAGCAATTTTCATGTTCTTGTTCTCTTTGAAAATGGGCGAGAAGTATATACGGAAATGAGTGCTATCCCAAATAGGATGGGACTAAATCTATAATATTAAAAGCACGACCCACCAAAAATAAAGGGTAGCCAATGCTACCCTTTATATCTCGCTCAATTTATCGGCCGTTTAACGTATCGATAAGATTCTTAGCTTCGCGGCGAATATCGTCGCTTCCGTCGACTATCGCTTCTTCTAGAAGCTTAATCGCGCCTTGAGAGTCACTCATCTCAATGTAGATTTTAGCGAGATCAAGCTTACCAGCTGCTTCAGCGTTACTATCAACATCATAGTTTCCTATATCGCCAATCACATCAGGGAATTCGTTCAGACCAACATCCAGCTTCAGCTCTTCTTCGTCTGGATTAATAGCATCTTCCCCTTCTTGCTCAACTTGAGCCATCAACTCATCGATGGTCATGTATTGCTTATCACGACTATTCGATGATTCGGTCAGGTTATCTTGCTGCGCCCAGTTCTCTTCTTTGATCTTAGGTTCAGCTTGCTGTTCTGCAGACGCCCAGATCTCTTGTTGATCATCCGGCACACCATCTTGCATGCTCGATTGCTGTTCTGGTGCAAGATTAAAACCTTTCCAATCTTCACCGCCCACTTCAAGCATTGCATCAATATCTAACCCAGCGCTATCAATCGATGTCGCATCTAATGGCTTCTCGAACATGTTGTCGACTGTGTCTTGAACATCTTCTGAAAGCAATTCAGCCAAATTAGTTTCATCAAAGTTATCGAAGCCTTCTAACGGCTCGTCTTCAACTTCATTCACCTCAGTGCTAGGTGCTAAAGGTGCGCTTGTTGATTCGTTCGCTTCTGGGAACCCGGCTAAATCCGCTTCATTGACATCCGAGAAATCATCCGCTTCAGCGAAACTTTGAGGGTTAGAGAACAGGTCATGCAGTGCGTCTTGCTCTTCTCCCTGCGGACTAAAGGCAGTTAATGGCGTAGGCTTTTCTTCAAATGCATCAGAGATCGCTTCATCTTCACCGTATTCAGGCAAATCGAACTCGTCAAACTGTGCGCCTTGCTCCTCTGCAACAGGCTCTGCACTGCTCTGCTCAATATCATCTAAAACAGAGTCCGCTTTAGCGCTTTCTTCATCGTATTCTGGAAGGTCAAGATCATCGAACTCAAACTTCTCGCTGCCATCCGATAAATCTTGCTCTAGCTGAGCTTCATCAGGTTCACTCACAGCCTCAGCAAGTGCGTCTTCTTCACCAAACTCTGGTAGCTCAAAGTCGTCAAATGAGAAATCGTCTTCACTTGGTTGCTCTGTAGCTTCTGGTTGTGGTGCTGTGTCAGGTTGAGGCTCAGCTTGTGCTTCTGTGCTAACTTCTAACTCAGCTTCCGCCAACGCGTCTTCTTCATTAAACTCTGGGAGCTCGAAGTCATCAAACGAGAATTCGTCTTCGCTCTGTTGCTCTGCCGCTTCTGGCTGTGATGCTGTTTCAGATTGAGGCTCTGCTTGAGGTGCAATGGCAGTTTCAGCCTCAGCTTCCGCCAATGCATCTTCTTCATTAAATTCTGGAAGCTCGAAATCATCAAACGAGAATTCATCTTCGCTCTGTTGCTCTGCCGCTTCTGGCTGTAGTGCTGTTTCAGATTGAGATTCTGCTTGCGGTTCAGTGGCAGTTTCAGCCTCAGCTTCCGCCAATGCATCTTCTTCATTAAACTCTGGAAGCTCGAAGTCATCAAACGAGAATTCGTCTTCGCTCTGTTGCTCTACTGATTCTGGCTGCAGGGCCGTTTCAGGCTGTTGCTCTGGCGTTGGTTCTTCAGCAGTTTCAGCCACTGCTTCAGAGGTGTCTTCGTCAATCAGCCAATCGTCGTCTTGTGGTACACCGAATTCATTTGGAATGATCTCAGGCATATTCGCAGCACGAACTGGCTCTGGCTCTGGCTCTGGCTCTGGCTCTGGCTCTGGCTCTGGCAAGGATTCAACAACATTATCGAACTCTTCGCTACCTTGAATCTTAGGTTCAAAATCAAAATCAGAGTCAATGTTCGATGGTGATTCTACATCGTTGATCGCTTCAGCCAGCCAGTCTTCAACTGTATCTTCATCATCGTCAGAAATGTCACCCAATGACGCAGGAGACGTAGCTTCACTCTCAAAGCTGGTTGCGATTTCTTCTGGGCTACCCAGTTCCGGTGAAGGCTCTAGATCAGGTTGTTCCTGCTCAAATTCATCAACACTGGTATTTTCAGAGAGTAACGAGTCGATATCTAACCCATCGCTTTCGACCTCTGGTTTTGTATCTCCGACCGCGGGTTCAATCACGTCAGATTGAGCTTGTTGTTCAGAAGCTTCTTCAACCACTTGGTCAAATTCTGGCGTCATTAGCTCATCGATAAGCGCTTCATCGGTGGTTTCCAATGCGTCATCCAACAAAGCATCCGTTGCAGGCGCGACACCAAACATATCATCAATAAAGTCATCACGATTAAATGCGGTAGCTTCATCCTTAAGCTCAGGCTCTGTGCTATTTTCTATCGCTTCTGTACTTGCTAGCTCATCGTTAAGTTCGATGTCTTCCAAACTCGGGGCTTGTTCAGTACTTGCCGGTTGCTCGAACTCTTCTTCTGGAGATTCCAAAGACTCTGGGGCAGTAGAAGACTCTGACAGTAATGATTCAACATCAGCGTCAGCAAGGTTACTGACTTCATCACTCTGCTTGTCAAAATCAAATGCAGCTTCTAGCTCTTTATCAAAGACTTGAACTTCGGGTTCAATTTCATCTTCAATACCGGTCGTCAATAGCTCGTCGAATGGGTCAAGAGACTCTGTCGCTTGTTCACCATTCTCATCGTCAGACAGATCACTACCCAACAATTCATCCAAGGTTTCATCACTTTCGAGTGTGAACTTGGCATCATTAACGTCATCGTCAAGGAAATCATCAAGTAGGTCAGTGCTCTCTGCATCGAGTTCGAAGTCATCATCAGAATCACTTAGCAACTCATCCAACATGTCAGTGCTGTCTTCAGAAATGTTAAGTTCATCGTCGGTCGATAAGCCTGACAGTTCTTCCAACTCAGACAGAGCATCAAAACCTAGAGGTTCCCCTTCAGAATCTTCATCAGAGTCGCTCTCTAACATCTCATCAAGTAAGTCTGTCGAGTTACTTAAATCGACATCATCACCAGCTAATTGCTCGTCAAGCAGGTCAACACTCTCCTGCTCCTCTTCGCTTTCTACTGGCTGGTCAAACTGAGCTAAGATGTTTTCGATATCGTCGTCAGACGCCAAACCGCTGTTTAGATCTTTGGCACTGTCATCGTCGCTATCTAGGTTGAAAGGATCGTTCTGTTCATTCTGGGCAGCCACTTGCGCAAAGATGTCATCAATATCATCTTCAACACTTGTTGGCTCTGGTTGAGAGGTTTGTTGCTCAGAAATAAGTGCATCGATATCAAAATCATCGCTTGCAGACGTCTCTGTACTTGGCGTCGAATCACTTTGCTCTTCTGAGATCAGTGCGTCAATGTCGAAACTGTCGTCGTCTTCGTCATCCAACGCGAACAGATCATCAAGCATCGATTGGTCCAGTTCGTTGGAGCCTAGATCTTCGGTCTGAGACTCTTGAGATAGCAGAGCTTCAATGTCATCAGCAGACATTGAGTTGTCGTCCGACAGGTCAAAATCACCTTCATCAGAATCAAGTGCACTTTCTGCTGTCTTATCAAGCGCACGTTCCATCTCTTCTAGGCCAAGCGCTTTCTCTTCACCATTAACACTGATGCCGTTGCTACTGTCTAAATCTAGATCATCGAAGTTAGTGTCTAAATCGCCGTTCTCACCAATGCTGGCAAACGGATCATCGTCTTCACCATCAAGGTTGAAATCAAGGTCTGACTCATCTAGACCAGCAAACACATCGTCTTCATCAGCCAGTGCTTGATCATCAAACAGCTTATTTGCGTCATCTTCCGTACCAAACAGCTCATCATCGAGAGACAACTCATTGTCTAGGTCATCGATCTCATCGCCCAACATCATTGGAGCAGCGCTGCTTGGCTCTGGCTGAATAGGCTGGTCTTGCGTTGGTTGTTGCTGCTCTTCATTTTTAGAACGGCGCCCTAGCAAGATCACAATGATAAGACCAAGTAAAAGGCCTGGAATGATCGCAAGTGCAGCCACCAGCCAACCATTAGACAGCAACTGGTCAATCGCACTTGGCGCCATTTTTTCGATTTCAGCGTTCTTTCTACGCTCTTCAGCAAGTAACTTTTCAACTTCACTGCGAATACGGTCTTCGTCACTTAGTTCTGTCTTAAGAACATCCACCTCAGACTGCACATCCGATAGCATTAATCTAAGTTGGTGATTCTTCTCTTCCAGTGACAACAGCTCTGTTTCAGATAACTCTAACTGCTTCTCAAGTTTGTTCATGTCTTTAACAGGAGAAGTAGCAGCCACTGATTTTGGTACTGTTTCAGCAGCAGGGGCTGGTTTAGTAGCAACCGAACTTTTCGAACCTGCATTTGATTGACTGGAGGTTTGAGCTGCTTTTGGTTTAACTGCAGGCTTAGCGACCGGATCATCCAGCTTGGCCAAGTGCGAGTTCATGATGTTGATGGCTTGCTGCGTAGAGCTTGCACGAGCTTGCTCTAAAGAAGGGACACGTAAATGACTAGCTGGCAGCAAGCTATGGATATTCTGGTTTTCAAACGCTTGTGGGTTCAGTCGGTAAATTGCCAACAAGGTTTGTTGGACGGAGACAGAGTTATCTGGACGCAATCTTGACGCGATAGACCATAGCGTTTCATTGCCACGAGTCGGACCATAGAAACGAGAAGGCTCTGCGCTATTCGATTGAGCTCTTTGAAGAGGTTCTGAAAACGTAGGCGCTGATTGTATCTGACCATTGGGCCCTACAACTCGAATGGAATCTGCACGAACAACGGAAATCTGAGTCGCAATGATAACGGCAAAAGGTATTAACCACTGCTTGAAAATTTGAAACATAAAAGGCTCAGCTAGGTGCTTAAATTCGGATAAAGTGATGATCTATTAAATATATCGGATAAATGACGTAAAACTATAGAGATGAAAACAAAAAATGTGTTGCAGCGACAATATTCGCAGCAATTTCACACAATTTGACTAACAATATTTTTAATCGATTAAAAAAGCCCCACTAAAGAGTGAGGCTTGTTTGTCAAAGCGGTGAGGCTTAGAAGTAATCGCGAATCAGAACTTCAGCGATTTGTACTGCGTTTGTTGCAGCGCCCTTACGAACGTTATCCGCAACAACCCACATGTTGATGCCGCTGTGATGGCTGATGTCGTTACGAATACGACCCACCATTACATGGTCTTTACCGCCAGCGTCACGTACTTGTGTTGGGAATTCCATACCATGGAAAACTTCAACACCTTCTGTGTTTTCTAGTAGTTGAACCACTTGGTCTGCACCGATTGGTGAGCGAGTTTCTACGTGTAAAGATTCTGCATGACCGTAGAACACAGGTACACGAACACACGTTGAGTTCACCGTGATTGAAGAGTCGTTAAAGATCTTTTGTGTTTCCCAAACCATCTTCATCTCTTCACGCGTGTAGCCGTTTTCCGTGAACTCATCAATTTGAGGGATACAGTTGAACGCGATCTGCTGTGGGAATGCTGAGTTTTCAGCTGGCATGCCGTTAAGAAGCTTAGCGGTTTGACCAGCAAGCTCATCGATACCCGTTTTACCTGCACCAGAAACCGATTGGTAAGTAGATACGTTGATACGTTCTAGGCCGACTTCATCGTGAATTGGCTTAAGCGCAACCAGCATTTGAATCGTTGAACAGTTTGGGTTCGCAATGATATTGCGGTTGCGGAACTCAGCAATTGCTTCTGGGTTCACTTCAGGCACAACCAGTGGAACATCGTATTCGTAGCGGAACTTAGATGTGTTATCGATAACGACCACACCTTCATCCGCAGCAACTGGAGCCCATTGTTCAGAAAGGTCGCCACCAGCAGAGAAAAATGCGATATGAACTTGAGACCAATCGAAGTCTGCAACGTTCTGCACTTGTATCGTCTTACCATTAAAGCGGTAAGTTTTACCTTCACTACGTTCACTTGCTAGTAAGTGCAGTTCACCGATAGGGAATTTACGCTCTTTAAGTACTTCAAGAATGGTTTCACCAACCGCACCAGTCGCACCTAAAATAGCAATATTAAATTCTTGGCTCATTGTTTCTCTCTTTTATAAAGTTGGCTTTACCATAAAACCGAGTTTAGCTAACGGTGCTAGATTACAAGAATCATCACCTGTTAACTCGACTGCACTGTATTCTCTGCGGTCCCAATATTCTTTACGCATCTTGTCAAAAGAACCTGGCGTAGCGATATTGCGACGGAATAAGGCATCGTCTTTGCGCACATCATAGATCAACTGAGTCAAATTGTGCAGTGTTGCTTCGTCCCAAGCTCTATCTAATTTCATTTGAGGCACAGGCGGTGTCGGCAATAGATCGCTCGCGTAAGCGCGTTGTTCACTGCCTAAGAACTCACAATAGCTGTTAAAGATCATCGTTGTACCGCGTGCTTTGCCCTCTAGACCATAGCCCGCTACGTGAGGTGTTGCAAAAGAGAGTAAAGGAAGCAGCTCCATGTCGACTTCAGGTTCAAACTCAAATACATCAAGGACGGCCGTGAAGCCATCAGCTTTTTGCAGACGAGCTTTTAGTGCTTGGTTATCCACGACAGGGCCGCGAGCCGCATTTATCAGGATTTGATCAGCACGCAACTTATTTAGCACTTGCTCATTGATTAAGTGATGCGTTGGGAATTCACCCGTTTTAGTGATTGGCGTATGCAGCGTGATAACGTCAGATTGCTTAAGCAGCGTTTCTAGTTCTGTAAACTCACGAGTGTCACCCTCTTGCTGTTTTAGAGGGTCGTTCAGTAGAACTTTAATACCAATACCTTCAAGGCATTTTGCTAAGTAGCTGCCCACTTGACCACAACCAATAATACCAACTGTTTTATCAAATACAGAGAAGCCTTGTTGCTGCGCAAGAACCATCATTGCACTGAACGCGTATTCAGCCACACCTACCTTGTTACAGCCCGGTGCCGCGGTAAAGAAAATGCCACGCTCTTTCATCAATTCTTGGTCAACGTGATCCATACCTGCCGTCGCGGTACCGACAAACTTCAGTTTATTGGCTTTGCTGATTAATTCTTCGTTCACCTTGGTAACAGAGCGAATCATCAGTGCGTCTACGTCAACCAGATCGTCCGCAGTTAATGTGCGACCAGACTTCATTGTCACTTCACCTAGCTGGCTAAAAAGCGCTTCTGCATAAGGCATGTTTTCGTCGATTAAGATTTTCATTTGGCGAGTACTTTTGTTGGGGTCTATCGACCTAAATGTAGATTGAAATGATTGTGCAAAATTCCATACACGGTGTCGAGTAACAAATGGAATACATTATGAATAAAGGCTTGTTGAGATAAGGATTGATTGCCCTACGCAGCTTTTACTACTCAAGCCTAAAACGAAAAATGCCCGATTGAATTAACAATCGGGCAAACATCCAGAACAAAAGGATCCTATCTCGCTCTCCAGGAGACAGAGTCTGCGTCTGTTCGACCAGTACTGACCAAAGCCACTACTGATCAAGCTCTGGAAACCTTTCCGTTTCAAAACCTATGTTTAGAAAGCTTTGTTCTGTGGGTTATGGTTAATGGGTTACCTGTGCGTGTTGAAACTGCACTCGCGTCACCCGTTAACAATTAACCTTTGTCTATCTAACTCAAGCCTAATTAAGCTTGGTATTTTTTGATTACTAGCGTTGCGTTTGTACCGCCGAAACCAAAGCTGTTAGACATAACTGTTGTTAGCTCTTGTTCGCGAGCTTCAGTTACGATGTCTAGGCCAGCAGCTGCTTCGTCTAGGTTAGAAACGTTAATGCTTGGAGCGATGAAGCCGTTGTCTAGCATTAGCGTTGAGTAAATCGCTTCGTGTACGCCAGCGGCACCTAGAGCATGACCTGTCATCGCTTTAGTTGCTGAGATTGCTGGGCTGTTGCCACCAAATACTTCTTGGATAGCACCTAGCTCTTTCACGTCACCAACTGGAGTTGAAGTACCGTGAGTGTTCACGTAGTCAACGCCATCAACGTTTTGCATTGCCATCTTCATACAACGAACCGCGCCTTCACCAGAAGGGGCAACCATGTCGTAGCCATCTGAAGTTGCGCCGTAGCCTACGATCTCACCGTAGATTTTCGCGCCACGAGCAACTGCGTGCTCAAGCTCTTCGATTACTAGCATGCCGCCGCCACCAGAGATAACGAAACCATCACGGTCTGCATCGTAAGTACGAGAAGCCAGCTCAGGAGTATCGTTGTACTTAGTAGAAAGTGCGCCCATTGCGTCGAACATCATAGTCAGAGACCAATCTAGTTCTTCACCGCCACCAGCGAATACTACGTCTTGCTTACCGAGTTGGATAAGCTCCATTGCGTGACCAATACAGTGTGCAGATGTTGCACATGCAGAACTCATAGAGTAGTTCACACCACGGATTTTAAAAGGAGTTGCTAGACAAGCAGAAACCGTTGAAGCCATTGTACGTGGAACCATGTATGGACCAACACGCTTAACGCCCTTCTCACGGATGATGTCTACTGCGTTTACTTGGTTAAGAGAAGAAGCACCACCAGAACCCGCAACGATACCGGTGCGGTCATTAGATACTTGCTCTTCTGTTAGGCCAGCGTCTGCAATTGCTTGCTCCATTGAAAGATAAGCGAATGCCGCTGCATCACCCATAAAGCGCATCTTTTTGCGATCAATATGGTCAGCAGGGTTCATTTTAAGGTTACCCCAAACTTGAGAGCGTAAGCCGTTTTCCTTGAACTGCTCTGAAGCGGTAATACCAGATTTACCCTCTTTCAGTGATGCTAAAACTTCTTCGACGTTGTTACCGATACTTGAAACAATACCCATACCGGTGATTACGACTCGTTTCATGTGACATTCCTATAATTCTAAATTCAGCTAGATGATAACTAAGAAGCCCAACAAAAGTGGTCAGCTTTCCTAGAAATTCGTACAATCCCTACCAACATATCGCTTCAAATCACAAAATGATAGATTTTATGACTTCAATTACTAATGCTGAGCTGGAATGGAATGAGTCTGGCACGCCAGTTTCAGACCAATTTGACGATGTTTACTTCTCCAACGTGAATGGTTTAGAAGAAACTCGTTACGTTTTTTTAAAGCAAAACCACCTTCCAGAGCGTTGGCTTGAACATGATCAGCGCCGTTTTGTGATCGCTGAAACCGGCTTTGGTACTGGCCTAAACTTTCTTGCGGTTTGGCAATGGTTCGATGCTTTTCTTAAAGATAACCCTCAAGCTATTACCAAAGAGTTACATTTCATCAGTTTTGAGAAATATCCTTTAAACAAAGAGGATCTCATCAAAGCGCACCAAGCGTGGCCTGAATTAGCCGAGTATGCGACGCAACTCCAAGAACATTACCCTATCGCTCTGCCTGAATGTCACCGCATTGTATTGGGCGATGGCACAATCACATTGGATTTATGGTTCGGTGATATCAAAGACTGTATGCCAAGCGTGCCTACGCCAAAGAAAGGTTTGGTGGATGCATGGTTCCTAGATGGATTCGCCCCAAGCAAAAACCCAGAGATGTGGAACCAAAACCTATTCAATGGCATGGCAAAGCTAGCCAAACAAGATTGTAGCTGTGCGACTTTTACCGCGGCCGGTTTCGTGCGTCGTGGGTTAATTGAAGCTGGCTTTGAGATGAAGAAGGTCAAAGGCTTTGGTACTAAGCGCGAAATGATTGCAGGCCGACTTGGCGAAAAACATGCCCATACCAATATCAAACCTTGGTATGGTTTATCAGAGCATAGCGACTCACAAGACATCGCGATCATCGGTGGTGGTGTTGCCAGTGCTGCGTTAGCTAAAACACTGAGCCGCCGCGGCAAGAACATCACACTTTACTGTGAACATCAGCAAGCTGCTGGTAACGCCTCTGGTAATAACCAAGGTGCAATTTACCCGCTATTAAGTGAGGCGACCTCAAACGTTTCGCGTATATTCGGCCCTGGATTGTTGTTTGCGCGTCAGTTCATCAATCAAGCGGCAAAGTCTATTGAATTTGATCATAACTGGTGTGGTGTGAACATTTTGATGTGGGATGAAGGCTCGACTAAGAAGCTCAATCGCATGTTGGAAGGGAATTTCCACACCGATTTGATTCAGCGTTTATCGCCAGAGCAAGCAAATGAAAAGGTCGGTTTGCCAGTTGATAAAGAGAGCGTCTACTTTCCTCTGGGTGGGTGGTTAAGCCCACTTCAGCTTACTCAAGGCCTTATTGGTCAACTAGAAGAAAGCAATAAAGTAAGTACACACTATCAACACCAAGTGACTCAGTTAGAGTGGCTCGAAGCTGAACAACAATGGCAACTCACTATTGAGACACCACGAGGTGAGATTCAAACTAAACATGACCAAGTAG
Source organism: Vibrio sp. Makdt (assembly GCF_027587015.1). Lineage (NCBI taxonomy): Bacteria > Pseudomonadati > Pseudomonadota > Gammaproteobacteria > Vibrionales > Vibrionaceae > Vibrio > Vibrio sp. Makdt. The sequence goes on from NZ_JAPPTH010000024.1 coordinate 69,932, forward strand.
TTGTTGCGAACGGCCACAAGTTCACTCAGTTTGAGCAGACTCAACCTGTACCTCTGACTCCAGTTAAAGGTCAGGTGAGCCACATTCCGACCACGGAAAAGCTCAGCAAACTCAAAACCGTGTTGTGCTTTGATGGTTACTTAACACCACAAAACCCAAACAATGGACACCATTGCATTGGCGCAAACTACGACAAAACCAACATCGACCAAAAGTTTGATGCTGAAGTTCAACAGCACAATGGTGAGCGCCTGCACGGATCACTGCCAGACCAAGAGTGGACAAAAGAGGTCGATACCAGTGGCAACCTAGCGCGCCAAGGCATTCGTAGCGTAAGCCGCGATCACCTTCCGTTTGTCGGTAACGTTGGCGACTTTGAGGCCATTAAAGAGCAATATCAGAATCTGCATAACTTTAACCCACAACGTGACTCGGTAGATGATGTTCAAACGGTGACAAGCTTCCCTAACCTATTCTGTTTTATCGGTTTAGGCTCACGAGGGTTAAGCTCAGCTCCATTACTTGCAGAAGTGTTAGCATCACAAATCTGTGGCGATCCACTACCTCTACCAGCTGATGTGCTGGAAGCCATCCACCCTAGCAGAATGTGGGTGCGTAGGCTGCGTAAAGGCAAGGCGCTAACGGCTGGATGGGTCGCAGATAAACAAGCGAAAACCAATCAATAGCTGACGGACTACTCGCTCGTTAATTCAGAGTATTTGTAATGAAAAAGCCCGAGTGACGTTATGTCTCTCGGGCTTTTTGTATCTGATGACTTAAACTTTCAAACGACTTTACTGGGTTTAAGCACTAATAAGAGTTAAAGCTTAGCGACGGCTTCTTTAATTTGTTGTGCGATCTCTTCGTTGCTGATAGAACCAGATTCAAAGTCGAAGTTATCGTAGAAGCTTGGTACAGAAACTGAGGCTTTTACGTTACCGCCAAAGTAAGGTGCCGAGCCTGTCGCTGCGCCCAGTACTGTTTGTGCCCCACCAGGGCCAGGAGAAGTCGCTAGGTAAACCGCAGGCTTTTCGCCAAATACTGAGCGCTCAATGCGTGTCGCCCAATCAAATAGGTTTTTATACGCTGCAGGGTAATGTCCGTTGTGTTCTGCGAAAGAGATAACAAATGCGTCCGCTTCTGCTAGGTCACGCAAAAATGCTTGCGCGCCTTCTGCTTGACCGATCTCTTTTTCAGTGTCTTCACTGAACATAGGAACGTTGTAATCAGTGATGTTGAGAACTTTTACGTCAGCACCTTCAATCAAGTTAGCTGCGTAAGTTGCTAGTGCTTTGTTGATAGAAGTAGAGCTTGTGCTTGCGCCGAATGCGATAACTTTCATGATGTAACCCTTTCTGTAATCTCGTTAAGTGGGATTAGAATAACGTAGTCAGAAAATGGCACCATCACAAGGATTGAACAGACTCATTCAAAAATTTCGAATGAGTCTCAAACTTCACTGCTCAGCAAAATGGAAAGGAAGGGACTGAGCAGATATCACCAAGAATTAAGCTTGGTTTTGCAGCTCAACCCAAAGGTCATTCACAATGGTGCGATCTGCTGGTGTCAGTTCAGAGCGAGCATCATCTAGGCTCTTCTCAATGCGCGCTTTCACTTCGGCTAAATCTTCAATGCCTTCTTCTTCACATGAAGCCACTGAAAGAGAAATATGACCACGTAAGTAACCACCCGCAAACAGTTCGTCATCTGATGCGTTTTCAATGCGAGCATCAATTACTTCAAGTAGTTTTTCTTCAAATTCGATAATCATAATATTCTCTTATTTCACAATAAACTGGCTAGCACACAGAGGTTCTACATCGTAGAAGTCGCGCAACGCTTCAGAAAGCATTTTGACTCTTGGTGGAAGACCAACTTCTAGGATACCCATGACTTCGTTGTGTACTTTATTCATAAAGGCCAAACGATCTGGCTCAAAATCGCCGTGTAGATTGTCACAGCTAACATTAAAAGGAAAGCCTGCACTGGTTGCAATGATCCATTCATACGCTTGCGGGCGGATTTCTACCTTTTCAAACTCAGCTTGAACCGCTTCTGTTCGGCCATCTGGCTCATACCAATAACCAAAATCTTCCAATAAACGACGCTCAGGACCCGCTACACACCAGTGCGCGATCTCGTGCAGTGCAGAGGCATAAAACCCGCGAGCAAACACGATACGATGGTGAGGAACCTGCTCATCGGCTGGTAGATAAATAGGCTCATCTTCACCCAGTTCGAGTTTAGTATTGAAGCTATCGAAAAAGGTTTGGTTGAAAATATTGATGATGTCTGGATATTGGTGCGTCATAGAATCAAATTAAAGTAAAAAGAACAGGCGCATTTTGCGTTTTTTTGCGCGCTCGGTAAAGCCCTATTAGGGGTAATGACATTAGCAATATCGTTGTCCTAGAGGTGGACAATCGATTGCAGCATCCAGATTACACCACTTTTAGGTGAATGATTAGTTTAGCTAATCTGAAATGCTCATTCACGGTACAAATATTCATTCGTCAATCGCCAGTTTTACTACTACACTCGCGCTTCATTTTTATATCTCCAAGGCCTATAAGACTCCAATTTATAGACCTAAATAATAGAGCTACAGCAATGCTACTAAGTGTTTTGTATATCATTGGCATCACGGCAGAAGCCATGACCGGTGCTCTCAGTGCTGGTAAACAAAAAATGGATTGGTTTGGTGTAATGTTGGTTGCCAGCGCAACGGCTATTGGCGGTGGTACAGTGCGAGACATCTTGCTTGGCCACTACCCGTTAGGTTGGGTTGAGAACCCTGAATTTCTTGCGATTACTTGTGTGGCAGGCGTTGTCACAACAGGCCTAGCTAAGTGGGTTATTAAACTTAAAGGTTTGTTCATTCGCTTAGATGCGCTAGGTCTGATTGTATTCAGCATCATAGGCACTAAAGTGGCGATGAACATGGGCCTTCACCAAATGATCTGTATGGTATCAGCACTGGTTACTGGTGTATTTGGTGGTTTGCTGCGTGATCTTATCTGTCGTCAAACACCGCTGGTGCTGCATGAAGAGCTTTACGCCTCTATCGCACTGATTGCTTCAGGCTTATACCTAGGCTTACTCGAGTTTGGCATTAACGATGTCACTGCAACGATTGTGACACTTGTGGTGGGTTACTTGCTGCGTATGGCAGCAGTGAGATTCAAATGGCGCTTGCCTTCATTCCAGCTTGATCCTGAAAGCTCTGTGCATTAATAACAAATACCACTAGAAAACAAAAAGGGTTGCTCCAACAGGAAGCAACCCTTTTTTTCATTCACTCAATCGTTAGATTTGAGGAGTATTCGTCGTTACGCCATGGTTCTGACCACGATGGCGTAATAGATGATCGAGTAGAACAATCGCTAGCATCGCTTCTGCAATTGGCACCGCACGAATACCAACACATGGATCGTGACGACCTTTAGTGATGAGCTGCGTCGCTTCACCATCTTTAGTGATAGTGTCACCCGGTACCGTAATGCTTGATGTTGGCTTAAGCGCAATGCTTGCCACAATATCTTGGCCAGTAGAGATACCACCTAAGATACCGCCAGCATGGTTGCTAGTGAAGCCTTCTGGCGTTAATGGATCACGGTGTTCGCTACCGCGTTGATTAACCACATCAAAGCCATCGCCAATCTCAACGCCTTTCACAGCGTTAATGCTCATTAGTGCGTGCGCGATATCAGCATCTAAGCGATCAAAGATCGGCTCACCAAGGCCTACAGGCACTTTAGTCGCGACCACTTGAATCTTCGCACCGATCGAGTTGCCTTCTTTTAGTAGGTCACGAATCAGTTGGTCAAACTCAGGTACTTTATCTACATCAGGGCAGAAGAAAGCGTTGTTTTCAATCTCGTTCCAATCCACTTTATCAATTGAGATATCGCCCATTTGAGAAAGGTAAGCTTGGATTTCAACACCAAATTCTTGCTTTAGGTATTTCTTTGCAATCGCACCAGCCGCAACACGCATTGCTGTTTCACGAGCTGAAGAACGACCACCACCACGGTAATCACGCACACCGTACTTTTGATGGTACGTGTAATCAGCGTGGCCTGGGCGGAATTTGTCTTTAATTTCGGAATAGTCTTTAGAGCGTTGGTCTGTATTTTCAATCAATAGACCAATAGAAGTACCCGTAGTTTGGCCTTCAAATACACCTGATAAAATCTTTACTTCATCTGCTTCACGGCGAGCCGTTGTGTAGCGAGAAGTACCAGGGCGACGACGGTCCAAATCTTTTTGAAGGTCTGCTTCGGTAATTTCTAATCCTGGTGGGCACCCATCTACGATACATCCTAGTGCGATACCGTGACTTTCTCCGAACGTGGTCACGCGGAAATGTTGTCCGATACTGTTTCCTGCCATTACTTCCTCTAAATCAGCCATCAGCAGAAGGTTTGATTCCTAAACCCGCTGGTGAACAGCTTTACTTGTCTATTCTTCGTGAATTCATAGTGGCTTTATTACTAAATGATGTAAACCCCAAAAAAGGAACAATTTTAACTTTCTATTACATGAGCCGAACGAAATGAATAAGAGAAGGAAATAAATAGTGGCTCAAAGAAGTTGTTTTTATGATGCTCAGATGACCAAATGGAAAACGCTTACCCTTTTGCTTTCTCCAAACAAGTCATTTCCTACTCTAGTCGCAGGCCAGTTAACAAAGGTTAATGAACTCGGTTTAAATAGCCTCTATGTTGTAGCCCAAAATAATAAGGAAAAAGTGATGTTCGAGTGGAGAGTGAAAAAATTTGCGGCGCTGTCGGTTGATGAGCTCTATGATTTCTTGCGGGAAAGAGTCGACATTTTTATCGTAGACATGAATACGCCTTACAGTGATCTAGATGGCAAAGATAACCATCCAGAGACCTATCACGTCATGGGCTATGATAACGAACGTCTCGTTGCTTACAGTCGTATTATGCCTCCCAAACTGGGATACCCTAGTGATGTGCTCCCACTAATCGACCCGAATGCCGACGATGTGTGTATCGGTCGTGTCATTGTAGCAAAAGAGTACCGAGGCAAGCAGGTAGGTAACCAACTCATGCAAGTAAGCTTCGATGCGACTCGCAAGATTTACCCGGAAAGCTCTATTTTTATTTCGGCACAAGCACACCTGAAAGACTACTATGGTAAATTCGGCTTCGATGTGGTGACAGACACTTATTTAGAAGATGGATGTACGATGTTAGGCCTCAGATACATTCCAGAGGTCGTGACGGCTTAGCAAAAAAGAGAAAGTTGAACTCGCCCTGAAATGCAAAAAACCCGACAACTCAGAGAGCTATCGGGTTTCTTTAAATAATGGCACGCCCTGAAGGATTCGAACCTTCGACCACATCCTTAGAAGAGATGGGATGTCGAAATCAACATGAAACACAAAGAATCAAAATAAAACGATAAAACTCTAAAAATCAATAAATTATAACATGAATAAAATAAATATAAGTTTTATTATGTTTCATCAAGTTTCAAAAATATCACTAGTTACTTGACCATATACTTGACCACGGATCTAGGCAAGTGCTATTTTTAATCAACGAAGCTTGGAGAAAAATTTATGCTCACTGTTACACAAATTAACAGCCTAACGCCTAAAAAAAGTTCATTCTACGCTTGGGATAAAACAGGCGAGCGCGGAAAAGGACGATTAGGTGTTCAAGTAACGCCTGCCGGTTCAAAATCTTTTAAGTTTCGTTACTTCCAAAGTTCAAAAGCAATTTTGATTCCGATAGGCCGCTTACCAGGAGTTTCGCTGGCCAAGGCAAGGAAAATCGCTGAATCGTACAGCGAATTACTGTCTCAAGGTATAGACCCGTTAGAATACCTTCAGGAAAAAGAAGCAGAGCAAGAATATCTCGAACAAGAGTCACTCAGGGCTGGTTCGTTTGAGCAGCTGATAGACCTTTATACATTAGACAAATGTAAGCGCGGAAAAAGAAATTACGAAGAAGATAAACAAAAAATCATCTGCAACATCTACCCTTACCTTGATAAAACACGCAAAGCAAAAAGCTTCGAACCAAGTGATTTTATGCAGGCTCTCAGCATCCCTATCCAAGAAGGTTACGCTCCAAAAAGTAATAAGCTTCGTTCTTACTTACATGCCGCCTTTGAGTTTGGACTTAAAAACGATAATGACCCAGCAAGTAATAACTCTAAAGTGAAGTTTGGGTTGAAATACAACCCTATTTCAGCAATTCCTAAGCAAACATACGCCGAAAAGGCAGGAGACCGTTTCTTAAACATTGATGAATTAGTACAACTCATCCATGACATGAGTTATCGTTATCACGACCTTAAGTTAGCAACATCAACGCGACGCTTTATCAAGCTTTGTTTCTATTTAGGAGGCCAGCGCCCCTATGAGATCGCCAATACTAAATGGAACGATATTAACTTCCGCGATAAAACACTCACGATTCGCGCTGAAATTTTCAAAACCAACCACGCTCATGTAGTACCTCTCACTCATACCGCAGTGGAGATCCTCAAGGAGTGCCTCAAAGATAACGAATTTAATAGTCCATTTGTGTTCCATAAAAAGACCAAGCCAACTGAACCAATGCCAAGCAACACTCTTGCTCAAGCACTGCTGTCCTACAAACGGAATACAGAAATTGATAACTTTATTGCGAGAGACTTTAGACGAACATTTAAAACGCTTGGCGGTCAATTCAAAATCAGTAAAGAAGTCCGTGATAGAATTCAGGGACATGCTATCAGTGATGTCTCAGGCAAACACTATGATAGGTATGAGTACCTGGACGAGAAAAGAGACGGACTAGAGCTATGGGAAGCAGTTCTAAATGAACGATTAATTGAGCGCTCAAAGTTTGGGGACATTTCGTAGATCACGCATTGAAACTATGGCCTATTCAAGACGCTCAACTTCAAAAAGTTCGTCAATTTGAACATCCAGATACAAACACAACTTACCAATGACATCTAGCTCTACCCTCTCCGCTTCATCGTAATACAAGCGTGTGATGGTGCCTCGATTAATCCCAGTATCCCTCGAAACAATTGAAATCTTTAACCGCTTTTCGCCCATAATTCTAGACAAATGGCACTTTACTACGCTTTTTAAAAGCAAAATATAACCTCCTATAAGTCATAATAAGTTGCAAAGAAGCAAGCATGTACTAATCTTAATCTATAGGAGATTATAAATGCGCTCCTAAAGACCAATATGTATGACTAAAGAGTGTAATTTGTACAACTCTAGTTCGCTGTGACTCTGGTCTCATCTGTGGGAAGACCCCACGAAAGTTTCGAAGAATATGGAGTTGAAAATGAACATCACCCCTATAGAGATTCAAACTGCAGGAATATGCTTAGAGATTGCAGCTTTTGAGGAATTCCATCACTTAACCAGCGATGAAGTAAGAAGCTACCAGCCTTCAATACAAGATAAAATATGGGAACATGATTTCCATATAAATTGCCATCTAACTGAAGGTTATGTAAATCATTTATCCCAGCGAGCAATAGAAGTACTACTTAAATGTCGACAAGGAGCTCAGGTCCATGATGCAAGTTGGATTATAAGGCAAATATCATCTTCAGAAAAACAAACCTATCTGCATTAATTTACGTAAAAGCCCACCAGCATCGCTGGTGGACTTTTAATGTTAACTCCGAAAGAGCTAAATCAATAACCTAAACAAAGCCTAACGGCTTTGGTTCTCCTCATCAATAGGCCGGGTAACTGGCGCTTACGAAAATTAGACCTTTAAATTTAAGCTATCAAGTAGCCGAGGCACTCAAAGCATTTTTAGTAGCTATTACAGCTGAATCCCCATTGGACTCGGCGACCAAAGCGGAGCTTGGCCAATAAGCTGATAGATGAGTTGACTCGTGAAGTCTGCTGCCAAGTAAAAATGAGAAGCGTTCGTTAGTGATAGCAAACGCTTTTCAAAAACTAACGTATGTAAAAAAGCCCGAGCTAATGTATTTCATTGGCTCGGGCATCATAAATGTGGTGAGGGATAGGGATTTGAAGACTATCTCTCGTCAAAAGTCTTTAGCAAGCCTTTGAATTTAATGGAATTTTCAATAAACAAAGCTGCAAATCGAAAACAAGTGTCTAAGTCAATTGAACAACTAGACAATGACACTACATCCCATATAAGTCAAAAAATGAGGCTTTTCAGAACTAGATGTTAAACTCCACTCCATACCTGATTTGAACAATACACCTTTTTATAAACGTCATCACAGAGCCGCTCTAACTACCTCTGTGATGACACATTACAAAACTAAATCATTGGAGAGTAGAAAAAGGTTTTACGTTTCTTTAACAGCCGACCTTCAAACTGACAAACATCGCAGAAGTACAACTCTATAAATTCATTATTTTTTAATCTTCCTGAAAAAAAACCACTAAATGCCGTGAAATTCACATCGCTAATTACATTTGTTACGGTATGCTTCCCATCAACTACAGATCTTTTGTTAGT
>NZ_JAPPTH010000025.1:0-71899 GCF_027587015.1 Vibrio sp. Makdt
TCTGAGAGCGAGACAATATAATATAATCTTGCTTTCAATGCCATTATCTTTTTAAAGATAATTACACTTTAAATTGTGGCTGGGCTACCTGGATTCGAACCAGGGAATGCCGGCATCAAAAGCCGGTGCCTTACCGCTTGGCGATAGCCCAACAATGATATCATTTAAGACATCTCAATATGGTGCGGACGGAGAGACTTGAACTCTCACACCTTGCGGCGCCAGAACCTAAATCTGGTGCGTCTACCAATTCCGCCACGTCCGCTTTATTTCCTAAAAACTCTTTATAGTTAAAAACAAGTGTTTAATAACGAATAGAGTGCTTAGGAAATGGTGGCTACTGCGGGATTTGAACCTGCGACCCCATCATTATGAGTGATGTGCTCTAACCAACTGAGCTAAGTAGCCATTTCCAAATTGTTGCTCATTTTGAAACGTTGCCGCTTCGCTGTGAACGGGGCGCATTATGCGTAGTTGAGTGAAACCCGTCAACTTTTTTTTTGAATAAATCACGAATAAACATCTGTTCGGTTTCTTTTTAGTCAAAGAGGCGTATTTGTCGGCAAAAAATAGGTCAAAAGGGCGATATATATAGGAAGTTAACTTTCTGATGTCGAACTCTTGCTAAAGAGTAAAAACAAAAAGGCCAGTGAAATTCACTGGCCTTTTATCCGATATTTAATCAGCAATTATACGTTGAAGCGGAAGTGAACAACGTCACCATCTTTTACGATGTATTCTTTGCCTTCTAGACGCCATTTACCTGCGTCTTTTGCGCCGCTCTCACCGTTAAATTCGATGAAGTGATCAAAACCAACAACTTCAGCTCGGATGAAGCCTTTTTCGAAGTCCGTGTGGATCTTACCAGCCGCTTGTGGAGCTGTTGCGCCTACAGGAATTGTCCAAGCGCGAACTTCTTTAACACCCGCAGTGAAGTAAGTTTGAAGAGTAAGTAGTTCGTAACCAGAGCGGATCACTCGGTTTAGACCTGGTTCTTCGATACCCATGTCCGCTAGGAACTCTTCACGATCTTCGTCGTCAAGCTCAGAAAGCTCAGATTCGATAGCAGCACATACTGCAACAACAACGTTGTTCTCTTTTTCAGCGTATTCACGAACAGCGTCTAGGTAAGGGTTGTTTTCAAAACCATCTTCAGCAACGTTTGCGATGTACATTGTTGGCTTAAGTGTTAGGAAGTTTAGGTAGCCGATTGCTGCCGCTTCTTCTTTCGCTAGTTCAACAGTACGCGCCATACCACCTTCAGTAAGAACTGGTAGTAGCTTTTCTAGTACAGTGATTTCGAATTTAGCGTCTTTGTCGCCGCCTTTTGCTTTCTTAGCGTTACGTTGAATTGCACGCTCACAGCTGTCTAAGTCAGCCAGTGCAAGTTCAAGGTTGATCACTTCGATATCTTCGATTGGAGATACTTTACCAGAAACGTGAACGATGTTTTCGTTTTCAAAGCAGCGTACAACGTGACCGATCGCGTCAGTTTCACGGATGTTCGCTAGGAATTTGTTACCAAGACCTTCACCTTTAGATGCACCAGCAACTAGGCCAGCGATATCAACGAATTCCATCGTTGTTGGAAGGATCTTTTGTGGATTAACAATTTTTGCTAATGCATCTAAGCGTAGATCTGGAACCGGAACGATACCTGTGTTTGGTTCGATCGTACAAAATGGAAAGTTTGCTGCTTCGATGCCTGCTTTAGTCAGTGCGTTAAACAGAGTTGACTTACCAACGTTTGGTAGACCAACGATGCCACATTTAAAACCCATGATATAAACCTTATTCTGCTTTGAACGTATGTAAGCGATTTTGTGCTTTTGGTAGGCCATCTTTTAATAAGATGTCTAGGCTGCGAACCGATTCGTCAACGACGGCCTCGATACACTCTTGCTCTTTTTGCGGAGCTTTGCCTAATACATAACCTGCAACTTTATCTTTGTGTCCGGGATGGCCGATGCCTAATCTCAGACGATAGAATTCTTTATTGTTACCCTGTTTGCTGATGATGTCTTTTAGACCGTTGTGTCCACCATGACCACCACCTTTTTTGAACTTTCCAATACCAGGAGGAAGGTCTAACTCATCATGAGCAACCATGATCTCTTCTGGTTTAATTTGGTAGAACTTTGCCAAAGCTGCAACTGCTTTGCCTGACAAGTTCATAAAAGTCGTTGGGATCAGCAAACGAAGATCTTCACCATGAACCATGATACGACCCGTTAGGCCAAAGAACTTTGGTTCGTTCTTCAGTGTTACGTTGTGTACACGTGCTAATTCTTCAACTACCCAAGCACCCGCATTGTGGCGAGTTTTGGCGTATTCTGGACCTGGATTAGCCAGTCCAACGAGAAGTTTTATTTGTTGGCTCAAGGTATGGATCTCTCTTGGGATTTCAAAAAGCGCCGTATGATATCACAGTTTATGAAAAAGGTGCGAGCTAGCTGATGGCACCATGATTATTCCGAGCTGTGATAAACAACAGTCACCAGATATAAAAAAAGCACTTCATCAAATGAAGTGCTTAATGTCTTTCTCTAACGAGTTTCTAAAACAAAGCTAAATAGCCTTGATTAGTTGAACATCGCTGAGATTGATTCTTCGTTGCTGATACGACGAATCGCTTCAGCAAGCATGCGAGAAAGGCTAAGTGTTGTTACTTTACCTGTCGCAGCCATCTCTGGAGATAGAGAGATAGAATCCGTTACGATAACTTGGTCTAGAACAGAGTTCTTGATGTTGTTTGCAGCAGTACCCGAGAAAACAGCGTGAGTTGCGTAAGCGAATACACGCTTAGCACCGCGCTCTTTAAGCGCTTCAGCTGCTTTACATAGTGTGCCACCTGTATCGATCATGTCATCAACGATAACACAGTCGCGGCCTTCAACATCACCGATTAGGTTCATTACTTCAGAAACGTTAGCACGTGGACGACGCTTATCAACGATAGCGATATCAACGTCACCTAGCGCTTTAGCCGTTGCACGAGCACGTACAACACCACCAAGGTCTGGAGAAACCACAACTGGGTTTTCTAGACCACGGTTAGCCATGTCTTCTAGAAGAACTGGAGTACCGAAGATGTTATCAACTGGTACATCGAAGAAGCCTTGGATTTGCTCTGCGTGTAGGTCGATAGTAAGAACGCGGTCTACGCCAACGTTAGAAAGGAAATCTGCAACAACTTTTGCAGTAATTGGCACACGTGCAGAACGTACACGACGATCTTGACGGGCATAACCGAAGTAAGGGATTACAGCAGTAATACGGCCAGCAGAAGCACGGCGCATTGCGTCAATCATTACCACCAATTCCATTAGGTTGTCATTGGTTGGTGCACAAGTTGATTGAATCAGGAATACATCGCTACCACGAACGTTTTCATTGATTTGAACAGCGACTTCGCCATCAGAAAAACGGTCTACAGTAGCATCGCCAAGAGAGATGTATAGACGATCAGCAATACGTTGGGCTAGTTCAGGTGTTGCGTTACCAGCAAATAGCTTCATATCAGGCACGGTGGAAACCTCGGGTTGCGTCCAGTTTTAAATAGATTGTGGGTGGGCTGAGTGGTATTCAGCCAACGTTTCTTTTAAAGGAGAAGTGTTTCGTCCTTTCGCTACAAATGCGGAAACGGTGTCAGGCAGTTTTTCTAGCACCAATTCGGCTTCTTTTTTGCTGCTAAATTCAGCAAAAACGCACGAACCTGTGCCAGTCAATCTCGACGGCGCGTATTGTAGCAGCCATGAAAGTTGCTTATCAACCTCTGGGTACAGCATTCGAACAATTTTTTCGCAATCGTTTACGTATTCTTGCTCTAGAAGCGTTGATAGCGCTCGCTTTGGCGTATTTCTGGTTAATTCTGGATGTGTGAATATGTCTACAGTTGCTATGCTCACTTGAGGCTTAACCACGAGATACCATTTTTCATCTGGATTAGCAGGTAGCAACTGCTCACCAACGCCTTCAGCAAACGCGGCATGGCCTCGCACAAACACTGGTACATCAGCGCCAAGGTTCAGACCGATCTCTGCAAGTTGATCATCAGAAAGATTCAGTTGCCACAAGTAATTAAGCGCCACTAACACAGTTGCAGCATTTGAAGAGCCTCCGCCAATACCACCACCCATTGGTAGCACTTTCTTTAACTCAATATCGGCACCGAAAGAGGTCGAGGTGTACTGTTGAAGTGCAGTAGCGGCTTTCCAAATTAGGTTGTCTTCAAGCGCTACACCAGGTATTTCTGGCGTGATGGTTATCGAGCTCGTTTCTGAGTTTGCGGTAACCGTCAGTTCATCACCAAAGTCAACGAACTGAAAGAGTGTTTGAAGCTCGTGGTAACCATTATCACGTCGGCCAGTGATATAAAGAAATAGATTCAGCTTTGCTGGAGAAGGCCAGTGTGTTGGTGTTGTAATCATTTTTTCAGTGTCCACTTTGAAACTACGATGTTGATTTTGTTTTGGTCTTGCTTGAAAGAGAGTCGAGTAGGGAGCGGAATCGTCTCCACATTTACTTTGTCTTCACCAGATTGCAGTGTACTCGGCATCTCTGTATTGCGATAGTTAGCAAAACTCAGAGTCCATAGTTGGTTGCTGACTTGCTTGGTTAGTGACTCAAGGGTGTTCGTTGTATTTAGCTGATAGCTATCCGCTTGGTCTGGAATGCCAAGGAACCATTGTGGCAGATGATCAACAGGGATCTTCAAGCCTGTAAGCTGCTCAACCAAAATAGAGGCGCTCGCGTGGGTAAATACTTGGTCATCATAAGTGACGACTTTGGCGCCAGATGGATCAATGGTCAGGTTTAATGCGGTTTGACCAAGGAAAGTGGTGAGTCTTAATTGACTTTGATTTGGAGAGTGCTTCCAAACGAAATTGAGGCTTTGGCGCTGCTCGGGAGAGATGTAGGCAAGCTTACCTGAAGCTTGATAGTTTTCTATCTGTAATAGGCGGCTTTGGTGTGTTTGCCATTCAACACTCGTCGGTTGTTCCGGGATAGACGAGCAACCCACCATGATTATGGTAATAAAAATAAGAGACGCGATTTTACGAAGCTTGCCCATATTTGCTCACAACTTGTTCAAATTCATCTAAAAAACGCTTCAACTATAGCATTGAATTCACGAAGTCAGGAAAACAAATCCCGCTTGCTCTTTAAATAGAGCCATGCATCAAGTAAAATTCGCCCCTTGTTTCCATTCCCTGATCGAGAACTTCTGATACATGTCTTTGCTTGCCGTAGGTATCAATCACAATACAGCGTCGGTTGAATTGCGAGAAAAAGTCGCTTTTGGTCCAGATAAACTGTCTGAGGCACTCAAGCAACTTAACGCAAATGCACACGTAAATGGAAGTGTCATACTTTCTACCTGTAACCGAACTGAAGTGTATTGTGACGTTAAAAGCGGAGCGAAAAACAAGCTTATCGATTGGTTGTCGGTTTTCCACCAAGTGAGCCCTGAAGAGCTAAAGCCAAGTCTTTATATCCATGAAGAACAGGCTGCTATTAAACATTTAATGCGCGTTGCTTGTGGTTTGGACTCTTTGGTTTTGGGTGAGCCGCAAATCTTAGGTCAGGTTAAGCAAGCTTATACAGACTCTCGTGGTAGTAAGTCTGTCGATGCTTCAATGGAAAAGCTGTTCCAGAAATCATTTTCTGTGGCGAAGCGCGTTCGAACGGAAACAGAAATCGGCGGAAGTGCGGTGTCTGTGGCTTACGCAGCTTGTACTTTAGCCAAGCATATTTTTGAGTCGATTGCTGATTCAACCGTGTTGTTGGTTGGTGCTGGTGAAACGATTGAACTTGTGGCTAAGCACCTTTCAGCAAATGGCTGTACTAAAATGATTGTGGCTAACCGAACTCGTGAGCGTGCTTTAGGGTTAGCCGAAGAGTTTGGTGCTGAAGTGATCAGCTTAAATGAAATTCCAGATCACCTGCACAGAGCAGATATCGTGATCAGTTCAACCGCAAGCCCGCTGCCAATTATTGGTAAGGGTATGGTTGAGACCGCTCTGAAAACAAGAAAGCATCAACCTATGTTATTGGTTGATATTGCAGTGCCTCGTGATGTGGAATCACAGGTTGGCGAACTGAACGATGCTTACTTGTATTCGGTTGATGATTTGCAGTCGATTGTTGATGGCAACATCGAGCAACGTAAAGTGGAAGCAATCCAAGCTGAAGCGATCGTCAGTGAAGAAAGTGCCGCGTTCATGAGTTGGATGCGCTCACTACAAGCGGTCGACAGTATTCGTGAGTACCGAAAGTCAGCGAATGAAATCCGCGAAGAATTATTGAGTAAAAGTTTACAATCACTTGCCGCTGGCGGTGACCCTGAGAAAGTTTTACTGGAGCTTAGCAATAAGCTCACAAACAAATTGATCCATGCTCCAACCCGCGCACTACAAAGTGCTGCTGAGCAAGGAGAACCTGCGAAATTAACGGTCATTAGACAGAGTTTGGGCCTAGAAGACCCTCAATAATATTAGACCTCCAACAAGATAAGACATTATGAAAGCCTCGATTCTAGTAAAGCTTGAAACACTTGTTGAACGCTACGAAGAAGTTCAACACCTGCTTGGCGATCCAGATGTGATCGGTGATCAAAACAAATTCCGTGCACTATCTAAAGAGTACTCTCAGTTAGAAGAAGTGACTAAGTGCTTCCAAGCTTACCAGCAAGCTCAAGACGATCTAGAAGCTGCCGAAGATATGGCGCAGGAAGACGACGAAGAGATGCGCGAAATGGCGCAGGAAGAAATTAAAGAAGCGAAAGAAGCGATTGAGCGTCTAACTGATGAGCTTCAGATTCTTCTTCTACCTAAAGATCCAAACGATGAGCGTAACTGTTTCCTAGAGATCCGTGCTGGTGCGGGTGGCGATGAAGCGGGTATCTTCGCGGGTAACCTGTTCCGTATGTACTCTAAGTTTGCAGAGAAGAAAGGCTGGCGCGTTGAAGTAATGAGCAGCAATGACTCTGAGCAAGGCGGCTACAAAGAGATGATCGCTAAAGTAAGCGGTGAAGGTGTTTACGGCGTAATGAAGTTTGAATCAGGCGGTCACCGTGTTCAACGTGTACCAGAGACTGAATCTCAAGGCCGTGTTCATACTTCTGCATGTACTGTTGCTGTTATGCCTGAAATCCCAGAAGCGGATCTTCCAGAAATTAAGTCTGCAGACCTGAAAATCGATACCTTCCGTGCTTCTGGCGCGGGTGGTCAGCACGTTAACACCACGGATTCAGCTATCCGTATTACTCACTTGCCAACAGGTACAGTAGTAGAGTGTCAGGACGAGCGTTCTCAACACAAAAACAAAGCGAAGGCGATGGCTGTTCTTGCTGCACGTATTGTACAAGCTGAAGAAGAGCGCCGTGCGGCTGAAGTATCAGACACGCGTCGTAACCTGCTAGGCTCGGGTGACCGTAGTGACCGTATCCGTACTTACAACTACCCGCAAGGTCGTGTTTCTGATCACCGCATCAACCTAACACTTTACCGTCTGAACGAAGTGTTAGAAGGTGACATGCAAAGTCTGATTGATCCAGTTTTACAAGAGCACCAAGCAGACCAACTTGCTGCGCTAGCTGAGAACAACTAAACCTTATGCAATCTGCCTATACGGTTGAAAGTGCATTAAAAGCAGCAATCGTAGCGCTTCAAGAGGGTGACAACACGTCACCCTCAATTGATGCTGCGGTACTGCTTTGTCACGCCTTAGATAAACCAAGATCTTACCTACTTACTTGGCCTGAGAAGCATCTCACCTCAGAGCAAGAGTCTGAATTTCAAGCCCTTTTAAAACGTCGCTTAACCGGTGAGCCAGTGGCTTACATTGTTGGTGAGCGTGAGTTTTGGTCGCTGCCGCTAAAAGTTTCGCCATCTACTCTAATTCCTCGTCCGGATACCGAGCGTTTGGTCGAAGTCGCGTTGGATAAAACTTATGGCAAACAAGGCGCGATTCTCGATTTAGGGACAGGTACTGGTGCTATCGCATTGGCGTTGGCGTCTGAGATGCCAAATCGACCAGTGACGGGCATTGATCTTCGTCCTGAAGCTCAAGCGCTTGCAACAGAGAATGCGAAACGCTTAAACATCACCAATGCCACGTTCTTGCATGGCAGTTGGTTTGATCCGCTTAGCGGTCTGGCTTCTGATGGCGATGAGGTTAAGTTCTCTCTGATTGTCTCTAACCCACCTTACATAGAGAAAGATGATCCTCATCTATCTCAGGGCGATGTGCGTTTTGAGCCGATTACTGCGCTTGTTGCTGAAGAGAAAGGGCTTGCTGATATTCGCTACATTTCTGAAAACGCACGTGGCTTTTTGGAAAATGAAGGCTGGTTGGCGTTTGAACACGGTTACGATCAAGGCTTGGCTGTACGCGAGATAATGCAAGCACTAGGTTATCTCGATGTGGTTACAGAGAAAGATTACGGCGGTAATGACCGAGTTACATTAGGTCGTTATTGCTCATAGTTCGTTGTTGTTTGCTTGGGGGCTTAGTCGTTGCTAGCCACTCATGTAACCCTAGAGGGCGAACTTACGAAATTGATACCTTTAACGCGAAATTACATTTGACTCGGTAATGCATTTAACGCAGAAATACAGAGCACTAACGGGTACTGTGTCGCTCGTGTTAACGAAAGCACATATAAAAATATAAAGGAATACCATGTACGAAGGTTTAAAACATTTTCACCTACTAACGATTGCGATAAGCGTGTCACTTCTTTCAATTCGTTTCGTTCTTATGATGGCGAACTCACCAAAGCTTAAGCACCCTTTCTTGCAGCGTTTCCCTCATATCAACGACTCGTTGCTATTGCTATCGGGTATTGGTTTGATTTTTATCACTGGCTTTATTCCATTTACTCCAGCTGCGCCATGGCTAACAGAAAAGCTAACTTGTGTGATGGCTTATATCGCACTCGGTTTCTTTGCGCTTAAGTTGGGTAAAAACAAGTTATTGAGAGTATTCTCGTTCTTCGGTGCGCTTGGCTGGTTAGCGATGGCTGGCAAAATTGCGATGACGAAGACACCAACATTTTTCGGTTAATGATCTCCTTATTTCGGTTAACTACCTATGTACGAATTTTTTGACGAAGACTTTGACCAGCTAGAATTAGCTGAGGGTGCATTGATCTTAAATAAAGCGATTAACCCAGAGACTCAAGATAGTTGGGCTGAGCAAGAATTGGCGAGATTGTTTAAAGAAGCTGAGTTTGCTTTGGTTCATGAAACCGACGAGCAACAGAAGTTTGAGTCCTTTATTCGACTATTCTTCTATGAATGGGGCTTTGCTGGCGATAAAGATGCCTACTTCTCTTCAGAGAATGCTTTCATCGATAAAGTGCTAGAGCGTAAGAAAGGTATTCCAGTCAGTCTTGGCGCTATCTTTCTTTTTCTAGGTCGCAAGCTAGGCTTTCCTGTAGAGGGTGTCTCTTTCCCGACTCAGTTTCTGCTTAAAGTGACTTGGTACGGCCAAGCAGCAGTGTATATCAACCCCTACAATGGTGAATACGTTGGTGAACAGACACTGCGAGCGTGGTTGATCGGTCATGATGGACCATTGGCTAAGCTTAAATCAGAGCATTTAGAAGTGGCTGATCATCCAACAATCATTGGTAAGTGGCTAGCGCTACTAAAGAGTGCACTACTGAGAGAAGAGCGCTATACGCTTGCATTGAAATGTACAGACCTTGCATTAACGTTTGTACCGGACGACCCGTATGAAATCCGCGACCGTGGCTTTATCTATCAGCAGTTGGATTGTCACCAAGTGGCGGCGACGGATTACCAATATTTTATCGACCAATGCCCAGATGACCCTGCATCTGAGTTACTGAAATCTCAAGTGAACGTCATGAATGAAAAGACCGTGGTTGTTCACTAATTAATAATTATTTAGAGAGAATATGATGGAACAGAAAACAGTTCATATTGGCGACATGCCAATTGCTAACGACAAGCCATTTACGCTATTTGCAGGCATGAACGTTCTTGAATCTCGCGATCTAGCAATGCAGATCTGTGAGCACTACGTGAAAGTAACTGAAAAGCTGGGTATTCCTTATGTATTTAAGGCCTCTTTCGATAAGGCAAACCGCAGCTCAGTTCACTCATACCGTGGCCCTGGTATGGAAGAAGGTCTAAAAATCTTCCAAGAATTGAAAGACACATTTGGCGTAAAGATCATCACTGATGTTCACACCGAAGCACAAGCTCAGCCAGTTGCTGATGTAGTTGATGTTATTCAACTTCCAGCATTCCTAGCTCGTCAAACTGACCTTGTTGAAGCGATGGCTAAGACTGGTGCAGTTATCAACGTGAAGAAGCCTCAGTTCATGAGCCCAAACCAAGTTGGTAACATCGTGGATAAATTCGCTGAATGTGGCAACGACAAGATTATCCTTTGTGAGCGTGGCTCTTGCATGGGCTATGACAACCTAGTTGTAGATATGCTTGGTTTTGGCGTAATGAAGAATTCTTCAAACGGTAGCCCGATCATCTTTGACGTGACGCACTCTCTGCAAATGCGTGACCCTTCAGGTGCAGCATCTGGTGGTCGTCGTGAGCAAACGGTTGAACTTGCTAAAGCTGGCTTAGCGACCGGTATTGCTGGTCTATTCATTGAAGCTCACCCGAACCCAGACCAAGCACGTTGTGATGGTCCATCGGCACTGCCTCTGGATAAGCTAGAGCCGTTCTTGAAGCAGATGAAAGCACTTGATGACCTTATCAAAGGCTTTGACCACATCGATATTAAATAATCGAACTGTATAGAATTAAGAGCCGGCGCAAGTGCCGGCTTTTTTGTACCTATTGCTAAGTGAATGGCTACTAGCTTGAGCTCCTTAAGCTTGGCTTGTGATGTTATAACATACCCATTAAGGCTCTGATAAATCGAATAAATTTAACGAATGTCACTCTATGGGGAAGCGGGATTGAGTAAATCACAAATAATCTAAAAAATGATGAAAACGTTTGCCTGTGATCACTTATTTGCTCAAATGTAACTTTGTCGCTTTGTTACACACTCGATAGGGGATTAAGGTGATCTATCCTACATAAATATGAAATCACTCTGTTAGGTTTACCGTCTTAATTTAAACTACTTCAAGTTTTACCATTCTCTAACCATGTTTATTAAGTAAGCATTGGCTCTATGGGAGTGGGAGAAGCAGTGGATTCCCCTAAAAAGTTCAAAGGTATGACAATGAAGCAACGCCTTATTCTAAAGACAGCACTAAGTGCTGCAATTCTAGCGACTTTAGCTGGTTGTGCGTCTCAATCTGCTCATGATTGGAACCAAGACGAAACTTACAAGCTAACGATTCTTCACACTAACGACAACCATGGTCGTTTCTGGCAGAACAAATACGGCGAGTACGGCATGTCTGCGCGTAAAACGCTGGTTGATCAACTTCGTGCAGAAGTTGAAGCAGAAGGCGGTAGCGTGTTGCTTCTATCTGGTGGTGACATCAACACGGGTGTACCAGAGTCAGATCTTCAGGATGCAGAACCTGATTTCAAAGGCATGAACAAGATTGGTTATGATGCAATGGCATTAGGTAACCATGAGTTTGATAACTCACTAGAGGTTCTACAAAAACAAATCGATTGGGCTAACTTCCCAATGCTATCTGCAAACATCTACGATAAAGCGACTGGCGAACGTAAGTTCCAAGCTTATGAGATGTTTGAAAAGCAAGGTATTAAAATCGCGGTTATTGGTTTGACGACTGAAGATACCCAAAAGATTGGTAACCCAGAGTTTATCGCAGGTATCGATTTCCGTGACCCTAAAGAAGAAGCGAAGAAACTGATCGCTGAACTTAAAGAAACAGAAAAACCAGATCTTATCTTTGCTGTGACTCACATGGGTCACTACGAAAATGGTCAGCGTGGCGTTAACGCACCAGGTGATGTTGCACTAGCGCGTTACCTAGACGAAGGTGACCTAGACATGATCGTTGGTGGTCACTCTCAAGAGCCTGTATGTATGGAAGGCCCTAACGTTGCGAAGAAAAACTTCAAGCCGGGTGATGAGTGTAAACCTGACCTTCAAAACGGTACTTACATCGTTCAAGCTCACGAATGGGGTAAATATGTAGGCCGTGCTGATTACGAATTCCGTAATGGCGAGTTAGAGATGGTGAGCTATGACCTAATCCCAGTTAACCTGAAGAAAAAGGTTAAGATCGACGGTAAGAAGCAACGTGTACTTATCCAAGACGAGATCGCACAAGATCCTGAGCTACTTGAATTCCTACGTCCTTTCCAAGAGCAAGGCCAAGCACAGCTTGAAGTTAAGATTGCTGAAACAAATGGCAAGCTTGAAGGTGACCGTAACGTGGTTCGCTTCCAACAAACAAACCTTGGTCGTCTGATTGCAACTTCTCACATGGAGCGTGCAAAAGCAGACTTCGCTGTGATGAACTCTGGTGGTGTTCGTGATTCAATTGAAGCGGGTGAAGTAACATACAAAGATGTACTAACAGTACAACCTTTTGCAAACATCCTGACTTACACAGACATGACGGGTAAAGAAGTTCTAGATTACCTAAATGTAGTGGCAACTAAACCTATCGATTCAGGTGCTTACGCACAATTCGCTGGTATCTCAATGACGGTAGCGAACGGTGAAGTATCTAACGTATTCATCGGCGGCAAGCAACTTCGTTTAGACGAAACATACCGCTTCACAGTACCAAGCTTTAACGCTGCTGGTGGTGACGGCTACCCTAAACTGTCTGATCACCCTGGTTACGTAAATACAGGTTTTGTTGACGCTGAAGTATTGAAAGAGTACCTAGAAGCGAATAGCCCAGTTGACGTGAACAAGTACGCACCTTCAGGTCAAATTGTTTACAAGTAATTGAATTCGAAAAATTGAATCATTAAGCGCTAAATTCGATTGACTCTAGCGCCATGATAAATTTAACTAAAGCGACGCTCCGGCGTCGCTTTTGTTTATCTATCGTTTGGATTTGTTATGACCCCTGCAATCAATCTTGCCAAGAAAAAGAAAATCGCTCATACGGTGCATCAGTATCACCACGATGCTAACAATACCAACTATGGATTAGAAGTCGTTGAGGCGCTTGGTCAGGATCCTAAACGTGTATTCAAAACGCTGCTATTCTGCCTAAATGGTGTGGCTAAAGACTTGGCTGTTGCGGTGATTCCTGTCGACCAGAAATTGAATTTGAAACTTGCAGCTAAAGCGGCAAAAGGTAAAAAAGCAGAGATGGCTAACCCAGACATTGCTCAGAAAACCACAGGTTATGTCGTAGGGGGGATCAGTCCGCTTGGTCAGAAGAAAGCGCTGCCGACTTTTGTTCATTCCAGTGCGACGGATTTTGAAACGATCTGCGTAAGTGCAGGCAAGCGAGGGTTGGAAATTGAACTTGCCCCTAAAGATTTAGCTCAACTAACTCGAGCTCAGTTTACTGATTTGTGCTTGTAAGCTGTTGATTAGCCGTCGTCAGTCATGATGTATGAAGCAACAAATAAAAACGCCCACGACTAAGTGGGCATTTTTGTATAAGGAAT
This sequence comes from Vibrio sp. Makdt, assembly GCF_027587015.1. Taxonomy (NCBI): domain Bacteria; kingdom Pseudomonadati; phylum Pseudomonadota; class Gammaproteobacteria; order Vibrionales; family Vibrionaceae; genus Vibrio; species Vibrio sp. Makdt. The sequence goes on from NZ_JAPPTH010000025.1 coordinate 13,569, forward strand.
CACTCTACTTTTTCAGACCTAGAGTACCACCAACACGTTTTGCTGCTGGCTTATTTGGTCGGTTTGACTCTTGGTGGCGATTAGTCGACTTGCCACCTCGGTGGTCGGCATTACCACGGCCAGCGCGATTGCGATCTGAACTCTTGTTGTCTGAGTTAGAGCGCTCTGATCGAGAATTCGATTTCCAATTCTCTGTATTGCCCTTGCTTTGGCCTTTGTTTTCGCCATTCGATGAATTACGACCACGCTTTGAATTAGGTGCATGACGGAATTCGTCCGCGTTATTACCGCGGTAAGTACGAGTACGGTTTTCTTTTTGATTACGGCGAGCGGTAGAAGCTTGGTTCTCTTCACGGCTATCAAACAGCTTAGCGTCTGTCGCCTTGCGGATACGCTGACCCTTCGCATTAATTTTAGATGCGTCTTCTGTACTTACAGAACCTTCACACATCGCTAGAATTTCTGCGATCTCTTCTTCGCTCAAGTAACGCCACTTGCCATTAGGGATACCGTCCAAAGAGATGTTCATGATACGAACACGACGCAGTTTGAAAACTTCATAGCCAAGTGCTTCACACATACGACGAATCTGGCGGTTCAGACCTTGCGTTAATGTGATTCGGAATGAGAACTTAGTCTCTTTCTCAACCTTACATGGCAAAGTCACCGTATCTAGGATAGGCACACCCGCTGCCATTTTCTGTAAGAACTCACCAGTGATTGGCTTATCGACACGAACCACATACTCTTTTTCGTGGTTGTTACCAGCACGAAGAATCTTATTTACGATGTCACCGTCGTTTGTTAAGAAGATCAAACCATCAGATGGTTTATCCAAACGGCCAATCGGGAAGATGCGCTTATGGTGACCGATGAAATCGACGATGTTCCCAGGAATATCACGTTCAGTGGTGCAGGTAATGCCTGTCGGCTTATTCAAAGCGATGTAGATTGGCTTCTCTTTTGAGCGAACTGGTTTGTTGTCGATCTCAACATCATCACCTGGCATTACTTTGGTGCCCATTTCTGGGATCTTGCCGTTAATAGTAACTCGACCTGCATCAATCAGTTTGTCGGCTTCGCGGCGTGAGCAAAAACCAGTTTCACTGATGTATTTGTTAAGGCGTTTAGCTTGGGATTCTTGTGACATGATATTCTCTTAGCGTTTCACAACGGAAATATAGGAAAACAAAAAAGCAACTACAGAGCAGTTGCTTTACGTTTGAATTCGTTAACTGATACCAATTTTAGCACTTGCTTTGAGTCTAGGCACTAAATATCGATCTTGGGGTGAAACCCCTATCCAGAATTTCAATGATCAGCTAGTGCGCTTTTGATGACGCTCTCTGTTTTCTAGTTTCTTCTCATTGCTCTTTCTAAGCATGACATAAACAGCACCGGTACCACCGTGAAATTGCTGTGCAGAGTGTACACATTGCACATCGTTGATCTGAGTAAGCCAGTTGGTAACGTAGCTTTTCATCATCGCTGGTGGATTTGAACGTTCTCCTTTTCCGTGAACGATAATGACAGTGCGAACATCCATTCTTAAGCATTGGCGTAAAAATGACAGCACTTCGTTGCGAGCATCTTTCAGCGTCTTTCTATGGAGATCGAGTTTGGCCTGAATGGGGTACTTACCAAGGCGCAGTTTTTTGTATACGCCTTCCTGAACACCATCTTTCTTGTAAGCAATAACGTCGTCTGGCTTAACCATCGGAGAGTAATCGAGTGATAGGTAATCTTTCTCATCATCAGAGAGCCACATAGCGGCTTCACGCTTAGCAAGGTGAGACTCTGTAACGCGATGTACTTTCTGGTGTTCTGCGGTGTCATGGTCGATACGTTTAACATCGCCCATCATTTGTTGGAATAGATCTAAATCGTCATCATGAGACATAGTTTGCATCTCAAGTTGGTAAGGATGGAGTAAGTATACCTAAGTTGGGGTAGGGTTTAAAAATGAAAAAACCGGAGGAGACAAGAGAAGTCAGCTCCGGTGCAAAGCGTTTTCAAGTTTACCTATAGCAACGAGGCTTGAGGTAAATGATTTAGGCTGAGCGACTCTAGTGAGGAGATTTGTCAGTCATAACTTTGTAGATGAAGAAGCCTCCATAAAACATCATGAGACCCAGAGCCCCGAAGATTACTATCATTGAAGATAGTCCCACCGCATTACCAAATAGGAGATCTAGCCAAAAGTCCATGTGTATACCTCAAAGTTATATGACATGGCTTAGTGTATTAAGTAGCATTATCAATTTACTGATCTGGATCAATCCTGTTGCATAAGTTAAATACTTGTTGGTAACTGTGTGTTTTTCGTCACATTGAGCTTGTTGCTGTATGTCTTTTGTTCGAACGATTCAAAATCGCAATAAATATGATAAAAAGCCCTTGCGGATAAACTCAGAATCCGTATTATACGCTCCATCGACAGGCAATGAGCCAGTAAGATATCTCGGTGAATAGCGCAGCTTGGTAGCGCATCTGGTTTGGGACCAGAGGGTCGGGGGTTCGAATCCCTCTTCACCGACCACATTAAAGAAAGCCGTAGCAGAAATGCTACGGCTTTTTTGCATTTACATTTACGGTTTCGATTTGGTTTAGACTCAGAGGGTGGGGGCTGGAATGCCAGTCCAATCGAATTCCTCTTCACCGACCACTTATAGAAAGCCTGCTCAATGAGCAGGCTTTCGTCGTTTAGGAGCGTAGAAAATAGGATTAGAACCCAAGCGGGGTTCGCCTGATGTTCAAAATAAGCTCTTACCGGCCGCATTAAACAAAGCCGCAGCACTCTCTGCAATAGAAGGGGCTACGGCTTTTTTGCATTTGAACTGCTTTGACCGTTTATGGTTTAGAGCAGAGAGTTAGGTCTATTGGACGAACTCATTAGTCGCGACATTATTCTTCACCCAGATCAAAGCTTGTAAGCGATTCTTCACCTTAATCTTTTTGAATGTATTGTGAAGGTGTGCCTTAACGGTATTTTCGCTTACATAGAGCGTGTCCGCAATTTGCGTGTTAGACGCGCCATCGCCGAGTAGTTTGATGATCTGCTGTTCGCGTTTAGTGAGCTTGAGGTAATAAGGACTGGTTTTCGCGCACTGCCTCTCTCTATAGAAGCTAATGTATTGGTAAATGAGCTTTCTGCTCATCCACATTTCGCCCTGTAAGATACAGTTAAATCCTGTCACTAGCTTATCAAGCGTGTCAGAGGCATAAAAAATACCAACGAGATACTGCCATTTGAGCATTTCAGAGTGAGGGAAGTCGCTGGGCGTATTGAGCAATACTTCATGAACATCACTCTCGATGTCATCTCTAAGCTCTTGATATTTTTCGGTGTACTGTTTACTCATTGTAGGGTAATCAATAATCACCAAATCTAGGTTAGGAGCTTGTAATGACTTAGTCGATAGCCTTTCTGGTGACACTAGTTTTATGTCTAAATTTACCTTTTGTTCTATAGATTCTTTGAGCAGCGTTGATTGCAAATTGTTCTCTGCTATTAAAATGGCTTGATGAACTCCCGGACTAGCCATGTGTAAACTCCTTTTACTGATCACCGCGTACTTATTAGACTTTAAAGTTTATAGCACGGACTAGTATTCCGCTAATCTGACCATTAAATATTTCAATTATTTTCAGCCTAATTAATAGAACACGTGAAGGTATATTCTATTCTTAACTGGAAGTGTATGTTTACTCTTAGTTTGTTTTCATTTTTTTGTGATTTTACAGGATTTAGAAATTTTCCATGCTTCGCTGTCGGTATGATTCTCTAATGTTGCAGGGAATTGATCTAAGCCTAATATTAAAGTTGTCTTACCACTATTAACTTTCTGATTATACACTGAATTGGCCTGTGTTTTTAACATTAATGAGAATGGAGAGTCGTTCTCAATTTTCAATATGATATCTTGTTTTTTTATTGAACACTCAATCGTGTCCAACGTTTTAGCGTAGGTATTTAAATGTGTTAGGTAAAATAAAGCGGCGATGAACGCCGCTTTGCCATATATAAAATATGTCATATTAATTTTGGTAGATAAGACCAACGTTTCCGTTTGCACCGTTACCTAACACAGCTGCATTATCGTAAGACGTTTGTTCAATCAGGAATTGGTTCATATCACTGTTGGTTAAACTAACCGTAGCGTTTGAATGAGAGCCGGTTTGAAGAGTGAACACGCGGTTATCGTTACTGTTCATTAGGTCGATATCAACATCGTTTCTATCACCACCACCAACATCGGTATTAACGATAGTTTCTACGTAGTTACCATCACCCCAGATATCGATAGCCACATCGTTTCTGTCAACACTGCCGTTACTGAACTCTGTGTAAGTCTTGTTAGAGTTACCGTTGATGTACACGTCAGCTTCGTTGCGGTCAGCACCACCTTTCGCTTTTACTACCGAAAGGTTCTCATCACCCATTTGCGTGACTCGTAGATCGTTATTTCGACCCGCTCCTTTCACTTTCACTCTAGCTTGGTTATGTAAACCGTCTTGGTCTATGAGCGCGTTGTTTCTTTTGTAACGTAGCTTAACGTGAGCTTCATTGAGATTACCACTTTGCTCAACAACCACATCTGATTTATAACTCGCATGTGTGTCCACAAGAGCCACATGACCATCTGTAACACCTGATGTATTTTGATTAATGGTTACGTTAGCCATGTCACCGCTACCCATTTGCCATACAGCAGTATTATCCATAGCCAAAGGCTCTATAGCTGCAACTTTTCCTTTGATACCAAGATCAGTTGTACCTTCTTTAACTCCGATTGCTGGCTCTGGAGCCGGGTAAGGTGCAGGAAGTGGATCTGCGTGAGCTGCATTAAAACCAATAATGGCACCGACTATAATTCCAATTTGTGTAAGTTTCATAGGTTGTATCCTTATACATTTCCATGTCGACTATGTGTCACTTCCAATGAAGCGACTTTGAATCAAGCTATCCATACTGCGCGCTAATTTGCTTGATTGATGTAGATCCTCATTGAGCTCGATGCATTGACGATCGCAAAGTCGTGCCCGTCTTGAGAAATCCCTAAGTTGTCCCCTCCTGAGCCAGCCATAAACGCCACATTGTGATTACCTTTTTGGTCAATGCTTAATTGGCTACCTTGTCCAGAGAAGTTTGCTTGTCCTATTACCGCCAAATTGTGGTTTCCATCTTGGGAAATTAACGCTTCGCTGTTCCCGCCGATCTGCCCAATTGCAGCGGTATTGTTGGATCCGTCTTGATTTATGTATGCGACATTATTCCGTCCCACTTGGTTAATATTCGCAGAATTAGAGTGTCCACTTTGTTTTATCTTCGCTCTATTATTTGCTTTTATTCCCGGGCTGTATTGAATAATGGCAGAACTTGAATCAGAACTGTTTGTTATATCTATTTCTGAGTAGTTATCTAAATCTCCAGAAGAGATGTTATATAAATCGCTGTAGTCATTAATAATGTCCTGATCTACATTATGTAAAAAGTCCCCTTCAACACCAGAGGCTGCAGCGATATTTAAACTACCTATTGATAAATATAAAAAAGTTAAGCTGGCAAGTGATGCTGTCCTACTTATCATTATCTTTACCTTAAAGTATCTGATGCTCGTGTATTCAACTAAATAATATATTCCGTGTTGAACGCCTTGTAACTCACTAGCATGACGAAATAGTAGGTTCACAGGTGAATATCATCTATAAACTTAAAGGTGAAAATATTTAATTGCATATGATAAATTTAATTAGTAATTGGCTTTTTTATCCCTTCATTAGTTAATTAAATCCTCTTAGAAATTAGTCCAAAAGTTTATATATGCCACTGGGAGCATGAATTAGGCTTTAATTGTGTTTCGATGAATCACATTCTCATTTTGTAAACGGACTTTGAATGGGAGCCCTTATGAAAATCAAGCTGCTTACAATTGCTCTACTGTCTTGCGTTGTGAACGCGGGCGAAAAGAGCCATGGTCTTGAAAATGGTGCTCCTTTGGAAAATGGAACAAAACTTGAGGATTCGACAAATAACCTGAAGGAACAGTTTAACGACTTTAGTGAAGTGAACGGAATAATAGTGGATAGAACAATCACGCGCTTAGGTGATGATTTCTATTTCTTCTTCTCGCAATCACTCAATGAGAGTTATCCCGACCTAAAGGAGAATTTGACGGTAAAAGAGAGGCCAACCGCTTTATCAGGAAGCATCATAGAGGTTCAACACTCTAGAAAACCGATCTTCCGTACAGCGTTGTCCCCCGGTCGTAGACAAGCAAAAGAACGAGCTGCTGATGCAACACGAGCTGTGGGAAATTACATCATTAGATGGCAAGCGGAAAGGCTCTTTCAGGATACTTACGACCTAGACCATGATGAATTTTAAGGAGCCAAGGATGTCGATACTTTTCAGAAAGGCAGCGCTTATTGCGTTGTTAGCTTCCCCTTCGATTTACGCGAGCGAATTGGTTTATACGCCCGTAAATCCAAGTTTCGGTGGAAACGCTTTAAATAGTTCTCATCTATTTAATCACGCTAATGCTATCAATGATTACGAAGACCCAAGTGCTAGGGATATTTTCGATGAACAAGAATCCGCATTAGATCGTTTAGCCTCCAGCTTAGAGTCTCGCTTGATTAGCCAATTGCTTGCTGACGTAGGCAATGGCAATACTGGGCAACTAGAAACGGAAGACTTCTTCCTAAACATCGTTGATGACTCAGGGACGTTATTGGTTCAAATCGTCGACAAAGCGACTGGTGAGTCAACTGAAATCAGCGTATCGGGATTAAATCCAGACCTCTAATCACAAGGATTGTGTTATGAAATCGATTATTATCGTCTTTCTAACCTTCGTGTTAGGGGGATGCACTTACTCTATGCAAATTCCAGAGACTTCTGAAACACCTAAGCTGATGCCGAGAGGATCGACTTACACCGATCTCATCTCATTACCTCAGCCTCGCGGTAAGATATTGGTGTCAGTCTATGACTTTAGAGACCAAACGGGGCAATACAAACCGCAGCCAAACAGTAACTTCTCGACGGCTGTACCACAGGGCGGTACATCACTACTCACGACAGCGTTGATTGATTCACAATGGTTCGTCCCTCTAGAACGTGAAGGGCTACAGAACTTGTTGACGGAACGTAAGATCATTCGTGCAGCTCAGAAAAAAGACAAAGTTGTGAATAATCATGGTGCGGATTTGTCATCCTTGAGTTCCGCTAACATTGTTATCGAAGGGGGGATTGTGGCTTATGACTCAAACATTGTTACCGGAGGGGCAGGCGCTAAGTATTTAGGTATTGGTGGTTCCGGGCAATACAGAACGGATCAAGTTACGGTGAATTTGAGAGCCGTCGACGTTCGAACTGGGCAAGTTCTTTTGAGTGTCACGACGACTAAAACCATTTCCTCCCATGAAATCGGCTTCGGTGCATTTCGCTTTGTTGACTATAAAGAGTTGTTAGAAGTTGAGATGGGCTACAGCCAAAATGAACCAGTGAATATTGCCGTAATGTCTGCGATAGATGCGGCAGTGATCCATTTAATCGTTAAAGGAATGAAACGTGGTATGTGGTCGCCTGGTGACCCGAACGCAATGCAAAACCCAATCATTGCTCGTTATTCCGAAGCGAGTACAGACATACTTTAAGCTACCGAGTAAGCAGCAAAATAGGGCTATGCGGAAAACGGACCTTTCCCTTAGCCCTGTTTTTTTCTTCAATCAACTCAATGATCAATTCACATCACACGTGATGTCTTTTATTGGTGTTTCCGAGGTAACAAAACAAACATACGCTTCCGCTGGCTTATTCGGGCCTATTCGAATGTAACCTGCCTTTACTTCACCTTCATCAAACGTCACCGAGTGAGAGCTTCCCGTTTGGTTGTCGTAAAAGTTTGCTTCAAAATTGTTGTTCATTTGGCTTGCGATACGGTTTCGTGTTGTAGATGTTGTGAACGTAATATTGGCGCAGCGCATCGGTGGTTTCTCAGTAATCAAAAACTGCCCGCTTTCTTTGTCTAATACACCGCCTTTGGTATCCGGTTGTATGTCTATCGCCTGAAACTGTTCGATGGTGCATGTTTCTTTGGCTGAGGCTATTGAGGGCATCAGCATCGTGAGGGCTAAAGGGAAAGCAAAAAGTACTGGTTTCATTAGAACAACGCCATAGGAAAAAAGAGCGAAAGATAATAGCACCGCAATGGTGCTATTAAATGTAAAGATTCTGTTATTAAGGAAATGCTTTTATAACGAAAACAAAATGAGGTGAGTATTGTTAGCCTTTTGGGCTAGCCTCAAATTGACATTGGGCTGGTTGGCTTTGCGATTGCTGGATGACACTGAAGCCTTTCTTTTCTAATAACTGTATAAGGTTACCTTCTCCAATTAGGTGCAAGGTGCCAACTACTATCAAGTAGTTCCCTTTAGACTTAAGTTTCCAATTATTGGCGGATAGCTTGTTTGCCCAATCAATGTTGCGATCCGTTAGGAACGCTTTCTCAAGATCGGTTGGCATTTCAGACAGCTCCGCAAAATCCTCAAGTTTGGTTACATCACCCGCCTTCCAGCTCTCAATTAGGCAATGAACCACACGGTCTGTTTTGTCAAATTCTTCAATGCCTGTCACTAGCCACTCTTTACCAGAATCTTTTTGCCCTGCAATAAGGTCTATTTGAAATTGTAGTGGCTCTAAGCTGATCACTGGAACGTCTTGTATTGTCGCTTTATAGGCGAGTGTTGCGTCTACACCGCCCGCCGAGCCATAGCCGAGATTCTTTAATTGCTGCATTTGTATCGATAGAGATGTCGCCCAAGGTGGAGAGCTCAATAGTTGCTGAGTCGGCATCCCCAAAGATTTTGAAATGCTTGTTAGTAGCTGCTTTTGTTCTGCGCTGAGCACATCAGCCGTGGTCACTGTTGTAGCCGGGTATACGACACCTTCGGATTTCCTGATATCCGTTTCGATGATTAGGCCATCGCTCTCTTTTAATGTGTCGGTAATCTGCGTGGGAAGTGGATACATGCTTTCATCCCCAACGTGTACAGAACCTAAAATTGTTAAGGTCAGGTCATCTTTTTTGGCTTGCCAATACAGAGGTTCTGCTAAAGCGTGCTTAGTCGTAAAGGTAAGAGCGAGTAACGTTAAGTATAAGAATGTGCGCAAAGAGAGCTCCTAGAGGAAGACGTAACTCGTTAAAAATGATTTTGACGGAGTTTTTTAACGGTTTTTTTTGAGAACAATGTCACGTTGTTTGTACGAAAAGTATAACAATACGCTGAAACTCTAAATCCTTTCTGACTACCAATGACACGATTTTATGAAATCGGTAAAAAAGATTGTGATTCATTTCTCAAATTTTACGTCAAAATTAAAATGACGGAAGTGCCGTTGCTTGTAACTTGATGATTTTATTTAAATTAAATTTATCAATATTTTTGAGATTTGAAGCCGATCACTTTATTAACTCGATTTAATTCACGGTAAAAAATAAGCCCATATAGTTTATCTAACTTTCGAAGCGCTCCATTTTGCTTCTTACTCAATTTTTAATTTATGGGTGAATACGATGTTGAAGAGAAACTTACTATCTGTAGCTGTATTGGCTGGCCTAACAGGTTGTGCAGTAACGCAAGCACCAGAACAAAAAGTAGTGAATGCACTGGCTGATAATCTTGATGTTCAGTACGAAATTCTAACTAACCATGGTGCGAATGAAGGCTTAGCTTGTCAGGACCTAGGTGCTGAATGGGCGTCATGTAATAAAGTGAACATGACGCTAACCAATGACGGTGAAGCGATTGACTCTAAAGATTGGAGCATCTACTTCCACAGTATCCGTCTTATTTTAGATGTTGATAATGAGCAATTTAAGATCACTCGCGTTACTGGTGACCTTCACAAGCTAGAACCTACTGAAAAATTTGACGGCTTTGCGGCTGGTGAAGAAGTGGTTCTTCCGTTAACGAGTGAATACTGGCAACTGTTTGAAACTGACTTTATGCCAGGTGCATTCGTGACGGCGCCAAACGCAGAACCTAAGATGATTGCATCATTGAATACAGAAGATGTTGCATCGTTCGTAACCGGCCTTGAGGGTAATAACCTTAAGCGTACGCCTGATGATAATAACGTAATGGCGACAGCGGTGACGCGTTTTGAAAAGAATGCTGATCTAGCAACTCAAGATGTATCAACAACGCTATTGCCAACGCCAATGTCGGTAGAAGCGGGTGAAGGTTCAGTAAGTATTGCTGGTGGTATTGCTTTACCAAAAGACGCATTCGACGCTGAGCAGTTCGCTGCAATTGAAGAACGTGCAGGTGTGGTAAACGTAGATGTGAGTGGTGACCTTCCTGTAAGTGTTGCCGTTGTTCCTACTCAGTTTACGGGTGATTTAGCAAAATCTGGCGCTTATGAACTAAGCATCTCGGAAGAGGGGATTGCGATTAAAGCGTTTGATAAAACGGGTGCTTTCTACGCAGTTCAGTCTATTTTTGGCCTAATAGATAGTCAGAACGCTGAATCATTACCACAACTGTCAATTAAAGATGCGCCGCGCTTTGATTATCGTGGTGTGATGGTGGACGTTGCTCGAAACTTCCACTCAAAAGATGCCATCCTAGCAACGCTAGATCAAATGGCGGCATACAAGATGAATAAACTGCACCTTCACCTAACGGATGATGAAGGTTGGCGTTTAGAAATTCCAGGTTTACCAGAGCTAACGGATGTAGGGTCTAATCGTTGTTTTGATTTGGATGAACAAAGCTGCTTACTGCCTCAGCTAGGTTCTGGTCCAACAACAGACAACTTTGGCTCTGGTTTCTTTAGTAAAGCGGATTACGTCGAGATCCTAAGCTACGCTAAAGCGCGCAGCATCGAAGTTATCCCTGAAATTGATATGCCAGCACACGCTCGTTCAGCTGTGGTATCAATGGAGGCACGTTACACGCGTCTCATGGCGGAAGGCAAAGAAGCAGAAGCGAACGAATACCGCTTGATGGATCCGCAAGATACATCGAACGTAACCACGGTTCAGTTCTACGATAAGCAAAGCTTCATTAACCCATGTATGGAGTCATCAACTCACTTCGTCGATAAAGTAATCTCTGAAGTGGCGGCAATGCACCAAGAAGCGGGCGTCCCGCTAACGACTTGGCACTTCGGCGGCGATGAAGCGAAAAACATCAAGTTAGGCGCAGGCTTACAAGATATTAATGCAGAAGATAAAGTGGCTTGGAAAGGCAACATCGACCTGTCTAAGCAAGATAAGCCGTTCCAACAATCACCACAATGTCAGTCATTGATCGCTGATGGTACTGTAAGTGATTTCGGTCATCTACCAAGCCACTTCGCAGAACAGGTGTCTAAGATTGTTGCTGAGAAGGGTATTCCACACTTCCAAGCATGGCAAGATGGTCTGAAATACAGCGAAGGTGAAGAAGCATTTGCAACCGAAAGCACTCGCGTGAACTTCTGGGACGTTCTTTACTGGGGCGGAACTTCATCAGTATACGATTGGTCAGCAAAAGGGTATGACGTGATTGTCTCTAACCCAGACTACGTATACATGGATATGCCATACGAAGTTGATGCAGCTGAGCGCGGTTACTACTGGGCAACACGTGCAACCGATACTCGTAAGATGTTTGGCTTCGCACCAGAAAACATGCCACAAAACGCAGAAACATCATTAGACCGTGATGGTAATGGTTTCTCAGGTAAAGGTGAGGTTGAAGCGAAACCTTTCTACGGATTATCTGCACAGCTTTGGTCTGAAACAGTGCGTACTGACGAGCAATATGAATACATGGTGTTCCCTCGCGTATTGGCAGCAGCAGAGCGTGCATGGCACCGAGCTGAGTGGGAAAACGACTACAAGGTTGGTGTTGAATACTCTCAAGAAACTAACTTAGTGAATAAGCAAGCGTTGAACAGTGACTTTAATCGCTTCGCGAATATTCTTGGTCAACGTGAGCTAGCTAAGCTAGAAAAAGCGGGTATTGATTACCGACTACCAGTTCCAGGTGCGAAGGTTGTTGACGGTAAGCTAGCGATGAACGTTCAATTCCCAGGTGTAGAGCTGCAATACTCTGCTGATGGCGAAAACTGGCTAACGTACGATGAGCAACAACGTCCATCAGTTTCTGGTGAGACTTACATCCGCTCTATTTCAGAAAGTGGTGAGAAAGTAAGTCGAGTGACCTCAGTTAAATAATCGATAAGCACTATTAATAGAAGAGCTCCTGACCTTTATCTTATTCAAGATAAAACGGGAGCTCTTTTTGTTTACTGCGAATTAGGTGTTTATCCAAAACTGAAACATATAGAAATCGCCTTTGTTCATATCATCAACAATGCACATAAGGTGACTTTAATCCCAAAAGTGACGAGCCTCTCATTATTCTCTTCAAAAAATAAGTCCCCAATAAAAAACTCTAAATCAGATGTGATTCAACTATCTAAATCTAATTTTTCTACGTGAAATAACGTGATCCCGATCTGTACGCTTTTCCATCTTGAGTTTTTTATCAATTTTTATATTTTTAAATTGCTGATTTTAAAGGGTTAAATAACTTGTCTTTTTTTGATAGTGAGAAGGATCACTCTGTCGGCCCTTTTATTTTGAAACGCAAATTAATTCGAGCAACATAGATTTCATGCCAGGGAGGCGACCAATTACTCAAGCGGTGAAGGTGAATGATGTACCGAAGATATGCCGCTGAAAAAATCAAACTAAGGCAGTTTACTATGAAAAAAATTATCGCTCTAAGTGCTCTTTCTCTTGCTTTCGCTTCTAGTGCTTTTGCTGGTTCTTCTTACGTAACAGGTAACATCCAAATTCACGATGACGGCCGTATCCACGGTTCTGATATGACTTCTACGCTAGAAGCTGGCCACACGTTTGACAACTCTCTAGGCGGCTTCACGGTTTACACTGAGTTTGACGGCATCCAACTGGGTGAGCTTGAAGGACTAACTGCTGCTGAAACTGGTGGTTTGCCAACGACTGGTCAAGCGAACGCATTCATCACGGTTGGTGGTGAGCAAGCGTTCAATATCACTGACAACCTATGGGTTGCGGCGGGTTACCAACATGTATTCTCTGCGGGTGAGAGCATTCAATTCCGTCCATTAGTTAAGATCGGTTACAACTTCGATAACGGTATCTCGATTAGCAACCGTACTCGTGCTCACATCGATGATACTTCTGCTGATGCTGATACAGACTACCGCATGGATAACCGCATTGCTTACACAGTGAATGAAGACCTAGCACTTAGCTACAACAACGTTTACATGATTGACGCTGAAGCGATGGACCACGAGCTACGTGCAACATGGACTCGTCAAGGTGTTCAACCTTACTTTGAGTTCCGTAGCCAAGCTAACGGCGTAGATTTCGCAAACGGTGCTTCTAAGCAGAACAACGCATTCGTATTCGGTGCTTCTTACGGCTTCTAAGCTGATTCGCTTAGCTGCTTAGTCGATTAGATTATTAGCTGAGTGAACTTCTTTGTTAAATAGCTTGTTAGCTAATTAGCGGGGGAATATAGCGGTACTAACAGCCCGGTTGGTACCGCGACAAGATTTGCTTTACTGTCCAAAAGCAAAGAGCCTAGTAAGCAAACCACAGTCTTGGGTTTGCTTGATACTAGGCTCTATTTTTATGCTTTCAATTCTACCGTAGGTGAATTGGTACTCTAGTTACCTTTATAGTGACGGTACTCAAACACCTGACCCTTATCATTAAACGCGTACACCGAGTACTCGTCTTTCTTATCGCCATATTCCATACCCGGTGAGCCCATTGGCATGCCCGGAACCGCCAAACCAATCGCATTACGTGGTGGGTTTTCTAAAAACGCTTTTACGTCTTCTGCTGGAATGTGACCTTCAAATACATAACCGTCGATCTCTGCGGTGTGGCATGAAGCCAGCTCTTGCGTTACGCCTAACTTTTGCTTGATAGGGTTCATATCATCGTGGAGCTTCTCTGTTACATCGAACCCGGCATCACGCATATGCTCCGTCCATTCTGTGCAGCAGCCGCAGTATGGAGATTTATGGTTTAGAACATCAGTAGCTAAAGCCTGTCCTGAAATTGCAGCGAGTGCAGTAAGAGTCATAACTTTACGAATCATGGTTAACCTCATGAATATGGTTTTTATTGATATTAGAATGAGTGGGCTTGAACAATCTCAGCCTGTTGGCATTGCTTACCACAGTAATTGACGACATCGCCATAGCAGCTCCTGCAACTACTGGGCTAAGCAGAAATCCAAAAAACGGGTAGAGCACACCGGCAGCAATAGGGATGCCAAGCGAGTTGTAGATGAAGGCCCCAAACAGGTTTTGCTTCATGTTTCTTACGGTCGCTTGAGATAGCTCGATCGCGTTGCTTACAGACAGTGGCGACGAGTTGAGGAGTGTCATTTGTGCACTTTCAATCGCAACATCACTGCCACTGCCCATTGCGATACCTATATCGGCTTGAGCCAGTGCTGGTGCGTCGTTAATACCGTCTCCAACCATGGCTACACTATTATATTGTTGTTGAAGTTGAACAATATGTTGCGCCTTCTGCTCTGGAAGTACTTCAGAGATAACCTCATCGATACCGACGCTTTTGCCAATCGCTTGAGCAACCGAGTGGTTGTCACCAGTGAGTAGCACAGTGTGAATTCCGGCGGATTTTAGTTGAGCAATAGCTTGTTTGCTATCTATTTTTAACGCGTCTGAAATGCCTAATATGCCTTCCAGTTTTTGGTCGATGACTACGAAGATGGGTGTCCATGCTTGTGTACGGCAAAGCTCGATGAAATCTGTGCCAATTTCTGTATTTACGCCTAATTGTGTTAGGTATTTCAGCGAACCGACTTGAACGTGTTTTCCGTTAATGTTGGCTTGTACGCCAAGGCCGCGGCTGTTTTCAAAGTCGCTGTGTGGGATTGCTGAAACTTCTAAGTTCTCGGCATATTGGCAAACAGCTTTGGCGAGTGGGTGCTCAGATCCTACTTCCACGGAATAAGCGTAAGCCAGTAATTCCCGTTCCGTTAGATTAGGGTAAAAGGCCTGTTGAACGCTTGGTTTACCTTGGGTTAGGGTGCCCGTTTTATCAAATACCACAGCATCAATTTTGCTCGCTGACTGCAATACATCGGCGTCTTTGATTAGAACACCAAACTCAGCAGCTTTTCCGACACCGACAGTAATAGAAAGTGGAGTGGCTAAGCCTAAGGCACACGGACAAGCGATGATCAGCACAGTCGTGGATACCACAAGCATGTAACTTGCACTTGGTTGTGGGCCAACAAAAAACCAAACTAAGGCGGCAATGGCAGCGATCGCGACTACAACGGGTACGAAAACGGCAGATATAGAATCGGCTAGTTTCGCAATTGCAGGTTTACTGCTTTGTGCTTGGCGAACCATCTGGATAATGCGAGCCAACATAGTGCTTGAGCCAATTCCTGTCGCTTCAATAAGTAAGCTGCCATCACCATTAATGGTACCTGCAGAAACGCCATCATTAACTGATTTTACGTTGGGAAGCGGCTCACCAGTTAGCATGGATTCATCGATGTAAGACTCACCTGATACCACAACGCCATCAACCGGTACTTTCTCACCCGGTTTGACACGTATCTGCATACCCACTTGGATAGCTTCTACAGCAATGATTTGCTCTTTGCCATCGACGATAACCATCGCTTTTTGAGGTTGTAAATTAATCAGTGCTTGTAGCGATTTCGTAGTGCGTGCTTTGGCCTTGGCTTCGATGTAGTGACCCAAAGAAATAAGGCCTATTATCATCGCGCTTGCTTCAAAGTAGACATGGCGAGAGGCTTCTGGAAACCATGATGGAATCAGCACAATCAACATTGAGTAGAACCATGCTGCGCCTGTACCCAAAGCAACTAGCGTGTCCATGGTCGCACGTTTATGCATCAGAGATTGCCAAGCATTGGTGAAGAAGCTGCGTCCAGAGGTGGCCAGCAGCACTAAACAGACCACACCAATGAATCCCCAAGCCAGTTGGTCGTTAAATGTAGTAATGGTCATGCTGCCGCCGAATACACCCCAAGCCATCAGCGGAGCTCCCAGCAGTAGCGCACTTACTGAGTTTTTCAGGAAGGCCTGTTGAGTGCGAAGTTGTTGTTCTTGCTGTTTTTGTTGTTGTGTTGCCGCATCATCAACAAACTCGGCGCCATAACCTGCAGTTTTAACCGATTCGATGAGCTCGTTTTCGATGAGGTCACGTGTTTTAGAGGTGAAAACCAAGGCAGTTTGCTCGGCAAGGTTGATCTGAGCTTGGTCGACGAACTCGTTCTTTTTCAGTGCTTTTTCGACTGAAGAGACACAACTCGCGCACGTCATTCCTTCAAGGACAAGGTGGTAAGTGTATTGACTCGCAACGGGGTCAGTTGGCGTCGCTTCTGTAGGATCTAATTTTTTATCTTCTTCTAAATCTGAACTCGGTGAGAGCTCATTTGCTTCAGAGTAGGGAGCTGCGTGGTAACCCAGGCTTTCGACCAGCTTAATCACCTCAGACTCAGAAAGCATAGTAACCAGTGATAATTCATGTTTGCTGATTTCTAGGTTTGAGGCTTGCTCAGTTTGTTCAAGCGCTTTAGTCAGTTTGCTCACACACTTGCCGCAGCTCAGACCGGATAGCGAAAGGTGCAGCTGATTACCCATAGAATAGCCAAGCGTTGCTAACTGTTCGTTGAGCTGAATGTAACTAAATGGAGTCGAAATATCGATGTAGGTCGGCGATATGTCATTAATCATCGTGCTGTCGAGATCGCTAAACAGTGTGCGAACTTTCTTCGCGCAACCCATGCAATTTAGGCCGTTGAGCGCCGTTGTGTAGTGGTTCATATCGATACTCCAATTCTCATCTACGCCTAACATAAACCTTCCCGTAAGGGTAAGGTCAAACATAAATTCAAGAATTTGATCTTGGTGGAGTGCTAGCTGGTGGTTTCAGTTTGAAATGGAAGAGGGAAATTAAGAATGTGCGGCTATAATCTACTGGCTAAGATTATCTATTTACGACTTTAAGGGCGTAATTGGCCTTTCAATAACGGCTTTCGTACAACAACAGCGCATTAATCATTCACTACTGATTGTAGATTTAAGCGGTGGTGATAAAATAGCGCCCAAAATTTAGTGATGTTTGACTATTGCAGGTCTTGTAATAGGCTCCACTAAAAGAATCACCTACATAATCAAGGTATTTAAATGACGGTTAAAACTCGTTTTGCTCCTAGCCCAACTGGCTATCTTCACGTTGGTGGTGCACGTACTGCACTTTACTCTTGGCTATTCGCTAAAAACCAAGGCGGTGAATTCGTTCTACGTATCGAAGACACAGACCTTGAGCGTAACTCTCAAGAAGCGGTTGATGCAATTCTAGAAGGCATGCAATGGATGGGTATGGAATGGGACGAAGGTCCTTACTACCAATCTAAGCGTTTTGACCGTTACAACGAAATGGTTGATAAGCTTCTAGCTGAAGACAAAGCATACAAATGCTACGCGTCTAAAGAACTGCTTGATGAAATTCGTGCAGAGCAAGAAGCAAACAAAGAGATGGCTCGTTACGATGCGAACCACCCTAAAATTATTGCAGCAAATGAAGCAGCACAAGAAGGCGATGCGTGCGTTATCCGTTTCCGCAACCCTAAAGAAGGCAGTGTAGTATTTGATGACCAAATCCGTGGTCGCATCGAAATTTCTAACAGCCAACTTGATGACCTAATCATTCGTCGTACAGACGGTGCTCCTACTTACAACTTCGTAGTTGTAGTGGATGACTGGGACATGGGTATTACACACGTTGTTCGTGGTGAAGACCACATCAACAACACACCTCGTCAAATCAACATCTACGAAGCACTAGGCGCGCCAGTTCCAACTTTCGCTCACTGTGCAATGATCCTAGGTGATGACGGTGCGAAACTGTCTAAGCGTCACGGCGCTGTATCAGTAATGCAATACCGCGACGAAGGTTACCTACCAAACGCACTAAACAACTATCTTGTTCGTTTAGGTTGGTCTCACGGTGACCAAGAGATCTTCTCTCAAGAAGAGATGATTGAATTCTTCAGCCTGAACGCAATCAGCAAGTCTGCATCAGCATTCAACACTGAAAAGTTACTTTGGTTGAACAATCACTACATCAAGACTTCTGAGCCTGAGTATGTTGCAAAGTACCTACAATGGCACCTAGACGCACAGAAGATCGATACCACAAATGGCCCAGCGATCACTGAAGTGATCAAGCTAGTTGGCGAGCGTTGTAACACGCTTATCGAACTTGCTGAGCAGTCTCGTTACTTCTACGAAGATTTCTCTGAGTTTGAAGCGGGCGCAGCGAAGAAGCACCTACGTGGTGTTGCTAAAGGCCCACTAGAGCTTGCTCTTGCTAAGGTTGAAGCTCTTGAAGAGTTCACGACAGCAAACATCAAAGATGGTGTGATTGCAGCAGTATGTGAAGAGTTAGAGATCGGCATGGGTAAAATCGGTATGCCACTTCGCGTAGCAGTAACAGGTGGCGGTCAGTCTCCTTCTGTTGATGCAGTGATGGAGCTTGTTGGTAAAGAGCGCGTAATCGCTCGCATCAAGATGGCTCTTGAGTTCATCGCAGAGCGTGAAGCTAACGCTTAATTGAGCAGTTGTTAGATTCAAAAAAGGGTCAGTAACTTGGTTACTGACCCTTTTTATTTGTCTCAAATTTTATTGTCTAAATAACTTTGCTATAGCTGGTCGTCGGCAATCATTTGGGTTGCTTGCGCGGCTGATTTCTTATCGAACAAGATATCCATCATCGCTTTGATGCGTTCCATATCGTCACCAAACTTGGAAAAGTTGCCGCTATTCGGCGCCTTAAACTCTACGTTACCAACGCGCTGTTGATCTTGATAAGCCGAGATCTTTGCGTCTGCCACAAAGGTTCTCAAATCCCAGCTCCAACGAGATACGTAATCTAGCGTGACTTCTTCAGGCTTGTGTTCAGAGCCGTCTGCGACAACCTTACACTTAACTTGATTGTTCAAACACCAATCGAGCATCGAATCAAGAAACACAGTGCGCGTCTTGGTGTCTTCTACGATGGTGATGTTTTTAATGTTGTTTGCTTCTGGCAGTGCGTTTCCTGAATATTTAGGAGCACTACAACCTGCGAGTAAAGCGACAGCAGCAACGGCTAACCAGTTTTTCATTACGTATCCTAGATTTTCTTGAAGATGATTGAAGTGTTGATGCCGCCAAAGGCAAAGTTGTTGCTCATCAGATATTCAACATCCAATTCGCGACCTGAGCCCGTGATGTAATCGAGCTTGCCGCACTGTTCATCGACATTCTCTAGGTTTAGGGTTGGGCTGAACCAACCGCTGTGCATCATCTCTAGGCTTAACCAAGCTTCAATTGCACCACATGCGCCAAGCGTATGCCCAAAGTAACTCTTAAGAGAGCTAATTGGCACTTCACCAAAGATATTCGCTGTTGCATTACTCTCTGCAATGTCGCCTTTTTCAGTCGCAGTGCCATGAGCAGAAACGTAACCAATCTTCTCTGCTGGAAGTTGTGCGTCTCTCAATGCTTTTTCCATACAGATTTGCATGGTTTCCATTTGAGGTTGAGTGACATGAGCAGCATCGCAGTTGCTAGCGAAACCAATGATTTCGGCATAGATTTTTGCGCCGCGAGCAACCGCATGTTCGTATTCTTCAAGGATCAGGGTTCCAGCGCCTTCGCCGATAACCAAGCCATCACGCTCGCTGTCGTATGGGCTAGGGGATTTCTTGGGTGTGTCGTTTTTTAAACTGGTAGCGAAAAGGGTATCGAAAACGGCAGACTCAGTTGGGCATAGTTCTTCACCACCACCGGCAACCATCACGGTTTGGTAACCATGCTTGATCGCTTCATAGGCGTAGCCAATGGCTTGGCTTCCTGAAGTACATGCGCTGCTGGTGGGAATCACGCGACCACGTAGACCAAAGAATAGACCTACGTTTACCGCGGCTGTGTGCGGCATCATTTGAACGTAAGTGGTTGCTGTGATTGCTCGTGTCGACTTCTCATTGAGCATCACACCAAACGCACCAACCGCATCAGTACTGCCGGTTGAAGAGCCGTAAGCGATACCAGTCTCACCATTGGTCAATACATCGTGACCAATTAAGCCGGCTTGCTCTAATGCATTCTCAGTAGCAACCGTTGCTAGGCGTGATACACGGCCCATGCCACGCACTTGCTTACGCTTGTAGTGTTTCGGCAGTTGGAAGTCATCAATAGGCGCTGCAAGCTTAGTGTTGAGACCGTCATATTGCTCGAAGCTTGGCATATATTGAGTCGCATTTTCACAGGCTTTTAGCTTTGGCTCTATCTGTTGCCAGTCGTTACCAAAAGCAGTGACACCAGACATTCCAGTTACAACAACGCGGCGGGTCATACTAAGCCTCCATTTACTGAAATCACTTGGCGAGTTACGTAGCCTGCAATATCAGACATTAGGTAGCTCACTAGACCTGCCACCTCTTCCGGCTCACCCATTCGGCGCAGTGGTACTTGAGGAAGCGCATGATCTTTCACGTGCTCGTCAACCATACCTGTGTCAATTAAGCCAGGAGCGACACAGTTTACCGTGATCTTGCGTTTTGCGAGCTCTAGAGCAAGAGACTTAGTTGCGCCAATCACCCCCGCTTTTGCCGCTGCATAGTTAGTTTGCCCACGGTTACCCATAATGCCTGATACAGACGCTAGAGTGACGATACGGCCACCTTTACGCTTTTGAACCATAGGCATAACACAAGGGTGAAGTACGTTGTAGAAGCTGTCTAGGTTGGTGTGGATCACGCCATCCCACTCTTCTTCTGTCATCGCAGGGAATGCAGTGTCGCGAGTAATGCCTGCGTTGTTTACCACACCGTAGTAAGCGCCATGTTCAGCAATATCTGACTCTAGCTTTTCACGACATTCGCTGCGGTTGCTGATATCAAATTGGATAAGACGTCCAGCGCCACCTTGCTCGGTGATCGATTGTAGAGTCTCTTCAGCACCTTGCTTGTCACCCATGTAATGAACGGCGATTTCAAATCCGTCTTTCGCGAGTTGAATAGCGATCGCTTTACCAATGCCTTTGCTGGCACCAGTGACTAAAACCTGACGGGTCATGATGGGCTCCTAGTTTTCATTTCTTGTAATTTTTGTTCGGTCGGCACGTAAACATTGAGTTGGCATTGAGCTACCAACTCGCCTTGGTCTTCGACTCTTGCGGTAAATACGGCCATACCACTGTCTTCCATAAGCTGTTCGGCATAGATATCAAGGGTCTGACCTTGAGTAAACTCATCACACAGTGACTTATAGCGACGAGAACCAAGCAGGAAACCGATAGGGGGAGTGGTGCCGTTTTTCAGCGCATGGTATCCAGACCATGCCGCTACAGACTGCGCCATAAACTCGATGCCAACATAAGCTGGTACTGTTTGAGATTCGGCATTAAAGAACAGGTTATGGTCACCGATATCGACCTGACAGTGGATCGACAACGCCTCTACGCTGATAGCACGATCGATTAATATCATCGGATCATCGTGAGGGAGAAGTTGGTCTACAGAAGGGATATCAGTCATTTACTACACCAAAAATCAGGCTAATGTTGTTACCACCAAAAGCAAACGAGTTGCTTAAGATGTTCTTTACTTTAAGTTTCTGGGTACAGTTTACCAAATCAATCTCAATATCTTCAGCTTTATCCTGACATTTTTGTAAGGGAAGCGGTAAGTCATATTTTAAAATATGCCATGCAATCGCCGCCTCAATCGCACTTGCTGCGCCTAGAGTATGCCCGGTAAGCGGCTTGGTAGAACTTACGGGAACCTTGTTTGCAAAAATACGATGGATGGCTTTGCTTTCCATTGAATCGTTGAGTGGCGTTGCTGTGCCATGGGCATTGATATAACCGATGTCCTCTGCTTGTAACTGTGCAGAATCTAACGCTTTTTTCATGGCTTGCTCGGCGCCATTGCCTTCAGGGTGGGGCGCTGAAATATGGTGTGCATCAGAGCTATCACCACAGCCTAATAAGGCAATGTTTGACGTGTCTTGCGCTGCATTAACACCGGCTAGTTTTGTTCTGCTGAGCAACATAAATGCCGCGGCTTCGCCGATGTTAATACCATCTCGGGTTGCACTAAATGGCTTACAATGTGTGGTTGAAAGAGCTTCAAGACCATGAAACCCATTGAGTGTCAGCTTACATAAGGTATCAACACCACCGACTAACACAGCATCAGCCATGCCTGAATCTAGCAAACGTTGCGCAGTCAGAAATACGCGACCACTGGATGAGCAAGCCGTAGAGATGACATAGTTTGGTCCCGTTAACGCGCAATATTGGCTAACGAACTCAGAAGTGTCACCAAGCTCTTGTTTTGAGTAATGGTAATCTTCTGGAAATGCACCATTTGCCAGTTTCTGTTTAAATGCCGCTTCACCGTCTGAGATACCCGAAGTACTGGTGCCAATTACCACAGCAATTCTATCTGCGCCAAATTGTGACTTTGCTTTCTCAATAGAGTCTTCAATTTGATTTAGAGCCGACAGCGCCAGTTGATTGTTGCGAGTGGCGTATTGCGCAAGATCTGAAGGAATAGGTGGCAGTTCACCCGCGATTTGACCAACGACAGTATGTTTACCATCGTTCAGCATATCACTCACTTCAATCATGTTTGGTTCACGTTCGCCTTTTAGGCAGCCATGAATGTCAGTAATACTTGAGCCTAGCGCTGAGTGGAAACCACAGTCTTGGATATAAATAGGCATAGTGTTTAGCTCTTACTTGGGTTATCGATAATCGTTGAATTCAACGTTTGTATCGTAATGGTGTAGCCTTGGGTCAAATGTTTAAAAACAATGTTGCCTGCTGTTTTGTGTGTATTCGGTTGCGCTTGGTAATCAATTCGGATGATTGCCTGCTTCTTGTCATTAAACACAGTGCGGCTGTTATCTGTATCGACCAAATGCCATCCTATACCTTGTAGCGGTTGGGCCCATGCTTCTGCAGGCCACAAGGTGAGCATTAAATTAAACAGTACCTGTTCGGGCTGCGGTAGGGTAGCTCCGAGGCCAGATAGCACTTGTGTTTCAATGGCTTGGTTTTGATACTGCAGCGATAGGATACGCGTACCCCAAGAAGAGAAGCCCGCTAAAACGACCTTATCAGGCGTGACTTCAACTTGAACCGGTAACTGCTGGGTATCCTCTTGCCAAGTCGCGCTGATCAACTGACTTGCCGTCAATGAGTATCCAAGATCCGCAGGAAGGGGTAAGGCTAATTCTGTCTCTGGATCGATTGCGACACTTGCACCTGTCGGTTGCTGAGAAACCATTGAACAGGCGTTGAGTAGTAACCCTAGCACGATGGCGATCACTATCTTGATTGTCTTGTTCATCTAAATGCCTCACGAGGTTTGTTCTTTTCTGTGGCTTGCTCATTGTTGATCGCGAGTGGGGAAAGCAGCCACGCCACAAAAATTCCGGTTAACACGGTAATCCCGAAGCTATGAATGGCATGAGTCTGACTCAGTGACAGTAAGCCGAATGACAGCAGTGTCGTGAGGCCAGACAAAGTGATCGCTAATAGGGTGCTTAGCGACTTCTTCTGCTCCGCAAAGAACAGGGTATAGTCGATACCGATCCCTAAAATCAGAATCAAACCAAGCAGATTAAATAGGTTCAATGTTGAGCCTAAAACGCCAGTCACCGCTAACCCCGCTACACCTGCAATAAGAGATGGTAGAAGCATTAATAGGCTTTGTTTCACGCCATATCGCCAACCTAGCACCATGCCAATAGCAGCGAAGGCAATCAATAACAGCTCGGTAATTTTGACGCGGTACTCAGCAAAAAGAGATGAGATTTCATCTGCTTTATTGAGGTATTTCACACCTTGTTGCTGAGCGAAGTCTGACTCCAACCACTGTGAGAACAGCTCAGTGTTAATGACGTCTTTGATCATGATAACCGACGCTGCTTGGTTATTGATTGGTTGTAACCAAAGCGGACGAATCGGCTCTGATACAGGCGACAATAGAAACTCATCGAGCGTGATCGGACTGTATTTAGGAAGCTCTGGGAAGCTCGGCCAGCCAAGCGTACTTTGCAATGTGGTGTTTTGACTATCATAAAGTTGCTTAACTAGCTGATAGTTTTGGTGTTGTTCTTGTTCACTTGGTAGGTGTTGATTGACGCTGCGATAGCCTGAGATAGCTTGCTGAGCGACTACGTTATCAAGATTAGAACTGATCAATGCTAACTTATTGAGCAGCGCTTGGTTGCTTTCGGCAGTAACTAACAGCATGTTCTGAGCACTGCCTAGGCCAGATATTTCTGATATGGCCTGCTCTTGTTGTTTTAGCTCGTCAGGCATTGCTTGAAGTTGCCTGATATCGTCGTCGTAGCGGACCTGGGTGATTGACGCCAAACTTAAGACGGTCACTATCAATGGCAAGCCGATTCTAAATCTGGGGTTGCTCCACAAGTTTAACCATGTCTGCCAAAGGCCGGCTAAAGGAAGCGCTCGCTCTTGGCTTGGTTTAGAGGCCAATACAGGGTACCAGCACACCACGCTGGCGTAAGCCGCGATAAGCCCGATAGATGA
The DNA here is from genome assembly GCF_027587015.1 of Vibrio sp. Makdt. Classification (NCBI taxonomy): domain Bacteria; kingdom Pseudomonadati; phylum Pseudomonadota; class Gammaproteobacteria; order Vibrionales; family Vibrionaceae; genus Vibrio; species Vibrio sp. Makdt. The sequence goes on from NZ_JAPPTH010000025.1 coordinate 38,258, forward strand.
GAATAGCGCAAGTTGCTGTAGACCAGGGAAAGGCGCAACCAGCAGCCCAAGGTATCCGATTAAGCTAGTGATTAAGCCTAGGGTGATCGCAATGAAGATGTATTTTAAGCCTTTATCGCTTTGCCACTGACTTCCTGCTGCCAAACGGTCAGTGAGGTAATGAAATGAGTAATCGATGGATACGCCAATCAAGCTCGCGCCAAATACCAAGCTGAATAGGTGGACCTTACCAAAAATAGCGACGGTGCTCGCCAATGCGACTAATAATCCGGTACTAATTGAGAGCAAAGACAAGGCAAGTGGTAGTGCGCTACGAAAGGTTAACCACACCAGCAGAATCACGCCAGCCAAGGAGCCTAAGCCAATGGTGCTGATTTCAGACTTCGCACTTTGGGTGCCGTAATTTGCGTAGAAAACCACACCAGTGTGCTGAACTTTGACGTCAAACTGCTTCTCGATTTCTCGCTCTAAAGTATCTAGCGCAGGCAGCTGCTCTTGAATCGTCAGGCTATAAGGAGAGCCCGCCAGCGTTGCCGTAACGAGAATATGTGATTGCTCTTGAGATTGAGCGGTGAGATAGCCATCTTTAAGCCCAAAGTTACTCGAACGAGTGCCAACCTCGCTTATATAGTCACGAAATAACAGGAATGGGTCTAAGTTTAGCTCAGTCGCTGTTACGCCTGAAAAAGGGTTGTACAAAGATTGAATCACATATTGAGCACGTGATTCTGGTGCGTGTGTTAGTGTTTCTTTCTGTTGCTCTGTCAGTAGCTGAGCTCGATGACGGAAGTAGAAGTCACTCCATTGGCTTTGCGTACTTGAGTTGATTTTACCTTGTACATGCTTGAAGAGTACTGAACCACCTGAAAATGAGTCGTGATTGAGTGCTTTTTCAAAGGCTTTGGTTGCCGCGATGGTGTTCTTGATGTCTGATCCACTCAAGATAAATACCACTTGCTCACTCATCGAGTTGGAAATCTGCTGGAAAGCTTGTTCAACCATAGGATCTTGCTGATTTTCAGGCAGCAATTTCATGATGTTGCTTTCGATCGGCACTGAAGAAGAAAAAGCGAACTGTTTAATCAACAGTCCGCTAAAAAGCGCCGCAATTACTAGCCAGACAAGGGCGAGCTTAGAGTTGAAATTGTTGCGCTTCGGCATCTGACAATACTTCCGGTTGGTGGCTTAGCTGGCTAAATTCGATCACCGTGCTATCTCCACGAATCTCTTTTAACTCGATACGCTCAATATCACCGTTGCCTTGCAGCGTGATGGCCTCAAATACTGCATTCATTGGCGCGCTTTTGGGCTTAAGAGTCAGTGTCCAAGAGCCTGTATTTTCATCTGAGCTTTGCACGGTTGCAGGCTGGAATGACAGTGAGAATTGGTCTTGAAGTTTTTGTGTATCACCGTGGAACACAGATAGGAAAATATGGCTGAAATAAAACGCCATTGGGTTTTCTTTATCAGTGATGATCTTTGCGGGCTGGTCGGCAAACCTTTGGCTCAACTTGTTGTCGGTGAGCACTAAGTTCACCGGAAACGGTGTGGTTTGTGTCCAGAGTAAGCCGTTTGATTTGTCTAATAGGAATGTACCTTGCGACGTCAGAGGCTGGGCGAACATCTCCATATTGCGCGTTTGAGTAAACTCGCCACGAACAATGCTATTTTCGCTGAGTACCGTCTGCAGCTCTGAGATAGAACCGACAGCAGCAGTGCTCTCTTCAGCGGTTACAAGGCCACTCGTTATTATCGCTGTAAGCCCAAGTAGCACAATATTGATGTGTTTGCGGCTGCGTTTAAACAGATTCATGATTCACCTGCTGTGTGCTAGAGGCCTGAGGTTGCTGTTCAGCTGTGAGAGGTAAGCAACCAAACTGGTGCCAGTGTTCTACTTTTTCAGTAAACACTTTCGGTGAAGCAAAGCACATTTCTTGCTCTTCAATGGTTACCGCAACCTGCATAGTGTGTGCTCGAGTCATGCGAGCACCGGTTAGGGCATCATGAATCTCATAGTCGACGCGCAGGCGGTTTTCCCACTCGGTGAGCTTCGCCGTGACCTTAATCTTGTGATTAAACGGTATCGCTTTAATGTATTTTACGCGGGTATCGATGATAGGCCACATGTAACCTGAATCCTTCATCTCATGGTAGTTGTACTCAATCTTATCCATCATGATGCGTCTTACTTCTTCAAAAAATCGGAAGTAGTTGCCGTGATAGATCACGCCCATTGGGTCAGCATCTTGGAATGAGGTGACAAGTGTCACCTCAGATTGTAATGGATGAAGGATTTCAGACATAAATCGCTCTCAACAATATTGCGTAAAGGGGTGGTTACTATATGAACTTAGCTACTTTATGAAGTTAACTACTCTATGAGTAAAGTTCTTTTAGTAAAGTGACCAATGCTGATTTTGAATACGAGCAATAAAGTGGCGTAGATCGCCTTCAAGCGGGCGGTCCTCGACTATAAACTCAAACTCTTTCAGTACTTCGTCGCGAATGTGCTTGAGATTCTCACTCATGTGGTGCTCATCAAGTTCATTGTGGCGTTTACGTAGTTCAAGCGCTTGCGTACCAGCCAGAAGTGACGCTGCCGCGACTTGTTCGGTTAGCTCTAGAACACGTAAACAGTCACGAGCAGCAATGGTGCCCATGCTTACTTTGTCTTGGTTGTGACACTCAGTTGAGCGAGAGAACACACTTGCAGGCATGGTGTGTTTCAATGCTTCTGCTGTCCAAGCTGACACGCCGATTTGTACTGCTTTGAAGCCGTGGTTGATTGGCTTACGTTCGCCTTCAGCACCCGTTAGATTGAATGGCAGACCGTTGTTGAACTTGTAATCCATCAGCTGGGCCATTTGGCGATCAAGCAGGTCAGCAAGGTTGGCTACGGCAGTTTTTAGTGTATCCATTGCCATTGCGATATGACCACCATAGAAGTGTCCACCGTGCAGTACGCGTTCGTTATCACCATCGATAATTGGGTTGTCGTTGGCACTGTTTAACTCGTTCTCGATCATCTGGCGAAGCCAAGGTAGAGAGTCCTGAACTACACCGATAACATGGGGTGCACAGCGCAGAGAGTAACGATCTTGTAGGCGGTCACTGTTACGTGGCGGGCGATCTGCTTGCAGATCATCACGAAGCCATGCCGCAACCTGTTGTTGGCCTGGATGAGGTTTCACAGCAAACAGCGCTTCATCGAAGTGGAAGTCATTGCCGTGCATACCGACCGATACCATAGCCGTGATCTTAGTTGATAGCTGAGCTAGGTATTCTGCACGCTTATAAGCGATGCACGCTAATGCTGTCATTACAGATGTGCCATTCATCAATGCCAAGCCTTCTTTTGGCTTAAGCTTGATAGGGCTAATGCCTAGCTCTTTGTAGACGTCACTGGTTGGGCGCACTTCACCTTTGTAGATGACATCACGCTCACCAATCAACGCGGCTGCTAAGTAAGACAGAGGTGTTAAATCGCCACTGGCACCCACCGACCCTTCTTGAGGAATACGTGGTGAGATATCTTGGTTGATTAGGGTAACGATCTGGTTAAGCAGATCATGAGTCACACCAGATACGCCTTGTGATAGCGAACAAAGACGAGTTGCAAGTACCGCACGTGCTTGCTCGTGAGACAGTATGTCACCCAAGCCACAACCGTGGAAGCGTGTTAGGTGAAGAGGTAGTTCATCGACAAGGCTTGGCGGAATCGCAACCGTACAAGAGTCACCGTAACCTGTTGTTACGCCGTAAATCACACCTTCTTCTTTAAGTAGGCGCTCTAGGAATGCCACACCGCGGTCGATTTTTGAAGTGAACTCGTCACTGGTGTTCATCGAGGCTTTTGCGCCCTGTGAGATAGCGACAACATCCTCAATTGTGAGGCGTTCGGCACCAAAGGTGATGCTATTTGGATTCTTTTTCGTCATGGTGCTTGCTCAATGTCCAAAAATTAAAAAAGTTATACCACTGAAGCGGTGCTTTCAGTGTGTAGTGCTGAAGTCGGTCTGCGTATTGTTGAACGACTTGCTTTAAAGATTGTTCGCGTGTTTTTCTGGGTAGCTCGATTCTGTCGCTAAAATGCTCGAAATAGACATTAAAGTGCGGCTTTACTTGCGAATCGTCACGTAACCCAAATAGCAAAAATACGGGTGCTTTGAGTACAGAGGCTAACATAAATGGCCCTTGAGGGAACGGCGCTTCCTTACCCAAGAACTCTGCCCATACCGAGCGGCTCTCTTTGCTGGTGGAAGTTCTATCCCCGACAATCACGATCCACTCACCTTGTTCTAACTTCTGCTGTAAAAGGATAGCCGTATCAGGCCCCATGGAAGTCACTTGAATTAGGTTTAGATCTGACTGCGGATTAACCGCTTTCATTACTGAATTAAAACGCTCTGCGTGTTCTGTAAAAACCAGCGCATTGATTTTGATGTTTGAGTGTCTGCGACCTAAAGCGCGACATAATTCAATGTTGCCTAGGTGTGAGCCTAAAATCAGCACACCTTGCTTATTTGCCACCATGTTTTCGAATTGGTCTTGGCCATAGATGGTGAGGTTCTCTACTGAGAAATCACCTTTCCATGCCGCGAGTTTGTCGAGCATGGTATGCCCAAACGAAAGCAGATGGTTGTAGCTGGTTAGTTCGCCGGGCAACTCAATATTTTGCTGTTCCGCATAGGCCTTCAACTGAAACAAGTATTGCTCAGAAGCGTTTCGCGCGCGCTTGCCCGTTAAGTGGTAGTAACGCATGACGGCACGCAGAATGAGGTTGAACACACCGCGACCTAACAAGGTATAAATGGCTAATAACAGTTTGATACCTAACACGGTGCCGCGTTCCTGGGTGCGAGACCAGTGCGGTTGCTCTGAAGTTTTCAGTTCTGAAACCGCTGTTGAACCTAGGTTACTTTCAGTAGAGTCAGATTTGAAATGGCGAGCAATCAGCTTTGGTGCTCTTGGCAACATGCCGAAGAACAGGCGTGTATGCATCCAACTGATTTTGATGTTATCCCACAATGCATCGAAATGAGAGATGCCGTTTTCAGGATAGATGACTCGAGTTTCAACGAAGTCTATGTCGCAGCCTTCCCAATACAGGCGAACTAGAATTTCGATATCGAAGTCCATTCTAGAGCCAACATCGTATTTGCTAAGTACCGCTTGTGTTTGGTTGATAGGGTACGCTCTAAAGCCGCACATGCTGTCTTTAATTGATAAAGAAAGGGTTTCTATCCATACCCAAATGTGTGTCGCGTAGCGCCCGTACAGTCTCGCCTTGGGCACACTCTCGTCGTAGACAGGCTGGCCTGATATCAGACGTTGTGGCTTAGCTTGTGAGGCCTCAATTAATGTTGGTAAGGCTTCAAGGTCGTGTTGTCCGTCAGCATCAATTTGAATGGCGTGGCTAAAGCCGAGTTCGTGTGCTTTTTTGATACCGGCCTTTACTGCACCGCCTTTGCCTTGGTTCTGCTCAAGTGTCACCAAGGTTACGTGTGAGTGCTCTGCAAGAGGAGCCAGAAACTGTTTTGTGGTCAGTTCACTGCCATCGTCGACGATGATGATCGGCAACTCAAAGTGATGGAGCGACGAGACCACAGTAGGCATGGTTGCGCCATGGTTAAAGCACGGGATAAGGAAGCAAGCCTTGTAGCTGCTTTCTTCCGTTAGGTGTTGAGAATTAGCCTCGACGGGAGCGCTATTCACTTTTTTCTCCCAACTTCATTTTGCCTGAAGAGTGGGTCTGTTCACCGTTGTTCGAGGTGTAACTAAAGCTCAGCTTGTCTTTGTCAGCATCCCATTTGAGTGATAGCTGGATTGTAGCGTCAGGCAGGATAGGCTCTTGGAACTTAATGACTTCCATGCCTTTAAAGAAACCAGGAACGCCTAACTCTTGGACTGCGTAGTGAAGTGCCCAATCAATTTGCGTGACGCCCGGTAGAATAGGGAAGCTCTTGAAGTGTCCCTTAAAATCGGTGATATCTCCGCTAACATGAAGTGTTAGGGTCGATTCATTTTCTACCGTGTCTACAGCAATGATGTTTGGTTTTCTTTTATCCATAGGGCGTGCTTAGAATCCTTGGGCAAATATTGGTTCTTTGACAAAAATATAAAAAGATAATCTCAGTGTAAAATACGATCAGCGGTTTCTATGATTTTATTAGCTGTTCTATGTGAGATGTTAATCGTTTGCCTTGGCTGTTGAGAGGAATCTCATCAACAATACGATACTTTCGTGGGATAGCGATTGGCTCTAACCACTTTCTGAGCTCTGTACGCAGCATCAACCAGAATTTACCTTTGCTCGTGGTCGATAGAGCGGCTTGGCCTTCATCTGATAATACCAAAACAGAGGCTAAGATTAATCGCTCAGGCTCCTCAAATGGAATCACCACGCACTCACTTATCCAAGGCAGTTGCTCCAGTCGTTTCTCCACTTCAACCAGTGATACTCGTTTTTCTTCTATCTTGATCACTCGGTCGGTTCGGCCCTTCAATATGAATTGATTCTCCGAGACCATCTCGCACTCATCAGCGGTTTGATACCAGTTGTTCTTATCGATATACGGCGACAATAACTTAATGCAATTCTCACTGTTGAGACTAGCCTCAATACAGTCAAAAAGCTGCCAAGGGGTTTGAGCGCTCTCTTGTTGGCGAAAGGCGATGCCACCGGTCTCTGTGCTGCCAAATACCTCGATAGGTAAATGTCCTAGTAGATCTCGTGACTGGTGAGCCGACTCGGTAGGCAATGGGCCACCCGAAGAGAAGATTCCTGCAAGTTGTACCTTGTTGGTCTCATGCTTTAATCGCTTCAGTAGTGCAGGGCTGCTGATCAGAACACAGTTTTTATTGGCATGAGACAGAATTTGTTCAGGGTACTCGAGGTTGTTGCGAGCAAACGGAATACCAGAGCAGAGTGGCCATAAAATTCTAAACAGTAAACCATAGATATGTTGGTGCGAGACCGTACTTTGGACTCGGTTATTCTTGAGTAATTCGCCCCAGTTTTTGTTTAACTGAGCGGTCTCAATATCTAGGTGTTCTAACGTTTTATCTATCGCTTTTGGCGTACCGCTGGAACCTGAAGTAAACAGAGTTAATGGGACTGTTGCCAAATCAATGGTCGTAAGAGCACCGATTAGAGGCTTTTGTAGTTCGGTGCTTGAGTCCAATAAGGTTTGGATATTGCGAACGTCACTCACCTCAACTTCGCCAATCGAGTCATCAACTAGCAGGCAATCAAACTGTTCACTTAACTCAGCAAGTGCACAAGGTTGGTAGTTACCCGGTAAGATGATGTGTTTGTTCGCTGCTGCACACGCTAAAAATGCTATCGAAAATAGGTAGCTATCTTGGGTACAAATCGCAACTCGTTGAAAAGGGGATGAAGATAAAAGGTGCACGAGTTGAGATAAGTCGTCGTTAAAGGTTTGCCACGTAATTTCACTATTGTCGTCAAAGCAGACAATAGATTCAGGGGCTCTGTTCTGGCTGAGAAGTTCAGACAACGAGGTGTAAGATACGGTTTGGGTCATAACAATTTAACTCTGACGAATGCGCTGTCTTACTACCCATTCCCCTGCAAAGAGCACCCCTGCAAACAGATAGCTGAGTAAGCCATTGTATAGGGTCCATACTTCTAGCGGTTGGAAGCAGGTGTAAAAAGCAATAGAGCCGTTGATAACGAAGAACAAGCACCAGACTTTGGTGACTTTTCTGGTGTAATCAATGCCACTTTGTGGAAGCTCAGGCTCTTGAAGGCGAGCAAGACGTTCGATGATCGTTTGTGGTTGCCATAGGCTTGAAGCAAATAAAGCCAGCATACAAACATTAACGATAACGGGATAATAGGTTAGCCAGCCATGCTGCTTAAAGGCTAAACCTAATGTCAGCAGAACAATACCAGCACTTCCACTGATCCAAGCTAGGTGTTTTAGCTCTTTGATTTTTGCCTGGCCGCCGGTAAAAATGCGAACAGCAAAGATAACGGCCAACACGATACCCACGGTTTGCAGGCCAAACTTGTTGAGTCCAAAGTAAACCGCTATTGGATATGTGAAAAGTATGATTGCCGACAGCAAAGTCAGCAGAGGACGCATTATGCGTCCTTCAATAGTTCAACCACAGACTCTACAACGTCATTAACGGTGCGCACTGCTTTGAACTCTTCAGGCTTGATCTTCTTACCTGTTACGTTCTGTAGGTGAACGACCAAATCAACCGCATCAATGCTGTCTAGGTCTAGATCAAGATAAAGATGAGCTTCTGGTGTGATATCTTCAGCATCAAGCTCGAACAGCTCAATCAGCGCATCTTTAACCTGGTTGTATACTTCTTGTTGGTTAGCTTGTGTCATAAAGATCTGTCTAGTTGTTCGTTTGAGATGAGATGTAATTCGCTAGGTTTGCAACCGATGCAAAATGCTCGCGAGTGTTTGAATCATCAGCATCAATTACGATGTTGTACTTCTTCTTGATAGCAAGGCCAAGTTCTAGTGCATCAATAGAATCTAGTCCTAGTCCATCACCAAACAGTGGAGCTTCCGTTTCAATCTCATCAATGCTCATGTCTTCAAGATTTAATGCGTCGATGATCAGTTGTTTCAGTTCGTTGTGTAATGTTTCCACTTTGGCCTACTTAATGCTTTGTCTGAATGCTGCTTTAAGGGGGCGATTCTACATTATATGAGGTATTTCCGAAATGCCGATATCGCCTGTTATGTTATTGATACGCTAAATGTTTTCTTCGGAAGGGAAAATTGTTTGTGCAAGATGATGATTAAGGCGTCTTGCTGCCGAAGTTAAATTATTTGAGCCTTCAATAAATGGTGCAACTTCTATTTTACCTTTCACCGCGACATGAAAAAAGGGCTTCGTCACAGGAACTTGATACCATTTTTTCTCTTTCGTTAAGAATGTCGGAGAAACCGTAATATGAATCACCCGTAAATCGGTTTGTGTTCGGGTGGCAATTTGTGCCGCACCACGCTGTAAGGATGGTTCAATTCCGGGCGTTGTGCGAGTGCCTTCTGGAAAAACAAGTAGCACATTCCCGCGCGAAAAGCGCTCTTCACAGCGTTCTAAAAGATCGTCAGGTGCTTGGTTGGGAATATATCCCGCCGCTTTTACAATCCTTTTCATAAATGGGTTTTCCCAAATGGCCGCTTTAACGAGGCAGTCGCATTGAGGAAGCTGAGACGCGATCAGCACATAGTCAATCAAGCTTGGGTGATTGGCGACGATGATGCAGTTGCGATCTTCTCGCAGTAGTTCCGCACCATCAATTCGGTAATCAATCGCGCCAGTGAATTTCATGATCTGGCAGAACGCATTGAATGAGAAACGAATCAATCGCTGGGCCTTAAGCTCTCGTTGAATTGTGTCTGACGTGATGAGGGCGATCGATGGCAAGATCAAGAAGCTAAGCACTAAGCCTCCTAAACCGAAGATGGCAAAGCAGAGGCCTGTCGCGAATACTCGCCAATATTGGTCGACCTTGCTCATTTATACTGCTCCGGCTTTTGCGTTATTCACCCAAGTCCAATCTTGGTGTTTACCTGCTACTGTCCAACTCTCTGAGTTCTGAAGGATGTTCTGTAGCGCTTGCAGGCCTTGAGGCAATTCAGCTACTGAGCTTTCGCTAGTTACGGCTTTTGATAACGATACGTTTCTTGATACCGAGTAGTCATTGCCAGAGGTAAGCACTAAGCCCAGCGCATAGTCGGCATAGCTTTGAGTTTCGAACTCTTGATAGAGCTCTGGTAGAGGTTGGTCGAAATCGATAACTAAAACACGATGCGATGGATATTGATTCAGGTAAAGATAGGCTTCAATCAAAGCGTTGTGGAAAGTATCTTGGCCGGCCGCGATAGAGGTCAGAGGGATTGGTGCTTTCGCTGCGATGGTAGTTAACCCTGCGGCTGTATTATGCACGGACTGTGAAAACGCCATTGGCGAGGCATCATCACCTTCCAATATCGACTGGATCAAGGTTGCGGTTCGGTGCAGTTCACCATGTCGACTGGCAAAAACCAGATAATCAATCGAGTTGTCTCTTAAGAGTGTCAATGCAGTTTGAACGGCCAATTTACTTTGTAGGCTCATTCGGCGGCGCATCATCGGTGGGATCGCTTTAAATTCAGTTGAGCCATCTTGCGGCCAATCTAAATTAGTGCTCCAGGCTTGCCATTCGGCATCAGAATTGAGACCAGCCGAGTTTGCAGACCATTTCTCAATATTAAACGACATTAATTGGGATTGATTTGACATAGAGTATTGATTTGCTTTGGGTCTAACTAAATACTATGCGTGCTTATAAATAAACACAGGTAAGGAATTTAAATGAAATTACTAACAATAGCCGTTTCAATGTTATTCATATTGGTTCTTGCAGGGTGTGGACGTGTCCAGCCTGTAATGAATGTTGAGGATACTCCAGTTGCACATAATCTTCAAAGTAAACAGGTGAAATCAGCTATTTATGAATCTGCTGAAAATCGAGGCTGGTTAGTTTCTGAGATTAAACCTGGTTTGATCCGCGCTGAATTGTATGTTCGTTCACATCACGCAGTGGTTGATATCCCTTATAACGACAAATTTTACTCTATTCTTTACGTTGAATCAGAGAATTTGAAGTATGACGATGGTGAAATACACCGTAATTACAACCGCTGGGTTAATAACTTAAACGTTGATATTAAACGTAAGCTTGCACAAATGGCAGCTGAGTAACCCTCTATTATTTATAAGTTAGGTTTTTCGTGTCGGAATATAAATTAGATCCATTCAATGCATTAGAAGCAAAAACAGAAGCACAAAAATTATCTTTTGCTCCTATTGTTTTTCATACTGCTCGTACACTTCGTGATTTAGGTATTTTAAAAGCGCTCGATGATGCGGGGAGCGATGGCTTACCTGCTGAGACTATTTCAGAAATAACAGGTGTATCTGAATATGGTGTGAAAGTGTTACTTGATATGGCGCTTAGCGCTCATATTGTTGTTTGGGAAAAGCCTAACTATAAGATAGCCAACCTTGGTTTCTACCTGTTGCATGATGGCATGACCAACGCAAACATGGATTTCACAGCTGATGTTTGTTATGCCGCGATGATGCACCTCACTGAAGCGATTGAAGAGGGCACTCCTGCTGGTTTGAAGGAGCTAGGGGATTGGGAGACGATCTACCAAGGCTTGTCTCAATTACCTGAAAAAGCGAAAGAGAGCTGGTTCAAGTTTGATCACTTCTACTCTGATCGCTCATTCCCTGTTTTGCTTGAGAAGGTTTTCAGCAAGAAACCTAAATCGCTGGTGGATATTGGCGGCAATACCGGTAAGTGGGCAATGCAGTGTTGCAACCATGATTCTGATGTTGAAGTCACGATTGTTGATTTGCCACAGCAGTTAGAAATGGCAATGGCGAACGCTAAGCAACATGGCCATCAAAACAGAGTGACGCCTTTCCCGGCCAACATGCTAGATAAGCAACAAGCGCTGCCAACGGGTGCGGATGTGTGGTGGATGAGTCAATTCCTCGATTGTTTCTCGCCAATGGAAATCCTTAGCATCTTAAAGCGTGTCCGCTCTCATATGTCAGAACAAGCGACCGTTTATATCCTTGAATTATTCTGGGATGCACAGAAATACGATGCAGCTTCGTATAGCTTAAACGCGACTTCGCTTTACTTTACGTGCTTGGCAAACGGCAACAGTCGTTTTTACCGCAGTGAAGATTTCTTAGAGATAGTTGAAGAAGCTGGCTTTGAAGTGGTGACTCGCACCGATGATATCGGTCTTGGTCATACGCTTCTTGAATTGAAAGCTAGCGCGCAATAACACATAACAAACATGGCTAAAATTAATGAAAAAACTGTCTACTCAAGTAGTGATCATCGGAGCTGGGCCATCAGGGTCTATTGCCGCGTCTTTATTGCACAAGAAAGGCATCGATGTTCGAGTAATCGAAAAGAGCGTGTTCCCTCGCTTCTCAATTGGCGAAAGCCTATTACCCGCTTGTATGGAAGTGATTGAACAAGCTGGCATGACCTACGCGGTGACCAAGGCTAACTTCCAATACAAAGATGGCGCCGCATTTCGTAAAAATGGCGTGTACACCGCGTTCAATTTTGAAGATAAGTTATCTACAGGGCCGGGAACCACTTTTCAGGTTCAACGTGGTGCTTTTGATAAGGTGCTTGCAGATACTGCTGAGGCACAAGGCGTCACTATCGATTACCAGCATGAGTTGACGGGCATTAATTTTACCGACGGCAGCACTATTTTAGATGTTCAAGTGCTTGATGGAGAAAGCTATCAGCTAGAAGCACAGTACGTTTTGGATGGCAGTGGTTTTGGTCGAGTATTGCCGAAGATGCTTGATCTGGAAGAGCAATCATCACTTCCACCTCGTAAAGCTATTTTCACGCACATTAACGATCATATTGCTGAGGTGGATACTGAGCTAGAATACGATCGAAATAAAATTCTAATCTCTGTGCACCCAACCAACCCTGATGTCTGGTATTGGTTGATCCCGTTTAGCAACGGTGTTTCTTCATTTGGTGTGGTAGGGGAGCCGAAGTTCTTTGAGTCTTACCCTGAGGATAAGATTGCCGCGATTAAGCAATTGGCAATGGAAGAGCCGGGTTTGGCTGAAATATTGGCAAACGCTGAGTACCCAAACCCTGCGGGTGAAATCGGTGGTTACTCTGCCAACGTTAAACACCTTGCAACTGACAAATACGCACTACTGGGTAACGCTGGTGAGTTTCTTGACCCTGTGTTCTCGTCAGGCGTGACGATTGCTATGAAGTCGGCGCAGTTTGCGGTTGATTGTGTGGAAAAGCAGCTCAATGGTGAGACGGTCGATTGGGAGCGTGAATACGCGGATCCGCTGATGGTTGGCGTAAACACCTTCAGAACGTACGTTGAAGGTTGGTACTCCGGTACTCTGCAGGATGTGATTTTCTATCAGGATCCTAACCCTAAGATTAAACAAATGGTGTGCTCGATTTTAGCGGGCTACGCATGGGATCAAACCAATCCTTATGTGAAAGATTCAAAACGCCGATTGACGACACTGGCAGAGATTTGCCGAAGCTAGATGGTCTATTTAGTGCTTTGTAATCGTGATAGTTCTATCTAATTGCTCTAAAAATAAAAACAGCCGCAGATGCGGCTGTTTCTGTATCTGATTCACTAGGTAAACTGATTGGAATTTAAGGCTACTTCAGGTCGATGCTGTTGAGGCGTCCCATGAATATGAGTAAATCAATCACGTCTTTGTGAGCGTCAAGTAGTGCGCGCTTAGTTTGGCTGTATGCGGCCAGTCGACCGTGCTTTCTGATGGAGCAGACCTTGGTTTTGTATTTGTAATCGCCGTTATCGGAGAACACGCGCCATTTGGCGATATAGCACTCATCACGATGTTCAGGGTCAGTTTGTGTTGGGTTTGGCTTGAATACAATCTTAGGCTCTAAACTATGCGGAAGGCGCGTCATTAAGTAAGGCTCCTTGAGAACCTTCTTCCAAAACTTACCCCAAAGCTCTTTACCCAGCTCGTCTCTCAATTTGATGGTTTTCTTGAGTGCTTTTTCTTCGCCCATACGAACAAAACCGATAGACCGGTGCAGCACCGTGTCTTCTGGTGTGTGGATGTGGATCTTAAAAGCGGTCTTACCTTTCGAAATAAAGCGATAGCCGGTAGCACCAATTAGATTATTCTGACTCATAGCTTGCTAAATGATGATTATGTTATTAGTAAGGTTACGACAAATACGTAAAAACCGAAACTAATACCCTTGAAAAAATTAAAGCCTTAACAGAGGTGCTAAGGCTTTATTAGAAACTATGAGTTTAGAGTGCTGCTAACTACATGATTTTTTGCATCACATCACCAATTTGAATGCTTCCCGCCAGGCTTGGCTGATCAATCGTCAGTTCAGCTTCGTTCTCGTAGACGCGAGAAACAGTCAGTGTGATATCGCTTTGCGAGACTTTATTGCGAGGTAAACCTCGCTGATCGATAAACGAACCTGTGTGCCATAGCTGCAGTTGGTCACCCTGTTGTACGCCATGCATTCGGCCTAAATCAATGGTCACTGTGTTACCGAAGACGGCTGCAACTTCAGGAAGCGTGATCTTACAAGACACTTCAGACTCTAAGTCCAACATGATGTTACGGCTAACACGAAGCATCATGCTGCCGTAGGTCGATGCCCAGAAACGAGCACTGCGAGTGTCAACTTCACTGGTTTTAGCAAATGGCCACTTTGCTACTTCACGATAGCTACGGGTGTAGATTTGATGACCTGTCTTACCATCAAATACTTGCATCTCTAATGCAAACTGACGGTTGATGATGTCATCTTTTAATAGCTTGGATTCGATGGTTGCCGTTAAATCGGTAATGTCACCACCGATAATGTATTGCGCGCCCGTGTCTTGAGCGATCATCTTGATCACTTCAGGTTGACGTTTGTCGATGTCGTAATTGGTGGTACCGACAGAAACAAAGCTGCGAGACTCTTTTGCTAGCTGCCTATCAACCACGTGGCCGAAATCATCACCGATGTTGTAGATTCTTCCCATCACGGCTTGTTGTGGAGAGGTGACATCGATATTCCCCACCAAGAAGGTTTTCTTGTATTGGCTCTCATGGCAAGCATTTGCCGAAGGGTAGATGTCGACTCTTGCGGTGATCATTAAATTGCCACCGCGTTTCTTCTCTTTATCAACCAAGATGTAGCGTACTTCGTGGTTAGTAAATTGGTATTCCTTTTTCTTCCCATCGAGATAAGGCGTCAGGTTCGCAATACTGCCAATGTCAGCCCCCGAGAACTGAACGGCCTTATAGACCGCGTCTTCCAGAGCGTGGATCCTTGCCGTCTCTTCTGACGAGACGATAGTTGCGGTACCGGTAACTTCATACCATGAGGCATGAGCACTGAAGCTTATGATTATCAGTGAACCTATTGAAAATAAGTAAGAAATTATTTTTTTCATCTATTCGTTACCAGTTGGGTATAAATATTGCTTAACAAATAACTATAAGCTTGAAGCTGACTTAAGTGCGTTTTTCTTAATCTGAACCATTAATGAAAAGCAAAGACTGTTCCAACATTGTAATCCATTGAAAAGAATAATGGCGAGAACATATTGGAACAGGTAGCACTAAAACTATCTGGAGATTAGAGAATGAAAAAATGGCTCGTAGTAATGAGTGTCATGTTGCTGACATCATGCGCTTATTCGCCGATCTATAACGGCAAGACTGAGTATGCCGGCAGTCAGTTCATGCTGATGGACAGCCCTCGTCACACCATGGATTTCTTCGTTGAAAGCATGACTGAAGACTTGATCGTGTCGAACACCAGTATCTCAGCAAGAACGCCTATCGCGATCACCTCGTTTGTTGACCTGCAACACATGGACACAACAAACTGGCTTGGTAATTCAGTATCTGAAGGTTTCATTCATCAGTTTCAGCGTCGTGGCTTCAAGGTGGTCGATTTTAAAACCACGGGTTCTATCCAAGTGACTCATCAAGGTGACTTTGCGATTAGCCGTGACTGGAAAGACTTAGCTCAAGAGCAAGACGTTCAATACGTACTAACGGGTACTATGCTGCGCCAAGAGGGCGGTGTGCTTGTTAATGCTCGAGTGGTGGGCATGCAAACTCGTATTGTCGTGGCTTCGGCACAAGGCTTTTTGCCTGCAGACCGTATTGGCCGTGACCTCGATACTCTGAACAGTATTCGAACTCAAGATGGCGTGATCATTCGTTCTGACCCAACGATCAGTCAGCCTTATACTGTTATTCTTCGCCCTTAGGAGTTCGAGATGAAGAAGTTAATATTTGTGGTTGCTGCTTTACTGCTTGTTGGCTGTCAGCCTTTGCAGAGCATGAGACCAGACGATTTCTTGGTTGCTGTTGGTTACGCGAGTATCAGTGAGCAAAAAGGTCGCAACGACGAAGAGAAGCGCATCCGTGCGATGAGAGCCTCTAAGATCGATGCCTATCGTGAACTTGCGGAACAAGTTTATGGGATGCGAGTCAGTGGCCGTGCTGAACTTGAAGACCAACGCCTTGGTACAGAGCGCACATCAGGTGCGGTTGATGGGGTTATCCGCGGTGCAGAAGTCGTGCGCAGTTACCCAGTTGGCGATAGCTATGTGACTGAGCTTCAATTGGATATCCGTAAGATGGATCAGCTACGTAACTACGGTGAAGTTCAAGCAGTACCAGAGAAGAGACAGCAAACACTGTTCTAGTATCTGTGAAGAAATGAATGATATTGGTTGTCAGTCGCTTTCCAGATGGCGTATCGGCAACCAATAACTTATATCAATGAGAAAGCGGCAAGTATGAAAATACTTGCCGCTTTTTTGTTTATCGTGGTTATGGGTGTACTTTCAGGAGTGTGGCTTTTGATTGGAGTCGAAATATAGATAGTCTGAGATATAGATAAGAAAGGGCTAGTGGCGTTGTCGAAGAGGCAGCTTGTCTAAGCTTTTACGTTGGTTCCCAACGTTGAAATAGTGTGCGTTTGACCGCCGGCGTTGTAAGTCATGCCAATTTTGCCGTGGCTTTGTTGCATCATGTTGCTGAGTTTTTTGAAGCTGAGGTGTGCTCGATTTAGGGCTTCGCCATTCACCAGGTTCGCTTGATGACAATCGTGCACAATAGACTTGATGGTTGAGACTAACTGAGCAAGTTCAGGATTCTCGGTCAGTTCTGAGATATTGCTATGGGCAGCGATGCGTTGATCGGTTGATCTTAGCTGTTCGACAAGGACCACTTTTTCCTTGGCAATTCGCTCAATATCTGTCGATTGTCGGCTTGTAATAGCGGTTTTCTCTGAACTTAGTAGCTCAGATAAGGCTTTGGCATTTTGAAGTTGGAAATTAACTAAATCTGCTAGTGCCGCCATAACGTAACCTATCAATAATCTTGTGTGTCTTAAGTTAAGCACTCAGTACAAGAGGGGAGAACTTAAAGACCTTTTAATTCGTTTTCGAACTTCATCATATTGTCGGCCAGTTTTTCTGGGTCAACTGTGTATGAACCGTTCGCGATCGCTTCTTTGATTGCTGCAACTTTTGCAGAGTCAAAGCTTGGGTTTGCTGCCATGTCTTGGTGGAGTTGGCCGATCGCTTTGCCTTGTTGGCTTAGTGAAACCGCATCTTTGCTCGCTGGTGATTTAGTTGAAACATCAGAGCGTGATGACTCGGAACTAGAATCAGAGCGTACTGCTGATCGGTTAGTGGTCGTTAGGGTTTGCCCTGAACGAATGTTATCAATGCCTGCCATAGTTAAGCCTTTTTCTTCAAAAATGGGAACCTGTACAGTCAATATCGACCAAGGGTTCGATTACTTTAGCAATTTTTCGCTCTTTAGTCGAAAAGGGATATAACACTGAAGCTACGTATTTCAATGCTAGAGTCGAAAGCGAAATAGCTAACGGTACCGCCAATTGAGAAGTAGAGAGTTAAAAGTAAACCGTGACTTCAGACATGTTGGTAACAATACCTTCAATTATACGCTGTGATTTATCATTTTTCACTCTTACTTGATCACCCATAGAGCCATCAGTTAGCGCTGTGCCTTTAGTCGTAATGGTCATGCCACCTTTTACTGCCTGTATGATAACCTTCTCGTTTCGACATACGACACAAATGTCACCCCTTTCGACAACGTCACCCGGCCTTAGGTTCTTTTTTACCTTGGCGCCGATAACTTGCTCTGGAGCGGTGAAGCCTTGGCGACGGAATTTGTTAAGAGAAATCATCGCGGTTGTCACATCGTATTGACCGATAATTTCGCCTCTCGCTAGTGCTCGAGTAGTCGTCACAAGCGGCACCGACATCGAAAGACGTACCGGTACATAAACTCGCCACTCATCAGGAACACATTGCACTAAAACCGTAATACTGCTGCGGGTATTGGTGGTGGTTGAGGCACTTGTCTCAAGAGGAACCGGGCAGTCTGTTGCTTTGATTCTTGAGTCAACATTTGCTGAATTAACAAAGAGTTCGCCGCCTCGTGGCTGTTCAACGGTATCAAGGATGTGTTGCTCGGCCGCAGACTGAATCATCTCAATTTGTTCTGGGGTCGCAGCTTGCACAAAAAAACTAAACAATATTGATAAAATGCCGATAAACTTAGCGACAGTTTTAAAAGTAGCTCTACACATTGCTATGGAAAGAGGTGGCAAATTTGTTTTATAATACGTCATTCCGTTTCTCTGGTGGTTCGTAGCCTGCAGTAGACTAACACTTTTTATACAAAAAAGTTTGATATGGAGATGAGCTCATGACGGGTATTCTTGATTCGGTGAATCAGCGTACGCAACTCGTCGGTCAAAACCGATTAGAATTACTAACCTTTCGCCTAATGGGGCGTCAGCGTTACGGCATTAATGTCTTTAAAGTAAAAGAAGTGCTTCAATGCCCTAAGCTGACGAAGATGCCAAACTTGAACCCACTGGTTAAAGGTGTCGCACACATTCGTGGCCAAACGATCTCTGTGATCGACCTGAGCTTAGCGATTGGTGGCCGTCCGACAACGGATGTTGAAAAGTGTTTTGTGGTTATCTCTGAGTTCAACCGAACCATTCAAGGTTTCTTGGTAAGTTCAGTAGAGCGCATTATCAACATGCACTGGGAATCGATTCTCCCGCCGCCAGATGGCGCTGGTAAAGCGAACTACCTGACAGCGGTAACCAACATCGACAATGAATTGGTCGAAATTCTTGATGTTGAAAAAATCCTAGCTGAAATTTCGCCTGTTGATGAAACCATGGACAGCAAGATTGCTGAAGAAATCGCAGAAGTAGAACAAGAAAAAGAACTCGTTCGCCGCATCTTGATTGCTGATGACTCAACCGTTGCACGTAAACAGGTTCAACGCGCTATTGAGTCGATTGGTTTTGAAGTGATTGCCGTGAAAGATGGTAAAGAAGCCTACGAGAAACTGATGCAGATGTCAGCAGAGGGCAGTATTTACGATCAGATTTCATTGGTGATTTCAGATATCGAAATGCCAGAGATGGATGGTTATACGCTGACTGCTGAGATTCGCCGTCACGCTGAACTAAAAGATTTATACGTAATTTTACACTCATCTTTGAGTGGTGTATTTAACCAAGCCATGGTTGAGCGTGTAGGAGCAAACTCCTTCATTGCTAAGTTCAATCCTGATGAGCTTGGTGCAGCCGTTAAAGCTGCGTTAACTAACTAAAAGAGACATTAATGACTGCTATAACAATAAGTGATCAAGAGTATCGCGATTTCAGCCGTTTCTTAGAATCTCAATGTGGCATTGTATTAGGTGACAGCAAACAGTACTTGGTGCGCAGTCGTCTAAGCCCATTAGTAGCAAAGTTTAACCTAGCTTCGCTGTCTGATTTATTGAGAGATGTAGTAACGGGCCGAAACCGTGAGTTGCGAGTGGCAGCAGTGGATGCTATGACGACGAACGAGACACTTTGGTTCCGAGATACTTACCCGTTTGCTGTGCTTGCGGATAAACTTCTACCGGAAATAGCGGCAAATAAACGTCCTATTAAGATTTGGTCTGCGGCAAGTTCTTCAGGCCAAGAACCATACTCAATGGCAATGACGGTGCTTGAGACTCAAGCTCGTAAGCCAGGTATGCTGCCAAATGTATCGATCACCGCAACGGATATCTCAGCAAGCATGTTGGATATGTGCCGCACTGGCGCGTATGACAACCTTGCTTTAGGTCGTGGTCTTTCTCCAGAGCGCCGTCGTACCTTCTTTGAAGATGCAGGCGATGGACGCATGAAAGTGAAAGACAACGTGAAGCGCATGGTGAACTTCCGTCCACAGAACCTGATGGACAGTTACGCACTTCTGGGTAAGTTCGACATTATCTTCTGTCGTAACGTACTGATTTACTTCTCTCCAGAGATGAAATCTAAAGTGCTTAACCAAATGGCGAACAGCCTGAACCCGGGTGGTTACTTGCTTCTGGGGGCGTCTGAGTCGTTAACTGGATTAACGGACCGCTTCGAAATGGTTCGTTGTAACCCAGGTATCATCTACAAATTGAAGTAATTGCCGCCACCTAAATATGGTGTGACATTACTGAATAATTTTAAAACCCAGCCAAGTGCTGGGTTTTCTTTTTCCGGCTTAACCTATATCTTTAAGTCAGAGTGACATTCCAATTTACTCTATTTTTTGGCTTGTATATTGCAAGTTTACCCACGAGTAACCTGTAAAAGTATAAATAGACCACTTCGTTTTAAAAGTTGGTATATATATTGCTTTGGTTATTTTATAACAGTCAGTTCTTGAGTTGAGGTTTAGATGGCTATTTCTTTTGATAATGCTTTGGGCATTCACCAACACACAGTTGGTGTACGTGAGCGTAACGCTGAGGTGCTTTCCACCAATATCGCGCAAGCAAACACGCCTGGGTATAAAGCAAAGGGATTAGACTTTAAGAAATCACTGCAGGCGGCAAGTTCTGGGGCAAGCATTGGTCTTAGCCGCACAGACGGTCGGCACATTTCTGCCGAAACGACGGTGAACGGGGAAACGAAGTATCGAATTCCTACCCAACCTGATACAGGAGATGGCAACACGGTTGATTTGGATTTGGAAAGAAACCTTTTCATGCAAAACCAAATTAGGCATCAAGCCTCTCTCGACTTCCTTGGAAGTAAGTTCAAGAATTTAACTAAAGCGATTAAAGGGGAATAATTAGATGAGCTTATTTAATGTATTCAATGTGACTGGTTCTGCGATGAGTGCTGAATCTGTTCGTCTAAATACGACCTCGAGCAACCTTGCAAACGCGGACAGTGTAAGTAGTTCTGCTAAAGAAACTTACAAGGCTCGCCACGCAGTGTTCGGCGCTGAGTTAAATCGAGCACGTAACAGTGACCACACTGTGCCTGTGAAAGTATTAGGTATCGTGGAAAGCGATAAGCCGCTGAGCGCGGAGTACAACCCAGACCACCCATTAGCGAACAACGAAGGCTTCATCTACAAGTCTAACGTGAACGTTATGGAAGAGATGGCAAATATGATTTCGGCATCACGTGCGTACCAAACGAACGTACAGGTTGCTGACTCGAGTAAACAAATGCTGCTGCGTACGCTGCAGATGGGTCAATAAGGATAAGGAGGTAGCACATGGCTGGAATCAACAACAATGTTGGTCAAAGCGGCTTGTCCTATGTTGACCAGCTGAAGAGTCTTCAAGATGGCGCTAAGAAGCCCGACGAAACAACAGGTAAGCAGGATCTTAAGCAAGAAGATTTCTTATCTTTGTTGACTAAGCAACTAGCACAGCAAGACCCTTTTAAGCCGGTTAGCAATGACCAGATGATTGCGCAAATGGCTTCATTTGCGACCGTTGATGGCATCGGCAAAATGAATTCACAGTTTGAAAGCTTGAACTCATCGATGACCTCTAACCAAGCACTGCAGGCCTCCTCTTTGGTTGGTCGTGATGTGTTGGTTCCTGGTGCGGCAGGTGTAAAGCAAGGTGATGGCGGTATGGCGGCAATGGTTAAGCTTCCTCAAGCGATGGACAATGTTATGGTCCGTGTTGAGAACGAAGTGGGCCAATTAGTTCGCACTTTTGATATTGGCTCTAAACCTTCAGGCGATACACGTGTTGAATGGGACGGAAAAGACGAAGACGGTAACCCATTGCCGGCCGGTAAATACAACGTGAAAGCGTCGGGTTTACTGGATGGCGAGAACACAGAGTTCCAAGTTTCCAGCTATGCGAACGTGAACAGTGTGCTTCTTGGTAAGGGTGATGGCAACGTACTACTCAATCTGGCTGGTTTCACATCGCCAGTACGACTTGCTGAAGTACTAGAAGTTGGTAAAGCGTAGCTCTTAAGTGAGTGAACATGCTAGCTAGATAGATTAGGAGAATATTGGAATGTCATATGTAGCTTTAAGCGGCCTATCCGCTGCACAATTAGACCTGAATACAACCAGTAACAACATTGCGAACGCAAACACATTTGGCTTTAAAGAGTCTCGTGCTGAGTTTGGCGATGTTTACTCAAACTCGTTGTTCACAAACGCAAAAACGACGTCAGGTGGTGGTGCGCAAGCTAGCCAAGTGGCGCAACAGTTCCACGAAGGTTCAAGTATTTATACAAACAACCCAATGGATCTACGCGTAAGTGGTACAGGTTTCTTTGCGGTAGCGAAAGACCGTATGGTGCCAGAGATTAACGAACTAACACGTAATGGTGCATTTCACCTAAACAAAGACAACTACATGGTTACGGCTAACGATGAGTTTCTTTTAGGTTACGATGTTGATCCAAACTCGGGTGAAGTTCTTTCTTATGCGCCAAAGCCTCTCGACATTCCAGCTGAATTTGGTAAGCCAAAGCAGACAGAAAACATTGAAGTAGGGGTTAACCTTCCTGCAAACGGTGACCTTAAAGATCCGGCTGCATTTAACTTCAAAGATGCTGATACCTATAACCGTGCAACGTCTTCGACGGTATACGATTCTATGGGCCAGTCTTACAAGTTAACGACTTACTACCTCAAAGATCAGACGCAACCAAATACTTGGCAGACGTACTACACCATGACTGATGAGACTGGCGAGAAGCCACTCAACATTACTGGTGGTGATGCAACGAATGCTCAAGGTCATGTTGGTCATACAATGAAGTTCAACAATGACGGTACGTTAGCAAGCTTGAACAGTGGTCAACCGATAAACTCGGACCCACTAGGTGCTGGTGCGAACCCAATCGACTTGAACGGTGCAGATCCAACACAAGTGCTTAAGTTTGGTCTAGATTCTTCAACCCAATTTGCGGCTCCGTTTGAACTGACTAAGTTTGATGAAGATGGTGCAACAACAGGTTTCTTAACCAAAATCGATTTCGATGAGTACGGCAGTGTTCTAGGTACTTACTCAAATGGTGAAAACGTAATGCTTGGTCGTGTTGGCCTAGTACGCGTACCAAACGAGCAAGGTCTGGATAAGAAAGGCGGTACCCAGTGGGATTCTACTAACGACTCAGGTGACAAAATCTGGGGTGAATCGAATAAAGGTTCATTTGGTAGTATCAACAACGGCTCACTTGAGCAGTCGAACATCGATATGACTCAAGAACTGGTTGATTTGATTTCTGCTCAACGTAACTTCCAAGCGAACTCGCGTTCTCTAGAAGTACACAACCAACTACAACAGAATATTCTTCAGATTCGTTAATCGTTTCTAACGTTTGAATCATCTGTGAATACCCAATTCAATGTTATTGAATTGGGTATTGTTGTTTGCTTTTTTATTTGCCGCCCTTATTGCCGCCCGGTAATGCCACTGGCAACAATTCTTCCTCAATGATCCTTTTGTGATCACCTTTCTTGTTTGTTTTTCATTTAAATTGTTGATAAATAACAGTTAAAAATATTGGCACAGTGTTTGCTTTATTAGCCCCAGAAGATGATTTTTGGAGCAAAATTATGGATCGCGCACTGTTTCTTGCCATGAGTGGCGCTAAGCAAAATATGCAAGCTTTGCAGCTACGTGCAAACAACCTTGCCAACGTAAGTACAACGGGTTTCCGTGCTGATTTAGCACAAGCGCGTTCAATGCAAGCGTATGGCGAAGGTATGCCTACTCGTGTTTTCAGCATGACAGAGCGTCCGGGACATAATTTTGCACAGGGTAGTGTGGTTACCACTGGCCGTGATCTTGATGTCACTATTCAAGGTGATGGTTGGATTTCAGTGATGGACAACACTGGTCGTGAAGGCTTAACACGTAACGGTAACCTAAAGGTTGACCAAAATGGTTTGCTGACCAATGCAAGTGGCCATTTGGTATTGGGCGAAAACGACGCGCCAATCACACTGCCCATCCCAATCAGTAAAGTCGAAATTGGTACAGACGGTACGATCTCAGTCATTCCTCAAGGCGCTCCAGCTGAGGAATTGGAGGTCGTTGATCGTATTAAACTTGTACGTCCAGATAATCAAAGTTTGTTTAAAGATACGAATGGTCTATTCCGTTCGAAAAACCCAGATCAGGCATACGAAGCAGATGCAGCGGTAACGTTGCTAAAAGGTGCGGTCGAAGGCAGTAACGTAAATGCCGTAGGTGAAATGACCAGCCTAATTGACTTACAACGTCAGTTTGAAATGCAGGTCAAGATGATGAGCACAGCAGAGGAAATGGACAAGTCGTCTGATTCACTGCTTCGTATGAGCTAATAGAATTTAAAGGAAATTGCTATGCATCCAGCATTATGGGTAAGTAAAACAGGTTTAGACGCCCAACAAACCAATATTTCAACGATTTCAAACAACCTTGCCAACGCCTCGACGATTGGTTTTAAAAAGAGCCGTGCGGTATTTGAAGATCTGTTCTACCAGAACATCAACCAGCCTGGTGGTCAGTCTTCTCAGAACACTGAATTACCAAGTGGCTTGATGCTAGGTGCGGGTTCTAAAGTGGTTGCGACTCAAAAGGTTCACACTCACGGTAACGCACAAACAACGTCGAACAGCCTAGATATGATGATTGAAGGCGACGGTTTCTTCCAAGTTGAGATGCCAGACGGTGAAACAGGTTACAGCCGTAATGGTCAGTTCACATTGAACGGTGACGGCGCAATCGTGACATCGGGTCAAGGTTACCCGCTACAACCAGAAATCGTTATTCCTGAAGATGCAATCTCAGTGACAGTAGGTAACGACGGTGAGGTATCGGTTCGTCTCCGTGGTGAGCAAAACAACGTAGTGGTAGGTCAGATCACTATTACTGACTTTGTGAACCCAGGCGGTTTAGAACCAGTAGGTCAAAACCTTTACTTGCCGACAGGTGCGAGTGGTGACCCACAAGAAGGTGTACCAGGCTTCGATGGCTTGGGTAACATCCGCCAATCGATGTTAGAAACATCGAACGTAAACGTAACCGAAGAGCTTGTGAATATGATCGAAGCTCAACGTGTTTACGAAATGAACTCGAAAGTTATCTCGTCGGTAGACAAGATGATGAGCTTTGTTAACCAACAGCTGTAATCGGTTTATTCACCGCTTACTGGTTTCGTATTAATCGACGTGTTCGTCACGGCCTACTAATTACCACGACTTGCTGAGAGTATATCGCCATGAAACGTATTTTTTGTTTAGCCCTGTTTTTATCTATGAGCGGTTGTTCTGTGCTTGATCCAATAGAGACACCAGCAGAAGAGAACGCGACCACAGTGGTTGATGCGGTAGAAGGCGATAAATCGGCTCAAGAAAGCTCAGGTATTATCGACACGCTTCGCGGTCGAACGGATCCTATCGCAGGTGATCCTGCATGGGCGCCAATCAACCCAAAACAGAAGCCAGAGCATTATGCTGCGGCAACCGGTTCACTATTTAACGTAAACCATATTGGCAGTATGTACGATGATTCAAAGCCTCGCGGTATCGGTGACATCATTACCGTAGCGCTGGATGAAAATACTCGTGCGACGAAAAAAGCCAATGCGGACATGTCTAAGTCGAACGATGCATCTATGGAGCCTTTGGCTGTTGGTGGTCAAGAGCTGACGATAGACAAGTACAACTTCTCGTATGACCTGAGCAACACTAACACCTTCGCAGGCGACGCATCCGCTAATCAGAGCAACAGCATCAGTGGTTACATTACTGTGGAAGTGATTGAAGTGCTTGCTAACGGCAACCTAGTGGTACGTGGTGAAAAGTGGATGACGCTCAACACCGGCGATGAGTATATCCGCCTAAGCGGCACCATTCGCCCAGACGATATCGACTTCGAAAATACCATCGCTTCAAACCGTGTTTCTAACGCACGAATCCAGTACTCAGGGACCGGCGTACAGAAAGATATGCAAGAGCCTGGATTCTTGGCACGATTCTTTAATGTATCTCTGTAGAGCTTGAGAGGGTGTCGACATACTGACAGCCCGTGTTACTCAACAATATTTCGCTAAGTTATTATTAATTAAAGCAATACAGACAGGTTACTCAATGAAAAAACTGACACTCGTACTATTCGGCATGCTATTTCTTGCCACCAGTGCCCATGCTGCGCGTATTAAAGACGTGGCAAAAGTGGCGGGTGTTCGTAGTAACCAACTTGTTGGTTATGGCTTGGTCACGGGTTTGCCGGGTACTGGTGAGACAACACCCTTTACCGATCAAACATTTAACGCGATGCTGCAAAATTTTGGCATCCAATTGCCGCCTGGCACTAAGCCAAAAACCAAAAACGTAGCGGCAGTAATTGTTACCGCTGAACTGCCGGCTTTCTCTAAGCAAGGTCAGGAAGTTGATGTCACGGTTTCTTCTATCGGTTCGGCAAAAAGCCTACGTGGTGGTACCTTGCTACAAACCTTCCTAAAAGGTCTAGATGGTCAGGTGTATGCCGTCGCGCAAGGTAACTTAGTGGTAAGTGGCTTTAGTGCTCAGGGTAACGATGGTTCTAAGATTGTCGGCAATAACCCTAACGTCGGTATCATCTCTAGTGGTGCAACGGTAGAGCAAGAGATCCCAACGCCATTTGGCCGTGGTGACTACATCACATTCAACCTAATCCAATCAGATTTCACAACAGCGCAGCGCATGGCTGATGCAGTTAATAATTTCTTAGGCCCACAAATGGCTTCAGCGGTCGACGCGACGTCTGTAAAAGTACGTGCGCCTCGAGAAATCAGCCAACGTGTAGCGTTCTTATCGGCAATCGAAAACATTGAATTTGACCCAGCTGAAGGTTCAGCGAAAATCATCGTTAACTCTCGTACTGGTACTATTGTCGTTGGTAAGCACGTGCGCCTAAAAGCGGCGGCGGTAACACACGGCGGTATGACAGTCGCGATTAAAGAAAACTTAAACGTTAGCCAGCCGAATGCATTCTCTGGTGGTCAAACGGTAGTGGTTCCAGATTCTGATATCGAAGTCACTGAAGCCGATGGCAAGATGTTTAAGTTCGAACCTGGCTTAACATTGGATGATTTGGTTCGTGCGGTTAACGAAGTCGGCGCAGCGCCTTCTGATCTAATGGCAATCCTTCAAGCACTGAAACAAGCGGGTGCGATTGAAGGCCAGCTGATCATTATCTAAGGAATAGAGCATGATTAAGAATAACAACGACATCGGCTTTATTCACGACATCGGCAGCCTAGACCGTCTTCGTCAACAAGCAGTAAACGGTGAAGAGGGCAGTGAGAAAGAAGCACTTACCGCAGCGGCAAAACAGTTTGAAGCGATTTTCACCTCAATGTTGTTTAAGTCGATGCGCGATGCGAACTCTAGCTTTAAATCGGATATGTTGAACAGCCAGAACGAACAGTTTTATCGCCAGATGCAAGATGACCAAATGGCGAGTGAGCTCAGTGCGAATGGTTCACTAGGCCTTGCGGATATGATTGTTGCACAGCTAAGTGCGGGTCAAGCAAGCGACGCGACAGAAGATAAGGTTCGCAGTGAAGGTTTTGATACTTCATTGCAGCGACCTCAATACTCAGGCCGTTCAGAAGAGAGAGCACTAGACGTGCAAGCTGCGTCAGCGACTAAACAGCCAGTCTCTTTCGATTCACCAGAATCCTTTGTGACCTCAATGAAGCCTTACGCAGAAAAAGCAGCAAGCGCGCTTGGCGTAGATTCATCTCTATTATTGGCTCAAGCGGCACTGGAAACAGGCTGGGGCTCAAAGATGGTCAAGAACTCTTTAGGCAACAGTAATAACCTATTCAACATCAAAGCAGACAGAAGTTGGAAAGGCGATAAAGTGGCGACTCAAACACTTGAGTTCCATGGTAAAACGGCCGTTAAAGAATCTGCTTCTTTCCGTTCGTACTCAAGTTTTGAAGACAGCTTCAACGACTATGTGAAGTTCTTGAACGAAAACCCAAGGTATGAAACGGCGCTGCAGCACCAAGGAAATTCGGAGAACTTCATCAAAGGTATTCATCAAGCAGGCTACGCAACTGACCCTAACTATGCTGATAAGGTATTGCGAGTTAAAGCTAAGATTGATGAGATGAACTAGGTCATATCGATTGAACATCTAGAGCTTGCCACAGGCAGGCTCTTTTCTTATCTGTCGCTTAAAAGTCAACAGCACCACATATAGTTATCTCTTTATTCTTCAATAAATTAACGCCTTTTAACTCCCTTTCTTCTCTGTTGGCATACATATTGCTTTTTAAACTGGTAGTTAATCAGTTTATCCTGATTTTGTTAAGTTTTTTGGGGGCATTATGGCGTCGGATCTTCTGAATGTAGGGGCACAAAGTGTTCTTACTGCTCAGAGACAGCTAAACACCACAGGTCATAACATTTCTAACGCCAATACAGAGGGCTATAGCCGCCAATCTGTGATTCAAGGTGTTAATGACCCGCGCCAGTACGGTGGTCAAACCTACGGCATGGGTGTGCATGTGGAAAATGTTCGCCGCTCTTGGGATCAATTTGCCGTCAATGAACTTAACCTATCGACAACCAATGCCGCCAACAAAGGCGACACTCAAGGCAACTTGGATATGTTGTCGAGCATGTTGTCTTCGGTGGCTTCGAAGAAGATTCCAGAAAACCTAAATGAATGGTTTGACTCGGTTAAAACCTTAGCCGATACACCGAATGACGTTGGTGCTCGAAAAGTCGTAATAGAGAAGGCTGGGTTACTCAGTAAAACGTTGAATGAATTTCATGAAACGGTTCGTCAACAGTCTGATTCTACGAATAAAAAATTAGATATGGGTATCGAGCGAGTTAATCAACTCGCGATCGAGATCCGTGATGTACAACGCCTGATGATGCGAACTCCAGGACCTCATAACGACCTGCGAGATCAGCATGAAAAGCTAATTAATGAGCTTTCTGGTTACACCAAAGTAACGGTGACACCGCGCTCAAATGCCGAAGGCTTCAATGTCCATATTGGTAACGGCCACACCTTGGTATCAGGTAGTGAGGCAAGCCAGTTAAAAATGGTGGATGGTTTACCTGATGCACACCAGCGTCGCTTGGCGATTGTTGAAGGTAAGTCTTTAAAGCCGATCACCAGCAGTGACATTGATGGAAAAATCGGTGCCATGTTAGACATGCGTGATGAGCACATCCCAGCCATTATGGATGAGCTTGGCCGTTTGGCAACTGCGTTTTCGTACAAGGTTAATGCGCTTCAAGAGCAAGGCTTGGATCTCAACGGCAACGTGGGCAAGAACCTGTTTACCGATGTGAACTCAGATCTGGTGGCAAAATCTCGTGTGACGGCAAGTGGGCAGTCCAAAGCCGATGTAGCCGTATTTATTGATGATACTTCTGCCTTAAAAGGTGGAGAGTACGGTCTCAAATACGATGGTAGTGATTACGTGGTGACCAAGCCAAGTGGCGAAACGGTCAAAGTGAGTACCGATTCAAGCGGCAACGCGTTTTATCTTGATGGTATGCGCGTCGAAATTCGTAATCCGCCTGAACTTGGTGAAAAGCTGCTACTGCGTCCAACGCGTAATTTTGCCGCGCAGATTCACATGGAAACCACAGATCCGAAAGACATTGCCGCACAAAGCTATGAAGCATCCACAACGTTTGCCAAAGGTACCGCTGGCTTCAAAATCCTAGAGGCAGGCCAACTGCGTGAGTTTGAAGTGATTGTGTCACCAAAGGGCGAGCAATTTGCGGTGACGGATCCAAAAGGCAACATCTTAATGCAGCCTCAACCGTATCCGCCACAAGGGCCGGTGACGATTAACGGCACGACCTTCGAGTTAACGGCAGGCGCGTTGGCAAACGACAAATTTACGGCAAACCTTGTCCCATCAGAAGGTGACAATGGCAACTTACGTAAGCTGCAAGATCTCCAAACGGGCAAGATCTTGAACGATGGTGAGTCTACGATTCTAGACCTTTACCACAACCTGAATACCAACACGGGTCTGAAGTCTTCAACGGCCAATCGCTTGAGTGATATTGCGACGTTAGAAAAGCAGTCAGCCCAGGAGCGTATTGCTTCAATCTCAGGGGTTAACCTTGATGAAGAAGCGGCAAATATGATGAAGTTTCAACAAGCGTATATGGCTTCTTCACGCATCATGCAAGCTGCTAACGATACCTTTAATACTATTTTGGCTCTGAGGTAGGAAGTATAAATGTTAAATCGTATATCTAGCTTCCATAACTACCAGTCCGTACAAAATGACTTGCGCCGCCAAGAGAACAAGGTGCATCACAACCAAGCGCAACTCGCTTCCGGTAAGAAGCTGCAGTCGCCAAGTGATGACCCGTTAGCGACGCACTATTTACAGAATATTGGTCAGCAATCAGAGCAGCTTAAACAGTACGTTGATGCCATTACTCTGGTTAGAAACCGCCTTGAGCACCACGAGGTGATGATCGCCAACTCGGAAGGCTTTGCTGATGAAGCAAAACGAACCGTGATGGAAATGATCAACGGCTCGTTGTCACCAGAAGACCGTTTAGCGAAGAAGCGTGAAATCCAAGAGTTAGCGAATAACTTTTTGTACTTAGCGAACTCTCAAGACGAGTCTGGCAACTACACATTTGCCGGTACTAAGCCGAAAAGCCAGCCCTTCTTTCGCGATAACGAAGGAACGGTGACGTATCAAGGCGACGACTATCAGCGCAAGATGCGTGTAGCGAGCAGCTTTGAAATGGCAATGAATGATCCTGGCAGTAAGTTATTTATGGAAATAGATAACCCATTCGGTGACTTTGAGCCTCAGTATGACCTCGAACCTGCGTCTGAATTGTTATTAGAGCGAGCTACCAATCGTTCTAAAGATAGCTCAACCTATAAGGTTACATTCGTTGATATGCAAACAGGAAACTACGCCTACCAGCTTGAAAAAGACGGTGCAGTGGTTGCAGCAGAAGATTTTGATCCTTCGACTGGCATTGTCTACGAAGGGCTAAATATTCAATTTAAAGGGCAGATTACTAAGGGGGATTCGATCACCTTAGAGCCGAGAAAAACGTTCTCTATCTTTGATACGTTCAAAGAAGCTGCCGAACAAGCGGAAAACCCAGTGTCCGATGCGTCGGCAACGGCAAAACTGCATCAAGTGACGGAAGAGTTCCATGCTGCGTTTATTCACTTAACGAAAGCAAGGACGGATGTCGGTGCCCGTTTGAGTACATTGGATATTCAAGAGCAACAACATGAAGACTTTAAGTTGTCTTTGGCGAAAGCGAAAAGCAACTTTGAAGATTTGGATTACTCGAAAGCCATCATTGAATTCAATGAAAACTCTCGAGCATTGCAAGCTTCACAGCAAGCGTTTGGTAAGACAAAAGACCTAACCTTGTTTAACTATATTTAATGATTAATCGGTATTTAGTGGTGAACTACTAAATACCACGGAGTCGATTCTTTGCCTTATGTGCTATGCCATACGAGCGAATGACTTCAAAAATTGCCGCTTTTTCGTACGAGACAAAGTGTTTCTTGATATAGCGGCAAAAAACGGCAACAAGCGGATAGAGGTAGTTTCATCCTCTAGAAGCAAACAATCATAATCGCGTTTAATTTTTTGTAAGTTTTTGATTATTAGTTAATAAAAAAATTATTTATACAAAATTAAACTTGGCATACAACTTGTATCTGTGTTGGTTATAAATGATTAATACAGATCTTAAACCTTGTATAAGGTTTATTGAGTAACATACGGTCAGTGCTTATCCATATGAGAGTAAAGCTGGCCGCTTCGCAGAGAGCTTGCGAACTCATAAGGAGAGCAAAATGGCAGTTAATGTAAGTACTAACGTTTCCGCAATGACAGCGCAGCGTTACCTGAACAAAGCGTCTAATGACTTAGCGACTTCTATGGAGCGTTTGTCATCTGGTCACAAGATCAACAGCGCGAAAGATGATGCGGCAGGTCTGCAAATCTCGAACCGTCTAACGGCTCAGTCTCGTGGTCTTGATGTGGCAATGCGTAATGCCAACGACGGTATTTCGATTGCTCAAACAGCAGAAGGCGCGATGAACGAATCGACTAACGTACTACAACGTATGCGTGATCTAGCGATTCAATCATCAAACGGCACTAACTCGCCGGCAGAGCGTACAGCACTAAATGAAGAGTCAATGGCACTTCAAGATGAGCTTAACCGTATCGCGGAAACCACATCGTTTGGTGGTCGTCGTCTTCTGAACGGTTCATTCGGTGAAGCTTCATTCCAGATCGGTTCTAACTCTGGTGAAGCAATGATCATGGCTCTGACAAGTATCCGTGCAGATGACTACCGTATGGGTGGTACTACGTTCGATTCAGAAAACGCGAAAGATAAGAACTGGGAAGTGCCGCCAACAGCGAGCGATCTTAAGTTTGAATTCAAAACCAAAGCGGGTGAAGACATCGTTCTAGATATCAACACTAAAGCGGGTGACGATATTGAAGAGTTAGCGACTTACATTAATGGTCAATCTGACTTAGTAAACGCATCGGTTACTGATGATGGCCGTTTACAGCTATTCGTAGCGGAACCTGACCTAGATGGCGCTATGTCTATCTCTGGTGGCCTGGCATCAGAGCTTGGTCTTAAGAGCGAAGGCCGTGCAACATCAGTTCAAGATATCAGCCTAACAAGTGTTGCTGGTTCACAGAACGCTATCAGCGTTATCGATTCTGCAATGAAGTACGTAGATTCACAGCGTGCTGATTTGGGTGCGAAACAGAACCGTCTAAGCCACAGCATTAATAACTTGGCAAACGTTCAAGAGAACGTAGACGCTTCAAACAGTCGAATCAAAGATACGGACTTTGCGAAAGAGACGACGCAAATGACTAAATCACAAATTCTGCAACAAGCGGGTACTTCAATACTTGCTCAAGCAAAACAATTGCCTAACTCTGCAATGTCACTATTGCAATAGTTATTGGTTGAACTTGCTGCTCGTGTTCAGACGTGAGCCATGCAGCAAGGGAAACTGGCAAGCATACTTACTATTGGGTGTTTAGCTCTCTCATCTCTCACCTGCTATCCATTTTTACGGTAAGAATGCAACGGCGAGTCGGAAATGTGTTCATTTCTCGATGATCTCCACACAGGCTCTGACGCGCCAACTAGCCCCGGTTCTCTCAAAGGAAAAGGGGCTTTTTCCTTTCTACTGATTGTGTTTTATTTTCCCTTCTAACGATCTTTCTTCGTTTTCTCGCTCTGCTGGTTTTAATTTTCTCTGCCGACTTTGTGAGAGCAGCTCACCTTTTTGCCTAATATTTGTCCGTCTCCAAGAACTTTGGTGATTAATCATTTCTGTACATTGGCCAACTAAAAAGCTAGTTAGAATGTTTTTTGACCAATCAAAGCGCTCTCATTAATAGAAATCTATAGTTATTTTAGAAAGTTGAATATTTTAAGTGATTGAAAATTAATTAATTAATATTTTTTTTGTGGTTTTTTTAAAGTTTTCCTAAAGCTTCTGATTTTCGCGCCGTTATTAAAAGTAACTTTGAGAGAACTACTTGGTTTTCCGAGACGTCGGAAACCGCAATACCGGAAAATCAATTGGAGAAATCACCATGGCAGTGAATGTAAATACAAACGTTTCAGCGATGACTGCGCAACGTTACCTAAACAACGCAAACAGCGCACAACAAACATCAATGGAGCGTCTAGCTTCTGGCTCTAAAATT